>NZ_JBIATA010000041.1:0-69279 GCF_042891295.1 Streptomyces sp. NPDC001902 | reverse complement strand
TCGGCCGCTCCCTGGGTGCGGATCTCCAGGCGGGTGAACGCCCTGCGTACGGCGTCCCTCCAGTACTCGTCCCTCTCGGCGGGCGGTTGGATGTCCGTGCAGAATGCTTCGATCACGATGTCCTCGCGAACTGTGAGGAGTTGCCCGGTTCCCCGGGGCCCGGGCGACGCTTTCCGCGTCACGCGCGGCCCACTCGGGGAACCCCCATCGCGGCCACCGTAGGGTCCTGCCGGGGCCGTCGGCGGCCCTTCCGGCGGGGAGTGCGGGACACCCGCAGACATTGTGGGGACATCCGCAAACACGAATTCCCGCCATTGGGACATTTGTCACACAGGGCGATATGCACGCGGAATGCACATTGAGAGAAATGTCACAATTGATTCACCTGCGCGAATCCCATGCCGAATGGAGTCGGAATAGGGCGGGATTGTGCCGTCGTATTCGGCGGGAGAGGGGTCCGGCAAGGAGAGCGAACCCTTCCGCCCGCATGTGCATGGCCCCCGGGCCGGCGCCAGGGCCGAGGCCGTGCCTCGGTCCTGGCGCCCCGGTCCCGGCCGGGGAACCGTCGGGTGCGTCAGGAACCGACGCGCGCCGGCCTGACCGTTCCGTGGACCTGCCGGGCGTGGGACGCGTACCGGCGGCGTCCCAGGACGGGGACGATCAGCCGGACGGGCAGCGGGGCCGTCGCCAGCACCGCCTTGATGGTCTCAGGATCGCCCTCGTACATCGCCATGCCGAAGACGAGCGGCAGGTCCTTCTTCGGTGTGCTCGCCATCCCGTGCTCGCCGAGCTGGTGCCATTCCGCCGCGGTCACGTACTTCGCGGCCAGCGGCAGGATCTCCTTCTCCTCCAGTGCCATGTGCCGGACGAGCACGGTCAACAGCCGCTCGAACGCGTCCGCGAGCTCCTCGCCTCCCCGCCCGGTGGAACGCCATCCCCCGAGCAGTCCGGTCACCTCGCCGTGCAGTGCGTCGATGGCGTGGTGCTGCTGCTCCATCGTCGGCACGATGGCCTCCGCATCCACGCCGGCGCGCTCGGCCAGCTTGGGCCACAGCAGCAGGTCCTCGCCCTCGTGGTGCGTGTGCAGGACCCGGCACACCAGCGCCGCGTGGGCACCGACGACCTCCGCGCGCCGGGTGTCGCCCGGCGCGACGGACCGGATGAGGTCGGGAAGCAGCCTGAACTCGCGGCGCAGCGCAGTATGGGCCATGTACATGTCGCGCGTATCGGCCATGGGTTCGTTGACGAGTGGAGCCATTGTCTCTTCCTTGTGCGGCCGCCTGGCATCCCGGGAGGGGGTGACGCGGCCCGTGTCGGGCATGGCCCTGCGCGTGGGCCGGCGGTCCGGTGGCATACGGGTCCGTCTGCGGTGGCACCCGGCGGGTGCCACCGGGTGCCACGGAATGCGCAGGGTGATCAGGGCAGGGGTCAGTGCAGGTCAGAGGCCTCGTCCGCTGCCCAGCACACTGTGGCAGTGGTGCCGGGGCTGCCGCATGCGTCAAATGCCCCTGCGTCGCAGCTGCGGCATGGGTCGTCTGACCCCGTCCCCGCTGGTGGGGCGGAGGGGCATGGGTCGTGGTGGCCTCGGACGGCTGTCGCATCCGGCCGCGGGGCCGGACCCGTTATTCGGGGAGGACGATGTTCCCCATGGCCTCGTTGACCGCGATCATTTCCGGAGTGAAATCCTCCGGCGTCCACAGGCGCGGCGAGTGCCCGGGCAGCGGGTCGTCCCCGAAGTCGAGGAAGAAGTTCTCGGGGCCGCCCGGGGTGAAGAAGAATGCCATCTTGGCCTCGCGGTCGCTGATGTTCTTGAACCGGTGCCGCACGCCACGCGGAACGAAGACGAAGTCACCCGCCGAGGCGACGAAGGTGTTCTCGCCGTCCAGGAACTCCAGCTCGCCCTCGAGGACGTAGAACGCCTCGTCGTTGTGCTCGTGGAGATGCGCTATCGGTCCGTTGCCCGGGGGCACGGTGGCGACGACGAAGCCGAGCCGGCCGTCGGTCTCCTTGCTGCTGACCTTGATGGTGTACTCGTCGCCGGCCACCCACTTGACGGGTCCCTCGGTGGAACGGACGTACAGTGCACCGCTCTTGTACTGCTCGGGGGTTGCCAATTCTCGCTCCTGTGCGAAATCGCGGGATCGCGCATGCGGGGTCGCCGCATGCGTGGGTCGCCGGGAGTTCCGGCCGTGATGAGAGGGGGAAGGGGCGGCGAGGCCGCGCAGTCGTTGCGGCGTCAAGTAACCATGAGTCAGCTTGACTCGTCAAGTAGGTGGTGGGTGTGGCTGGTTGGGCCGTCATATGCGTTGCCATCGTTGCGGGATGCGCCGGCTCAAGCGCCGGGCCACCCCGCTGCGGGGGGTGCGTCAGGGACCCCGGCGGGCCCACCGCCCGCGCGGGTCACCCATATGCTTGCCGCATCAAGCAGCTTGCCGTACGCTCCGACGCGCGTTCGCAGTTCGAAGACAAAAGGCCCTGTCCTCAATCCATTTGACGGAGTGTCTGTTCCCAGGTGGATGGTCGCGACCGTAGCTCGCGCAGAGATCGTTCGGCCGAGCGCAGGCCGACCACTGAGAGAAGCCCAAGGATGGTGCGCGTCGCCATCGGGGGCCAAGGAGAATGTGTGGCTGTCTCGCCCATGACCGTGTACGACAGGATCGTCAGGTCGGACGTGCCCGAGCATCCCCCCATGCTGTTCGACACAGCGTGTGTGTTGGGTGGCAGTGTCGCCGGCCTTCTGGCGGCCCGGGTCCTCGCGGACCACGCCCGGACCGTTGTGATCGTCGAGCGGGACGAGACGAATGCGGAGGGACGCCCTCGTGCGGGCGTGCCCCACGACCATCAGGTGCACGGGTTGCAGGCCGCCGGGCTCGTACAACTGGAACGGTGGCTGCCGGGATTCACGCGGGAGGCGCGGGAACTGGGCGGCGTCCTGCTCGGCCCCCAGCGCATGACCATGTACGTCGACGGCAGGGAGCAACTCCGCACGGGAGACATCGAGTTCCTCTTCTGTACCCGGCCCTTCCTCGAGTCGCGCATCCGCAGCCGGGTCCTGGCCCTGCCCAACGTGCGGACCATGGCAGCACAGGCCACGGGCCTGGAGTACGGCGACAACGGTGCGGTGGACGCCGTGCGGTACGTCGTCGGCGGTGTCGCCGGCGCCCTGCCCGCCGACTTCGTGGTGGACGCGATGGGGCGCGCCTCCAAGTCCTCGGACTGGGTCGAGCAGGCGGGCTTCGACAGGCCCCGGCTGCAGCGGGTGCAGACCGGAGCCCACTACGCGACGGCGCTTTTCGAGCGGACCGGTCGGCACAGGGCAGAGCCGTCCTTCACGGGCGCCCGGTTCACGCTGCCGCCCGGGCCGGACGGCCTGGCCGTGGCCCTGGCCAAGCCCGTCGAAGACGATCAGTGGCTCGTGGGGCTCACCACCTACGGGGAGGGCCGGCCTCCCCGGTCGATCGAGGAGTTCCGGGCGCTGTGCGAGAAGTTGCCGCATCCCTTCGGGGAGGTGACCGGCGGCGCGGTCACCCGGGACGTCCTGACCTTCCACCAGGCGGACAGCCGGCGCCGTGATTTCGCGGGGCTGTCGCGCTACCCCGCCGGTCTGGTCGGCGTCGGCGACGCGGTTGCCTCCCTGAACGCCACCTACGGGCAGGGCATGATGTCCGCCGCCCTCCACGCCTCCTGCCTGTCCGCTTACCTGGGCGGTGGCGTCGAACCCGGCGGACCGGCCACCGAGTTCTTCGCCCTGCAGGAAGTGGCCGTCGACGCATTGTGGGCGGTCTCGGCCGGTTCGGACGCCGCCCTCCGCGACGCGATCGAGGGGGCCGCGGTGCCCGAGGACGTGCAGCGCCAGCGCTGGGCGATGGCTCAGCTCGCACAGGCCTCGCTCACGGACGTGACGATCGCCGAAGCCAGCGCGGCGGTCTTCTACGGCCTGGCCCATCCCATGTCGCTCGCCGACCCCGCCCTCCTCGAGCGGGCCATCGCCGTGAACGTCCGGGAGTCAGCGAACTCCTGAGCCGCGCACGCCACGTCCACGACGGTGTCGACGGTGCCGCGGCCGGTGTGACCACGCTGCCGCAGCCGTCGTGGTCCCCGCTCATCGTTCCGGGTCCAGGCGCCAGGGCCCGCGCGGGGGGAGAGTGTGCGGATGGAGTTCTTCTGCTACCACCGTGACCGGCCCGATGCGTTGACGTTGCGTCAAGAACTGCTGGAGCAGCACTGGTCGTACATGGACCAGTACGAGAAGGAGATGATCGCCCGCGGCCCGACCCTCACCGCAGGGGACGGCGAGCCCACCGGCAGTGTGCACGTGGTCGACCTGCCGAACGCTGCCGCTGCCCGCGCGTTCGCCTTCGACGAGCCCGGCTACCAGTCGGGTGTGTACCGGGACGTGCTGCTGCGCCGGTGGCGCAACCTGCTGGGGCGCACCATGTGGGACTTCCCCGGTGGCCGTACCGGCGGCAACCGGTACCTGGTGCTCGGCCTCGGCGCGGGCCGGGGAGCCGACCTCGTGGTGCCGCCCTTGCGGGACGACCTCATCGCGTTCGGGCCCCTGCTGTCCGACGACGGCAGCACGTGGCTCGGGACGGCGGCACTGGTCCGGGCGCCGGACGAGGATGCCGCACGCGCTGTTCTGACCCCCGACGCGTACGCCGGGATCGAGGTCCACAACTGGCAGTTCGGCGGCCGGTCGTGATGTGAGGGAGGCGGGGCGCCGGGCCGTCAGGCTGGGAGCGCGGAGCCTGCGCGTGCCCCTCCAGTGTTCCGGTCAGGGGTCCGGATCGTCGAGGCGTGCGGTCAGCCGATCGGCGTGGGCGGCCGCTTCGTGGGCCCGGCGACGGGCGTCGCGGGCGGCCTTGTCGGCCTCCCGCAGTAGTCGTCGGGCCTGGCCCTGGCCGTCGCGGGCTGCCCGTACGGTCTGCTCGGCGTCCTTGGCCCGCCCGAGCAGTTCGTCGAGGCGGGCCTGAGCCTCGTCGCGGTGCCGGTCCGCGGCGTGCAGGCCTTGCCTGGCGGCAGCTGCCTCGCTTTCCCGGGCCTCGGCTTCCTGCTCCGCCCGGCGAGCCTGCTGTCCGGCCTGCTCGGCATCCTCGCGTCGGCGCTGTCGCTCGGCCTCGCGGCGGGCCCGCGCGGTGTCCTCGGCGGTCCGTGGCGGCTTCGGTGTGCGGTGCGTGCCCTGGGCGGTGGTGCCCTGGGCGGTGGTGCCCTGGGCGGTGGTGGCCTGGCCGGTGATGTCCACGGTCGCCGACAGTGGCTTGGTCAGGCGGCCCTCCGCGAACGCCGCGCCGGCGTCGGGGTCGGCGAGTGCGGCGTGCAGGGTCTCCTCCACTTCCTGCACGGCTTGGCCCGTGATGGGCTGTCCGGATTCCGCGGCCAGTTGTGCGGCTTGCCGGGACAGTGCCTGCACGAGCTCCCGCTGTTGCCGGTTGAGGCGGCGGAGCCGTCCTCCGTCCAGGCTGCGGTGGGCCTGCCGCAGTGCTTCGCCGAGCCGGAGGAGCGGCCCGATCTCGTCCCGGCGTTCGCGGGCCAGCAGATTGGCGGCCCAGGCCGAGGTGGTCGGCTTGCGCAGGGCCGCGATCCGGTCGGCGAGGGGCCGGTCGCCGGCCTTCTTGGCGGCCTGGGCGTGCGTGTTGCGGGCGGCGGTGAACTGCGCGGGCGGCAGCCGGTACAGCTCGTCGGCGACCGAGTCGAGGTCGGCGGGAGCGTCCTTGCCTGCCACGGTGCACCACCTGCCCGGCCGTCGGCCCCGCACGGGGCGCGCCGGGGGCCGTTGCCGCCCATCGAACAACCCCCCCGGCCGCCCCGCAGCCGCACCGCGCCCAATCGGGTCGGGGACGCGGGTCTACCGGGTGCCGAGGGCCTCGCGGAGGTGCTCGCCGAACGCGGTGGGGTGGGTCGTCAGGCCGATGTGGCTGCCGGGGAAGTACCGGAGTTCCGTGCCGAGGTGCTCGGCCAGGGAGGCCGCCGCGCGGTGGGGGAGCTCGCCTCGCGAGTCCTGGCCGGCGGCGAGCACGATCCGGTCCGACAGCGCCTTGAGGCGGCCGGTGTCGGGGGCGTAGGACATGAAGGCGGGCACGATGCGGCCGACGAAGAGGGGCAGGTTGCCCATGGTCCGCTCGACCCGCGCCGCCGCTCGTGGCGGAAGCTCGATCGCGGGCTCCGGGTCGGTGGTGTCGTCGTCCTTCTTCATGCCCTCGGCGAACGCGGCCATCGCCGGCTTGAGGCCTTGGGTGCGGAAGGTGTCCTGCACGCGGGCGACGAGTGCGCGGTGCTCGGGGGCTTCGGGGAGGACGTCCACGACCGGCGGTTCGTGCGCCACGAGGCGTGCGACGCGTCCGGGGTGGGTGGTGAGCAGGTGGAGGGCGGTGATCGCGCCCGAGCTGGCGCCGAAGACGCGGGCGGGTTCGTGGGGCGAGAGCAGGTCGAGGAGGTGGAGCGCGTCGTCGGCGTGTTCGGCGACCTGCTGTTCTGCGTCGGGGTCGTCGAGGGTGCTGCGGGACATGCCACGCGGGTCGTAGGTCGCGACCGTGTACGCGGTGGCCAGGTCGTCGGCGATGTCGTCGAAGGTCGCGGCCCCGCCGGTTCCGCCCGGGATCAGGAGCAGGAGGGGGCCCCGGCCGCGTACTTCGTAGTGCAGGGTCGCGCCGTTCACGCGCAGGCTGCCGGTGGAGGGGGCGCTCGTCATGGGGCTGCTTCTCCTTCTCGGGACGCGGGCCAGTGCTCCAGGAGGTGGTGCAGGGCGTCGAGGGCGCGGAGCCAGGACTGCTGCGGTGAGCGCCGGTGGGCGAATCCGCCGGCGGCCTCCAGGGCGACGAACCCGTGGAAGGTGCTGCGCAGCAGGCGTACCGCGTCGGTGAGGTCGGGCTCGGCGAGTCCGTAGGCGCGGAGCATGCCGTAGGTCAGCTCGACGGCGCGCCGTGGTCCGGGGGCTTTGGCGGCCAGTTCGGGGTCGATCTGCAGGGGGGTCTGCGTCGCGGTGTAGCGGCCGGGGTGCTGGTGGGCGTACTCGCGCCAGGCGTTGGCGAACGCGATGAGCGCGTCCTTGCCGGCCCGGCCCGCGGTGGCCTCGGCGATGCGGATGGTCTTCTCGTCGGCGGCCAGGAGCGCGATCCGTCCGCGCAGGTCCTCAAGGTTGCGGACGTGCGTGTAGAGGCTGGCGTCCCTGACGCCGAGCCGCCGGGCGACCTGGGACATGGTCACCTGGTCGAGGCCGACCTCGTCCGCCAGCTCGGCGCCCGCGACCGTCACCCGTTCCGCCGTCAGTCCGGCTCGCACCATGGACCCTCCCCACTGATTCCTAGGATCCCTCACTGTAGCCTAGGGGTCCTAGGGTGCGCGAAGGGGTATCGGTGCAGGGGCGGTTGAGGAGCGGGTGGGGTGTGTCGCGGCCGACGGCGGCGGCGCGGTGGCCTGGCGCACATCGCATGTCCGAGCAGCTTCCCGGCGCGGCGGCACGCGTTCCCCACCCCGAGGTGGTGCGGGCGGGTCCTTGCGCAGTGCCCTTGAGACCGGGAGGACGGTGTGGACCACGGGCCGACGGCCGGGTCGACGCTCTCACCGGGCCGGCGTCGTGTCGCGGCACAGGTGGCGGGCGCGGCGATGGCCATGGCGTTGGTCGTCGACGGCCGCCCGGCGACATCGGTCCCTGACGCATGCGGCGTCCCGGGTGGTCGACTCTGCAGGCCCCGGGAGGCGGTGCCACCGGCGATGTCAGCCGTTGTCCCGTTCGGTCGTGGTGAGGTCCTCGGCGAGGCGCCAGCCGTCCCCTGCGGGCTCGAACACGAAGAGGTGGGAGCTCACCCAGGGGACATCGGCCCTGTGGGTCTTGCCGAACCGGTCGGTGGCGTACGGCCTCGTGGACTCGTCGACCCACACCTTGGCCCGGTCGCCGGCCATCTCGACCTGCTGGATGTGGGCGGTGGAGACGGCTCCGTCCCACATCACGTCCGCTTGCGGTTCGTCCCTCCGCCCATACGCGGTGGGGAGGTCGGCGTCGTGCTGGAAGACCTTTTGGGCCGCTCGCTCAAGCGACGCCCGCTCCGCCGCTTCGACGTGGCGGTGCACCACCAGTGTGGCCGGCGCGGCGGCGACGAGTGCTGCCGCCGCTGCCAGGACCAGTGCGTGCTTCTTGTCCATGGTGCCCCCACCCCGAGCTGCGTGATCTTGCGCGAGCGTAACCGGTCGTCGCAGGTCAGCGACAGTCGGCCGGTGCCGCTGCCTCGTTCACGTGGTGACCTTGGCGATGAACGCGGCGAGGTTCGCGACGGTCCGCCGGATCTTCTCCTCCAGGGTGAGCGTCTCGTGGAGCCGCGCGCCGACGCCCTCGTCCTTCATGCCCCGCACGTACAGCGGGCAGGCGAGGTCGCTGCACATGTAGGCGCCCACGGTGTTGCCCTGCTGCCCGGCCTTGCCGGCTTTCGCTGCGACCATGAGTGAGACGCCCCCGGAGTGGGTGGTCAGGCACATCGAGCACATGCTGAGCCGCGCCTGCCAGGAGGCCGGGCCCGAGGTGCGCAGGGCGAGGGCCACCGTGCGGCCGTCCAACTCGATGGCGAGGTAGGAGCGGTCGGGGGCCTGCGGGTCCCGCCAGCCGAGGAAGTCCAGGTCGTCCCAGGGCTGCTCGGTCAGGTCACGGGGGACGAAGAGGCGCTTGGCCTCGCCCTTGGTGCAGTTCACGAACGCGCTACGGATCTCTTGCTCGGTCAACGGCTTCATAGGCGGCAGGCTAGTTTGCCTAAAGTGATTAGGCAAGTTCTTAATTATCATCGCTGGATGGTAAGAAGGCTTTGGTTTCCGCGCCCCCGCCGCCGGGAAGGCGGCGGGGGCGCCGGAGGGGTCAGTTCGGGCGGGTGGCGGAGATTCCACCGTCCACGTTGAGCGTGATGCCGTGGACCATGGCCGCATCGTCGCCGGCGACGTACAGGACGCCCTTGGCGATGTCGTCGGGCCTGATCACCACGCCTGCCGGGGTGGCGGCGGTCATCGCGTCGAGCTCCGCACGGGCCGCCTCGTTGCCCGGCGTGAGGGTCGCCCCGGGCGCGACGGCGTTCACCCGCACGCCGCGCGGGCCGTACTCCGCGGCCCAGCTCCGGGTGAGCTGCTCGTCCGCCGCCTTGGTCGCGGTGTACATCGCCGCGTAGGGGCTGCCGACGCGGGCCATCCAGGAGCCGATGGTGACGATGACGCCGTTGCCCCGGAGATCGTCCGCGCGCCCCACGAGCCCGACCAGCGCCTCGTCGTCTACACCGCAGAACCCGACTCCTCCACCGCCCGCGTCCTGCCGCTCCTGGCCAGCTGGAACGCCGCGCCGCATCTCTGACCGGGCCGCCTCGCCCCGGAAGCACGACCAACTCGCCGACCTCGCCGACCCCGCCGACCTCGCCGACCTCGCCGACCGGCCCGAGGCAGGCCCAGGAGGGGCCTGGGGGCGCTCAAGGAGTTCGTGCCGGTCAGGCGGCCGACCGGGTGGCGGTGAGCGCGGCGACCTCCATCGCCTGACGGCGCGCCCGCGCGTGCGCATCCTCCAGTGAGGCGCGGTGCTCCGGGAGCAGGTGCGCGAGCGACGGCACCGTGGGCGCATACGTCAGTTCGGGCGTGATGGGGCGGACGTCCAGGGCCATCAGCCGCGGATCGCCGAGGATGGTCTCCAGCGCGGGGATCAGGAAGTCCTTCCCGTGCTGGGGCGCACCGGGACCGTAGCCGCCGCCCCGGGCGGAGACGACGACGGCGGGGCGGCCGGCGGTGGGAGCGGGACCGGGCAGCCCGATCGTCCTGCCGACGATCATGATGTGGTCCAGCCACGCCTTGAAGACCGACGGCATCGCGTAGTTGTAGAGCGGTACGGCGAAGAGGTAGGCGTCGGCGCCCAGGAACTCCTCGACCAGTTCGTCCTGGAGCAGGGCGGCGGCCTTCTGCTCGGGTGTGTGCTCGTCGGCGGGGGTCGTACGGGCCAGGATGCCGGTCGCGTCCAGGTGGCCGACGGGGTCGAGCGCGAGGTCGCGGCGGACGACGTCGCCGGCCCAGGCGGCGGTGAAGGAATCGGCGACCCGGCGGGAGACGGAGGCGTCGCCGGAGGCCGAGGCGTCGATGCGCAGCAGGTAGGACATGGTGGTGACTCTTTCGCTGTGGTGCGGGTGTGCGGGTGTGGTGGTGGTCCGTCGGCCGGGTTCCGGCGCGCCGGTGTGGGCGGGCCCCGGTGAGGGCCTGTCGTCTGGG
Source organism: Streptomyces sp. NPDC001902 (assembly GCF_042891295.1). Classification (NCBI taxonomy): domain Bacteria; kingdom Bacillati; phylum Actinomycetota; class Actinomycetes; order Kitasatosporales; family Streptomycetaceae; genus Streptomyces; species Streptomyces sp. NPDC001902. Next base: position 59,061 of record NZ_JBIATA010000041.1, on the reverse strand, counting down.
GCCGTGTCGTCTGAGGCAGTGTCGTCAGGGAGTGGGGGGCCGGGGGACCGCACAGCCGTCGGGGCCGCAGGCGGCCGCGCCCGCTGCGCCGAGGATCCGCAGCGGCCGGGGCTCGGGGTGCGCCGCCTCCCAGGCCCTGGTCATCGCGGCCAGGAGTTCGTCGACGCCGACCGCGCCGGGGATCGCGTACGTGCCGTCGAGGATCATGAACGGCGTCCCGCGTGCCCCCAGGCGCTCGGCCTCGCGTTGGTCGGCGTCCACCCGGGCCTGGTAGCGCCGGTCGCGCAGCGCCTCCGCGGCCTCGGCGCGGTCGAGGCCGGCCTCGGTGGCGAAGTCGAGGACCTGCTCGCGGGTCCACAGCTCGCGCGCCTGCCCGAAGTGGGCTCGGAACATCGCCGTCCACACCTCGCCGCCGCGCCCCTGGTCGGTGGCGAGGGCGAGGAGTTCGTGCGCGTAGTCGGTCGGCCCCAGCGTCCGCTCGAGCGCGCGGTAGGGGTCCAGCCCCTCGTCCCGGGCGGCGCGCTCGATCGGCGCGAAGATCTGCTCGCCCCTGGACACGGAGATCCCGTGCTTCTCCAGGAGCCGCCGTTGCGTGATGCCCTCACGGGGCAGGTCGGGGTGGAGCTGGAACGAGCGGTGGACGATCCGCACCTCTCCGGCGTGCTCGAAGCGCTCCAGCGCCAGCCGCAGCCGGTTGTCCGCCAGTCCGCAGTACGGGCAGACGATGTCGGACCAGAAGTCGATCTGCATGGTGGGCCCCTCTCGAAACTCACTTTCTGTTCGTAGCCTCACTCTGCATTAGTGTGAGAAGCGATACAAAAGGCACATTGATGTGCGTGGTCGTGGGAGAGGTGGCGGACGTGGGCACCGGCGGCGAGATGCGGCAGGGACGCACCAACGTGCGGGCGAGCGTGCGGCGCGTCCCCGGCCCGTGCGCGCACTGGGGCGACGGGGACGCGGACCTCATCCGCGAGATCCTCGACCTGGTCGGCGACAAGTGGAGCGTGCTGATCATCGGCACCCTCGCCGACGGACCCGTGCGCTACTCCGACCTCGCGCACGCCATCCCCGGCATCTCCCAGCGGATGCTCACCCTCACCCTCAAGCAGCTCCAGCGCAGCGGCCTGGTCGACCGGACCGCGTACGCCGAGGTGCCGCCGCGCGTCGAGTACTCCCTGACCGGGCTCGGCACCTCCCTGCTGTCCACCGTGCTGGAGCTGGCGGCCTGGTCGGCCGAGCGGCACGCGGAGATCCGCCGCCACCAGCAGACCTACGACGAGCGGACCGGGTAGGACCTGACCGGCCGATCATGTCCGGAGCCGGATGGCGAGGGCCGCCGGCGCGGGTGCGATGCTTGGCGCCATCGGGGAGGGGCGGCTGCCCCGCCCCTGACCACCATGTACATCCGTTCGGGAGGGGCCCCGTGACCGGAGCAACGGCGATCGTCAACGCGAGGGTCTTCGACGGCACCCGGCTGCGGGACTGGACGTCGGTCCGGTTCGCCGACGGCATCATCACCGACTGCGCCACCGGTCCCACCGCCCAGGACGGCGACGAGGTGATCGACGCGGAGGGCGGCACCCTCCTGCCGGGGCTGATCGACTCGCACATCCACCTGGTGCCCGGCGCCCTGGCGCAGGGGCTCACCTTCGGTGTGACCACCGCACTGGACATGTTCAGCCAGGCCGACGTGATGGCCGTGGCCAAGCAACAGGCCGCCGCTCGGCCGGACGTGGCCGACGTGCGTTCCGCGGGGATCGGTGCCACTGCTCCCGGCGGGCATCCCTCCGCGATGTACGCCCCGTTCCCGACCTTGACCGGCCCGGAGCAGGCCGAGCAGTTCGTCGCGGACCGCGTCGCCGAAGGCTCGGACCACGTGAAGGTCTTCGGCCCCTCGGGCACCGCGGGTCCGCGGACGATGCCGTCTTTGGACCTGGCCACGATCACCGCGGTGACCGAGGCAGCGCATCGTCGCGGACTCGTGGTCGTCGCGCACGTCCACTCCGTGGCCGGGATGGGCGAGGTCGTGTCCGCGGGCATCGACGTCATCGCGCACGTGCCCGTGGACGGCGAACTGGACAGAGCCCTGGCCGAGCGGATCGCCGAGGCCGGAATCGCGGTCGGCCCGACGCTGGCAACCATCGAGAACGTCCTGGGCGAACCAGGCGGGGCCGCTGTGGCCGGCGACCCCCGACTTGCCGCGGCACTCGGGGACGCGCAGGCGCGGCGGCTGACCGCCGGCGCGTCTGGGCGGCACGGGCGGGCGATGCCGCCCTATTCCCGTGCCGAGGAGAACGTCGGCCGCCTGGTCGACGCGGGCGTCACGGTCCTGGCCGGCACCGACGCCCCGAACCCGGGAACCGTGTTCGGGGCAAGTCTGCACCGGGAACTGGAGCTGCTCGGCCGCTGCGGCATGACGCCCGCTCAGGCGCTGGACGCCGCGACCGCCGCCCCGGCACGGGTGTTCAGCCTCGCCGACCGCGGGCAGGTCGCACCCGGGCGGCGCGCGGACCTCGTGCTCGTGTCCGGCGACCCGTTGACCGACGTCACCGCGACCCGGGCCATCGAACGGATCTGGCGGGCAGGCGTCCTGTGTGACCGACGTGCGTTCGTCGCCGACGCGGCCGAGACGGAAGAACTCGACGCCTTCGACGCCCGGGTCGCCAAGGTCGTGGCGGCCGTCCGCGATCGCCGGTACGGCTTCGACCCGAACGGGGCCGGCTGACCCGTCACGAGCATCTGCGACCGCCCGCACCGCGGCGGCCCGGGGTAGGGTGCACGGTCGTGGAACGGATCTTGGTGGTGGGCGCCACGGGCGCGGGTAAGTCCACGCTCGCCCGTGCGGTGGGCGGTCGACTGGGCCTGCCGTACCACGAGATGGACGCGCTGTACTTCAACGGTCCCGACTGGGCGGTGAACGGCACGTTCACCGAGGACGTGGCGGGGTTCGCCGCCGGGCCCCGCTGGGTGGTCGACTCCCTCGGCTACCCGGACGTTCGTGACCTGCTCTGGGGGAGGGCCGACACCGTGGTGTGGCTGGACTACCCCAGGCGCGTCATCATGCCGCGCGTCCTGCGCCGGTCCGTGCGGCGCACCGTCACGCGCGAGGCGATCTTCGGGGGCAACAGGGAAACCCTGACCGGCTGGCTGAGCCGGGAGCATCCTGCCTGGTGGTCTTGGTCCCAGCACGCGGGCCGTCGCCTCGAGATCGAGCGCCGCGCCGGCGATCCCCGCTTCGCACCGCTGGACGTCCTCCGCTTCGGCCACCCCGACGAGACCGCGGCCTGGCTGGCATCCCTCTGAGCCCGGTGAGGACCGCGGCGGGCGCGGCCTCCCTCGGAACGCTTACTTTATTGAGCAATCCAGAATCATGCTAGGCTTCCCGGCATGGGACGGATCAGGGAGTTCGACGTCGACCAAGCGGTCGACCGGGCGATGGACCTGTTCTGGCGTCGCGGCTACGCCGAGACCTCCCTGCAGGACCTCCTCGACGAGCTGTCGATCGGAAGCGGCAGCTTCTACGCGGCTTTCGGCTCGAAGGAGCAGCTCTACCTCCGGGCCCTCGAGCGTTACTCCGCCCTCCAGGCGGACGACCTCGTGAAGATCCTCGAGCACGCGACCGAGATCCGGTCGGCGGTGCGGCAGGTCCTCGTCGCCATGATCGAGGCGGATCTGACCGATCCGTCGCGGGGGTGCCTCGTCGTCAACACCGCCACCGAGTGCGGCGGCCGGCCCCCGGCGGCCGAACGTGTCGTCGCGGCGATGCGGCAGGTCGAGTCGTCCCTGGCGGGAGCCCTGGAGCGGGCCAGGTCGCGGGGTGAGCTGGCGCCGGACAAGGACCCGGTCGAGCTGGCCCGCTTCCTGACCACCTTCGTCCAGGGCCTGCGGGTCGTCGGCCGGGCGCGTCTCGGGCGGTCCTTCGTCGAGGACGCCCTCGCGGTGGCGATGCGCGCCCTGGGCTGACCGCGGTCGGGCTCCGACGCACGCCGTGCGGGCCCGGCTTCCGCTTGCCATAATTCTGTATTGATCACTCCATAAAGGATTCCTCATGGAACTGCACCTCAAGAACAAGGTCGCCGTCGTCACCGGAGCCAGCAAGGGCATCGGCCTGGCCGTCGTCGAGGCGATGGCCCGCGAAGGCGTCCGCGTCGTCGCCGGCAGCCGCAACTCGACGCCCGAACTCGACGCGCTGGCGACCACCTACGACGTCACGATCGTGCCCGTCGACCTGGCGGCACCGGAGGGGGCGCAGACCCTGGTCCGCCGTGCGGTGGAGCGCCACCAGCGGATCGACATCCTGGTCAACAACGTCGGCGCCGCCGAACCGCGCAGTGGGTTCCTCGAGGTCACCGACGCCGAATGGCAGCGGATCTTCGACCTGACCTTCTTCAGCGCCGTCCGCGCCAGCCGCGCCGCGCTCCCGCACCTGGCCGAGGCCGACGGTGCGGCGATCGTCAACATCAGCTCCATCAACGCCCGCACGCCCTTCCCGATGGTCGTGGACTACTCGGCCGCCAAGGCCGCGCTGACCAACCTGAGCAAGTCGCTGTCCGAGGAGTTCGCGCCGAAGGGCGTCCGCGTCAACGCGATCTCGCCCGGCCCGGTGCGCACCCCGTTCTGGACGGCCCCGGGCGCTTTCGCCGACGCCACCGCCGCGGCCGCCGGCACCACGGCGCAGGAGGCCCTGGACGTCGTGGTGCCCCAGAGCATGGGCATCACCTCGGGCCGGATCACCGAGCCGCAGGAGGTCGCCGACCTCACCGTCTTCCTGGCCTCGCCGGTGGCGGGCAACATCAACGGGGCCGAGGTGCTCATCGACGGCGGCCAGATCAAGACGCTGTGAACGCGGGGCGCGGTTCGTCCCGCCCCGGGCGGCGGTGCGAGACCGCGACCAGCGACCAATCTGAGAATCCGTTGTCGAGTGAGTGGAGATACATGTGACCGTCGACGAATCGATCACCCCCGAGCCGATCCTGCAGCTGGGTCTGGGATTCATGGCCTCGAAGACACTGCTGAGCGCGGTGGAGCTGGAGATTTTCACCGTCCTGGCCCGGGGCGGTCGCGATCGCGCGTCCCTCGCGGCCGAAGTGGGCCTCCACCCCAGGTCCTCCGCGGACTTCCTCGACGCCCTCGTGTCGCTGGGCCTGCTGGACCGTGACGACGACGGCGTCTACCGCAACAGCCCCGCGTCCGAGGTCTTCCTGGACCAGGCCAAGCCCTCCTACATCGGCGGCATCCTGGAGATGGCGAACACCCGCCTCTTCGGCTTCTGGGACAACCTCACCGATGCCCTGCGAACCGGCACCCAGCAGAACGAAGTCACGCACACCGGAGCCCCCTTCTTCGCCACGCTGAGCCAGGACCCCGTCGCGTGGCGCAACTTCCTCAACGGCATGAACGGTGTCAGCACACCCCTCGCGGGGGCACTCGCCGCCGACTTCGACTGGACCGGCCGCCGGCACGTGGTCGACCTCGGCGGCGCTCTGGGGGCCGTACCCGCGGCAGTGCTGCGATCCCACCCCGAGATGACCGGAACGGTCTTCGAGCTTCCCCCGGTACGCCCGGTCTTCGACGAATTCGCCGCCGCGCACGGCCTGACCGACCGCCTGTCCTTCCACAGCGGCGACTTCTTCTCCGACCCCCTTCCCCCGGCCGACGTCTACGTCATGGGGCAGATCCTCCACGACTGGAATGCCGAGCAGCGGCAGTTCCTGCTCCGCAAGGCCCATGACGCCCTGCCCGTCGGCGGCACGCTCATCGTCTACGACGCCATGATCGACGACGACCGACGGCACAACACCTACGGCTTCATGGTGTCGCTGAACATGCTCATCGACACGGAAGGCGGCTCCGAGTACACCGTCGCCGACGCGACCCGCTGGCTGGCGGCGGCAGGCTTCTCCACGACGGAGGCCCGTCCTCTCATCGGCGGTTACACGGCCGTCTACGCCACCAAGTGGCCGGTCGGCGATCGTCAGCTCACCGGCGCACTCCAGCCGCCGCCGGTGGCGATGTGCAAGGCCCCCCGGTGCAGGTCGAGGTCGGCGGCGGCCCTCGGCACCTCGAGGACGCCGTCGGACCCTCGGCCGCCGTGGGGCGGCGCGGCCCGTGGGCGGCCATGAACCGCAGTGGGTGGCGGCGCAGATCAGGCCGTGAGAGCCCGGTACTCACTCCAGGCGGCCTCGCCGGCCGCCCGGTTGTCGTGCGGGCTGGGATCCCTCAGCTCTTCAGGGTCCTCCGCCACTCCACTTCCTCGACGGAGACCGGCGCCTGGATCTTGTACACGTCGCCGACCCGCAGATTGTCGGGCGTGCTGTACGTGCCGTAGGTCCCGATGACCGAGACGGCCACGTGGGAGCCGGGTTGCCAGAAAGTACGGAAGTACGGGGCGGTTGGGGGGATTTCGGGAATCTCCAGCAAGGGGACGCCACGCCGGTCCAGCAGGCGTCGGAGCTTGTCGAAGCGGAGCCTGGGAGTGAACCTTCCGTATCTGGCGCGCATTTCGGCGTTGACCAGCGTGCGATCGCGGAACGCCAGACGGTGCACCTGCAGGCTGAAGTGGTGCCCCGACCAGGGGTGGTCGGCCGCACCGCGGTTCCAGTAGAACTCGACGAGACCGTAGTCACGGCAGATGCTGAGGGAGCGGAAGGCGTTCTCGGCGAAGTCCGGGCCGAGGACCTCGGTCACGCGGTCGGGGGAATCCGTAGGGCCCACGCCGAGCACGGTGCCGGTGGTGATGACGTCCATGTAGAACGCCAGGGAGTACGGCGTCACAGGCTGATCCCCGATGTGGTGTGTCCGGCGGCGACGTGGGGAGACCCTACTCCACCACGGCCGCCCCACGACCGGGGACCGGAAGTGACGAACGGGTCCTCGCCGCGATGGAGCGGCGGGGACCCGCGGATGGCGATGAGACCTCGACAGGTCAGCGGGTGGCACCGCCGGCCTGGGGAAGACGCATTGCGCGTGGGGTGGCGTCCGCGCTGTCAGCTGCGGGAGCCACCGTCAGTCACCGTAGTCGCCGCCGTCGTCACCGTCGTCGCCCCCGCCGTCATCGCCGCCGCCGTCGTCGGCGACCACGGAGACCGTGCTCTGAGGGTGGTCGGCCGCGACGGCGGCCGACGTCGAGCCTGCCGCTCCGGCCAGTGCGGCGGCGGCAGCCACGGTGGCGATCAGTGTCTTGCGCCTCATGATGGCGTGTCCTTCCGTGCATGTCGGTAGGTGCCACGGACGCCCGGCGCGAGAGCAACGCTGAGGTACTGAAGAGACCATCAATACCGCCCGGAACGAGCCGGCACGCCGGCCCCCGGCCTATGAGGGCCTCCGAGCTCCCGTGGATGGATCGGCCACCGGCCCATCGCGGGCAGCGGCCTGCAGCCACAGCCCCGTCCCGAGGGCCCATTCGGCACGTGCGGAAACGGGGCCTACCTCCAGGGTGCGCCCATGTCGGCCGAGATTCATCCCGGCACCGGTCTCCGGGCCGGAGCACCGACTACTGCTTGCGCACACCGTCAGCCACTACGGCGGGAGTTGAGGCGGGCGGCCTGGCGCGTCAGATGGTCGCGCTCGGCGAGGTTGGGTGCCTTGCGGGCTGCCTCGGCGTACAGCCGTGCCGCCGTCGTCAGGTCGCCGTCGCGCTCGTGGAGGTAGGCCGCCACCGCGGTGTACCGGGGGAGTGAGTCGTCCAGCGCCGCGAGCGCCGCCAGCCCGGCGCGCGGTCCGTCGGCCTCGCCGACGGCGACCGCGCGGTTGAGCCGGACGACCGGGCTGTCGGTCAGGTGCGTCAGCTCGTCGTACCACTCGACGATCTGCACCCAGTCGGTCTCCTCGGCGGCGGGTGCGTCGGCGTGCAGTGCCGCGATGGCGGCCTGCGCCTGGAACTCGCCGAGCCGGTCGCGGGCGAGTGCCGCCTGCAGGATCCCGACGCCCTCGGCGATGGCCCCGGTGTCCCACCGGCCGCGGTCCTGTGCGGCGAGCGGGACCAGGCTGCCGTCGGGCGCGGTCCGGGCGGCCCGCCGGGCGTGGTGGAGCAGCATGAGCGCGAGCAGCCCCGCCACCTCGGGGTGGTCGATCACTGCCGCGAGCTGCCGGGTGAGGCGGATGGCCTCGGCGGCGAGGTCGACGTCGCCGGAGTAGCCCTCGTTGAAGACCAGGTACAGGACGCGCAGCACGGTGGCGACGTCGCCGGGCTGGTCGAACCGCACGCTGGCGACGGTGCGTTTGGCCCGGCTGATGCGCTGCGCCATGGTCGCCTCGGGCACCAGGTACGCCTGGGCGATCTGCCGGGTCGTCAGCCCGCCCACGGCGCGCAGCGTGAGCGCGACCGCGGACGAGGGCGTCAGTGACGGGTGGGCGCACAGGAAGTACAGCTGGAGCGTGTCGTCGGCCGCGGGCGTGGGCCCGGGGTCCGGTTCCCGGTCGACGAGGTCCTCACGGCGGCGGCGGGCGGTGTCCGCCCGCGTCGCGTCCAGGAACCGGCGCCAGGCCACGGTGACCAGCCAGCCCTTGGGGTCCCTGGGCGGGTCGGCCGGCCAGACGCGGACGGCCTCGACCAGCGCCTCCTGGACGGCGTCCTCGGCCGCCGCGAAGTCGGCTCCGCGGCGGACGAGGATGGCGAGGACGCCCGGCGTGAGGCTGCGGAGCCGGGCCTCGTCGATGGGGGTGGTCATTCGGTGATGGTGGGCGGGGCGGCGAGGAAGGGGCGGAGTTCGAGCCATTCGTGGATGGGCCTGCCGCCGGCGCCGGGTGCGGCGGAGAGTTCTCCGGCGAGTTCGACGGCGCGGTCGTAGGTGTCGACGTCGATGATCATCCAGCCGGCGATGAGGTCCTTGGTCTCGGCGAAGGGGCCGTCGGTGACGGGCGGGCGGCCTTCGCCGTCGTAGCGGACCCAGGTGCCTTCGGGGGCGAGGGCCTGGCCGTCGACGAACTCGCCGGTCTTCTCCAGGCGGGCGGCGAAGTCCTGCATGTACTGGACGTGGTCGGAGATCTCCTGGGGCGTCCACTGGTCCATGCACACGTCGTTCACCGCGGCCGGTGCGCCGCGGTAGTGCTTGAGGAGCAGGTACTTGGCCATCGTGGTTCTCCCTGGTGCCGGTGCGACCCATTGTGGCCGCCTTCACCCCGGGGACGGAGCCGGCCACCGGTTCTCGACATCACCGCCCGAGATTTCTCCGGGGCCCGTCGACAGGCCTCGATGTGCCCGGCCGACGACCGTGGCGTGTGCACAGGTCACAGGACGAAATGCCGGCGCAGCCGCTCGTGCGCGGCCCGCTCGGCGGCGGTGAACCTGGCACGTCCGGCCTCGGTCAGGGTCACTTCGATCGTTCTGCGATCTCTGGGGCCACGACTGCGTTCGACGAGCCCTTCCGCCTCCAGGCCCGTGAGGAGGGAGGCGATCCGGGTCCGCGTCTCGCGCAGGAGCGCCGTCAGCCGGGTCAGGGGTACGGGCCGGCCCTCGGCTTCCGCGAGGGCACCGAGGATGAGGTAGTCGTGGAGCGACAAGCCGTGCGTCGCCCGCAGTTCGCCGTGCAGGAGACCCAGGCTCCACAGGATGGGTGGAGGCTGCCGTGTGGCGGTGGCCGGATGGCGGTCGGTCATGCTTCATCCCCGGGGTGGGTTCACCGGCCGCGAGCTCGCGGCCCTACAGGCATAACCGGGCTTCCCCACGCAGCTGATGGCGGAACGGGGGACAAGAAGCCCTCGGATCAGGACACCGCGTCCTCCGTGCGCGCTCCGTGACGCGGCGACGGGCGGCCCGCGGGCGGCCGCCCGTCCGATGTCCTGATGTGAGGCCGCCGTGGCACGCGGGACCGTCCGTTCCCGTGCCCTCCCGGATCTAGCGTCGTCAAGGCGATGGGGCCGCACAGGTCGGTCCGAGCGGCGGGTGCGTCCGCCGACGGCACAGCGGCATCGATGAGGAGCAGCGGCATGAGCCTGCTGGCAGGGATCAACCGGCCCGCGGACCTGAGGGGCCTGAGCCATCCGGAACTGGTCGGGCTCGCCGGGGAGATCCGCGAGTTCCTGATCCGGCACGTCGCGGCCACGGGCGGCCATCTGGGGCCCAACCTCGGCGTGGTGGAGCTGACGCTGGCACTGCACCGGGTCTTCGACTCGCCGCATGACCGGCTGCTGTGGGACGTCGGGCACCAGGTGTACGTCCACAAGATCGTGACGGGACGGGCCGGTGAGTTCACCGGCCTGCGGCAGCGCGGCGGCCTGTCGGGGTACCCCAGCCGGGAGGAGTCCGCGCACGACCACATCGAGCACTCCCACGCTTCGGCGGCGCTGTCGTACGCCGACGGCATGGCCAAGGCCGGACAGCTCGCGGGGGAGGCGGACCGGCACATCGTCGCCGTCGTCGGCGACGGGGCGCTCACCGGCGGGCTGGCCTGGGAGGCCCTGAACAACATCGCGGAGGCTCCCGACCGGCCCGTGGTGATCGTCGTCAACGACAACGGCCGTTCGTACGCACCGACCGTGGGCGGACTCGCGCGGCACCTGACGGCCCTGCGCGCCCACGCCGGCTACGAGCGTCTGGCGGGCTGGGGCAAACAGGCCCTCGGCGGTGCCGGAACGCCGGGGCGGGCGCTGCACCGCACCTTGCATGCCGCCAAGGAGGGCATCAAGGAGGGGCTGAGGGCGGGCCTGGTGGAGGGCTCCGCCGACGCCGTGACGCCGCACTCGCTCTTCGGCGCGCTCGGTCTGCACTACCTCGGGCCGGTCGACGGCCACGACATCCCCGCCCTGGAAGCAGCCCTGGAGCGGGCCAAGGCCCATGGCGCGCCCGTCGTCGTCCACTGCATCACGCGCAAAGGGCTCGGATACGCGCCCGCCGAGGAGGACGAGGAGGACCATCTGCACGGCATCGGCGCCATCGACCCGCGGACGGGGCGTCCTCTGCGGCCCGCCGTTGCGACCTGGTCGGCGGTGTTCGGCCGGGAACTGGTGGAGCTGGCGGACGCGCACCCGGACGTCGTGGCGATCACCGCGGCCATGCCCGGCTCGGTCGGTCTGAACGACTTCGCCGCACGCCATCCGGCACGGTTCTTCGACGTCGGGATCGCCGAGCAGCACGCGGTCGCCTCGGCCGCCGGGATGGCCATGGCGGGACTGCACCCGGTGATCGCCCTGTACGGCACCTTCCTGAACCGCGCACTCGACCAGGTGCTGATGGACCTCGCGCTGCACCGTCTCGGTGCGACCCTCGTACTCGACCGGTCCGGGGTCACCGGGGACGACGGACCCAGCCACAACGGGCTGTGGGACCTGGCGATGCTCCAGGCCGTCCCCGGCCTGCGGATCGCGGCTCCCCGTGACGCGCACACGCTGCGGCAGCAGCTGCGGCAGGCCGTCGCGATCACCGACGCGCCGACGGTCCTGCGGTACCCGCGGGGCGCGGTCGGCCCGGCGATCCCGGCGGCCGGTCGCGCCGGTGCGGTCGACGTGCTGCGTGAGGGCCCCGGCACGGGCGGCGTCCTGCTGATCGCCGTCGGGACGATGGCCCCGGTCGCCCTCGAAGCGGCGGAGCTCTGCGCCGAGCACGGCGTCGAGGTCACCGTGGTGGACCCGCTGTGGGTCAAGCCGCTGCCCGGAGAACTGCCCGCCCTCGCCGCCGACCGCGCCCTGGTCGTCACGGTCGAGGACGGCCTGCGTACCGGGGGAGTGGGCACCGCGGTGGGCCAGGCGCTGCAGGAGGCCGGCATCCGCACGCCGGTGCGTGCCCTGGGCGTGGCCGACGGGTTTCCCCGGCAGGCCACCCGTGCCGAGATCCTCGCGGAAGCGGGCCTGACCGCGCAGGCCGTCGCGGACAGCGTCATGGAGGCCCTGGCGGGGGTCGTCGTCCCCGCGGCGCCCGGCGGCCCCCGGACCGCCTAGGTGCCCGAAAGACGATGAAATGCACATACCAGTAAAATGCTGCTACCGCGTCAGCGGTCGAAGGAAGCGTCATGGCCAAGATCAGCTGTCGCAGAACCGATGAGCAGGCGCCTTCCGGACGCCGCGCGGCCGTGTCCGCCGCGGTGGCCGACCTCAACGCGGGCGCGCTCGCGTTCGTCATGGGCACCGGCATCGTTTCCACGGCCCTGTACGTCAACGGCGCCGGCACCGCCTCCGCCGTACTGCTGTGGGTGGCACTGGCCGGGTTCGCGGTACTGCTGCCCGCCTACGGCTGGCGGCTGCTGCGGCAGCGCGAGCGGTTCGTCGCGGATTTCATGGGGCCGCGCGCCTTCGCGTTCCTCACCGTCGCCATCTCCGCCAACGTGCTGGCCGCACGCCTCGCGCCGGAAGGCCACACCGCGGTCGCAGGGGCGTTCCTGGCCTTCGGGGCACTGGGGTGGGTGGTGCTGGACTACGGCATCCCGCTCGCGCTCATCACCACCCTGAAACGGGGCCCCTCGTTCGACCAGGTGAACGGCACCTGGTTCCTGTGGGCGGTGGGATCGGAGTCGGTGGCGCTCGCGGCGGCCGCGCTGGCCCGGGTGACCCCGGGCAACGTCCTGCCGGTGCTGGCGGTGGTGTGCTGGGCCGTCGGCCTGGTGCAGTAGCTGCTGACCGCCGCCATCGTCCTGGCCCGACTGCTGGCCCGGCCGGTCCGGCCGGAAGGCCTCATGACGTCCGTCTGGATCTTCATGGGGGCGGCGGCGATCGCAGTCCTTGCCGCAGTGCGGCTGATGGCACTCCCCGCGGGCAGCACCATGCTGTCGCGTCCGCTCCTCGTCGGATCGTCCGTCGTCCTGTGGTCGTTCTCCAGCTGGCTCATCCCCCTTCTGCTCGCCCTGGGCGTGTGGCGGCACGCGCTGCGCCGCATTCCGCTGCACTACGACCTCGGCTGGTGGAACCTCGTCTTCCCGGTCGGCATGTACGCGGTCACCACGCACGAGCTGGGACGCGCGACCGGAACCTCGTGGATGGCGAGCATGGGCCGCTGGGAGGTCTGGATCGCCGCGGCGTTCTGGGCCGTGGTGTTCGCCGCCATGGTGGCCGCCAAGCTCCGGCCCCGCCGTAGGGCTCCCCGGCCGCTGTCGTAGGCGTGCAGCCGCCGACCGCACCCCGCCGGCCGAAGGCGCCCGCGGTCAGGCCCCGGGCCTGACCGCGGGCGCCTTCGGCCTTTCCGGTCCGGCTACCCGCCCCACACCCAGGTGACCCGCTCGTAGAGCAGCTCGAACCCGGCGCGCATCATGTTGTGCAGGGACGTGTTGTGGTCGCCGGGGCCTTCCGCCCCGGTCTCGGCGACGAGCCATCGGCAGCCTGCGTCGTGGGCCGCCCGGGCCCGGGCCGTGAGCAGCGCCGACTGGGCGCCGCGGCCGCGCCACTCCGGCAGGGTCGCCCCGCCGAACATGTCGGCACAGTCACCGTTCACGAAGATGCTGCCGACCGCGACGATCCGTTCGCCCTCCCAGACGGCGTACTGCCGCCAGTCCGGCCTGCCCACGCATGCCGCGGCCATGTCGATCATGGCCGGCGTGCTGAAGCCGAAGGTCGTCATCATCACGGTCGCCCACTCGCGTGCCTGGTCACGCTCGACGAGGCCGACCCGCAGGTCCGGGTCGAGCGCGGCGACCCCGTCGGCCCCCGCCAGTACGGTCGGGACGTCGCAGCCGAGCTTGGCGAAACGGGTGCCCTCGGTGAGGTTCCACTTCTGCGCGGTCGAGGCCCAGTCCGACGGCAGCAGGGACGGCGCGATCATGAACGAGCCCTGCGGCACGCCCTGAGCGCGGTAGAAGTCGCACACCTGCTCCACGACGTCCGCCGTGATCGGCCCGGCGGGCCCGAATCCCCCGGCCCGGTTGAAGAAGCGGCTCGGGTCCTCGCGAACGGCCAGCGCCCGCGCCGAGCCGAACTGCTGCGCGCCGACGCCCAGGGTGCTGAGCACCTCCGCCGGCGCGCCGGTCACGAAGTCGGTGTACGCCTTGATCTCGGTCTCTTCGGCCAGGCCGGTCGGCACGGTGGTGCTCACGCTTGGTTCCCCTTGTCGGTGGTGGTGACGAAGTCGAGCACGGCGGCGACGAACCTCCCGGTCTCCTCGATGTGCCCGAAGTGGCCGCTCCCGGTCAGCTCGCACAGCCGTGCGTCCGGCATGCCGGCGTGGATCTCGTAGGCGAAGCGGGGAGGGCAGATGAAGTCGTAGGTGCCGACGATCACCAGCGCCGGCGCCGCGATCGTGCCGAGCCGGTCCCGTACGTCCCAGTCGGCCGGGAGCCGATTCGGGTCATGGGTGGCCCGCAGGGTGGGCGTGCCGAACTGCGCGACCGTTGCGCGGTAGTCGGCGAAGTAGGCGGGCAGGAGGGCGCCGAGGTAGCGCTCCTTCGACGCGTCGTCGACGACCTCCAGCGCCCCCGACATCCGGGCCTCCCACACCCGCCCCGCCTCGGTCGCCTCGGGCCGGCCAGGCCAGCGCTGGACGAACACGGCCATCTCCTTGGAGGCCGCCTCCATCAGTTCCGGCCCGTACACGGGCGCGGTGTCGTAGAGGATCAGCCCGTCGAGGCGGTCAGGGTGGTCGAGGCCGAACTGCAGCGCGACGAAACCGCCGTGCGAGTGGCCGAGGACGTAGGCGGACTGCGCCCCGAGGTCATCGAGCACGGCTGCGGCGAAGCGCGCGTAGCGGGAGGTGGAGTAGTCCCCGTCCGGCAGCAGGCCACTGTCGCCCGACCCGACGGGGTCGAGGTGGACCATGGTCAGATGCGGCTCCAGTGCGGGTACGCGCAGGTAGTCAGGGTGCACACCGGGGCCTCCGGAGTGCACGAGGCACACCGGCCCGTCCCCCGCGACCCGGTAGACCTGGCGCACGCCGTCGACCATGACGGTGCGCACCTCGGCAGCACGCTCGCCGTGCTCCGCCTCGTGATGGATAGCTTTCATACCCACACGATGCGGTGGGCCCCGGAAAGGTTCGATCAGCCTTCAAGATTGTTTGCGAGGCCGGCCCGGCGGCGGCGCGGGTGGTACAGGCGCAGCCTGTCCTCACGGTTCCGGTCCAGGTGATGCACCCAGACCACGCTGGGCGGGCAGTGGAACGGATCCTCCGGCGGGCTGATGATGGCCGCCTCCCAGATGACCACCTCGCGACTGGCCACCACGTTCGTCAGCTTCTGGCGGACGCCGTCGGAGACGTCACGGCGGAAGGAGAACTCCAGGTAGTCGAGGTCCGAGCGCTTGCCGGTCGGCCAGGTCACCTCCAGCCGAGGCGACCGCCACTCCGCCCACGCCGAGGCGAGCTCGCCGCGATGGCCCGCCAGCATGGTCTCCTCGGCCAGGCGGCGGTGGCGCGCGGTGCGGGAGACGGCGTCGTCGTGGACCTGGTCGCCCATGCTCACCAGTGCACCGGCCAGCTTCGTACGCGCCTGGCTGAGCCTGCTGCGCACGGTGCCGACGGGGGTGCCGCACAGCAGCGCGATCTCCTCGTAGGAGGTGACGTCGGTGAAGTAGCGCAGCATGGTCACCAACCGCAGCGCCGGTGACAACGTCTCCAGCGCACTCCAGATCCAGTCCTGCAGCACGTGCTCGTCCAGCACGTCTGCCGGGTCGGGCGGGCCGCCCGTGCGGTCCATGGCGACGACCCCCTCGAGCTCGGCCACGGGCACCGCCGACTTCTTGCGCAGCTGGGCACGGCAGACGTTGCGGACCACCATGCGCAGCCACGGTCCGACGGCGTCCGGATCCCGCAGATCACCGATGCGCCGCAACGCGATGAGCGCCGCCTCCTGCACGGCGTCCTCTACGTCCGGGCTGTGGCCCAGCATGGCGAGGGCGACTCCGTGCATGGTCGCCCGATGCCTGGCGAGCAGCAGCCCCAGGGACCCCGCATCGCCCGATTGAGCGGCCCGCACCAGCTCGAAGTCCAGCGGCGCCCCACTCAAGATCAGATCAGTCATATCGTCACCATTGAACCAGAACGCCCTCACGCCCCGGCTCAGCCGCCCGCGCCTCACAGCCTTCCGATCCCCTGCGGATGTCCCGCCCGACCGCGGCGGGAGCCACCCGCGTTCGGACCACCGAATGGAGGACCTCCGAGTCGCCGCATCGGCACCGGGGGCGGGCCATAGCCCCGTCCGCGTCGACACCGCCCCGATGGCCATTGTCACCGGCCCGCCCCATGGATCCACGGAGCAGCCGTGACCGGGTCCGCGCTGGGGAGGCGCCCTGGCCATGGCTATTGATCCGCACGAGGTTTCTGACCTGCTCCGGAAGTGGCTGCGCTGATCCCGCCGAGACCCACTTCGGCACGCATTCGACAGAGCCGTGATCGCGCGCTGCGCGAGACGTCTTGCCCTCAACGGGCGGCCGTACGGCTCACAGGTCGATGCGCTCCATCGCTACGTCGTCGGCAGGCTCTCCGTAGCGCAGCACGACGTGTGCTGGCCGATACGGGAGCGCGCGCAAGCCGGGCTCCATCACCTGGTACAGAGCCTCTGCATCGGGGCCGCAGGCGAAGATCACGACCTCGCCGCCGCCGAACTCGTTGCCGTCGACTTCTCCGACACCTGCGGCCTCGACCGCGGCCCCCATGGACCGCTCGGCTGCAAAGATCAGCGACCGTTGGCCAGGCTCGCCGAAGTCTTCGCCGCCCAACTGGAAGCGGGCAATCACGGCGTGCTCCGGAGGTGTCTCCGGCAAGTCGAAGAGTCCGTCCTGCATGACGGCACACTCCCATCCAACTCTGACAGTCGGCCTCTGGCCCGGGCATCCGGGCATGCGCACCTTGGTGCCCCCTGCCGTGCAAGCCTGGTGGTCGGGGACATCGAGGGTGCGCAGGGCAGAGCGGCTTTGGGGACTCCCCAGCCCAGCGCGGTATCTCGACTGCGGCGAGCAGTCGTTGACCGTGGCTGACCGCCTAATGTGGCACGGCTGTGGTACGCGTCGGCATGCGTGGCGTGCCCCTCAGTTCGTTGTGAGGATCAGCTTGCTGCCCGGCAACTCGGGTCTCCTCGGGAGTGACAGACGTCGGATATAGAGTCCCCTTCCGGCGCGGTCGAGCAGCGGAGGGGCCATGCGACGGCAATCGATCCCGGGTGACCCTCTGGTGTGCCTCACGTCCCTGGTGGTGCCTCCAGCCCGGGGTGGCAACACGGTGGACTGGGAGGGGCTGTCCGCCCGCTATCCGAGGGGATTCCCCGACGACTACATGCAGTTCATGCGAGTGTACGGGCAAGGAATCTTCGACGACTTCCTCAACGTCGTTCCGCCTGTCCAGGAGGTGTATCTCAATGACCCCGGCTCCACGGTGGAAGGACTGTCAGCGGACGCCGAGTACACGGCCGAAGAGGAGGAATACGACGCGCCCGAACTCCTCGTCGGCTGGGGGCTGACTACGGAGGCCGACCTGCTGTGCTGGCGTGCGGACACACCGGACCCCAACGAGTGGACCACGGTGATCTGGCGCCGGCAGTGGGCAGCCCCCGGGTGCTGGGCCGCCTTCGACTTCGGGATGGTCGAATTTCTCTGCCGCTACGCAGCCCGCGACCTGCCCGAGCACTGGACCTTCGAACTCCCCTATACAGGGACACGATTTCTCCACAGTCGCGACGCCAGCCGGTTCATGGACCTGGGCATCGATCCCTGGGATGCCGAAGCCCCAGCGGAGCTATAGCGGGACCGTGCATCGACTGAAGCGCTGAACGTCGTCGCCGACACCTGCCTTGTAAGTTCGGGCCAGACTCGAGTCGGCCTGCCGGGAGACACCGCGACAGGCAGCCCCCGCCCTGCCTTCGGTTGCCACGTTCCGTCGCTGTCCCCCGGCGTTGATGTCATCCTCGACCGAGCTGGCGCTCAGAAGAGACTCGGGCGCTGCGGCGTTCCAGGGCCTCTGACCATGAAGCACGCGGGCGGCGGTGTGGACGGCGCAAGCGTCGAATCGCCTTCGGCAGGGATCGAAGTAGGAGCCTCGGGGCGCTCGGGGCCACCTTGCACGGCCTACGACCGGGGCGACATCACATTGTCGACTCCAGAATGCGGTCGAGTGTCCGGCGCCCCATTCTGCTCATCGTCGGATTGGTCTCGACGTAGTACCAGACAAGCCCCATCGCCTGTTCGAAGGCCCAGGCCTTGCCGCGCTCCCACTCCAGATCGTCGCAGGCCAGTGTCCGCCGGAGCACTTCCCGTGGGCCCGGTTGCAACAGGTGCCAGGCGCTGACCAGATCCAGCGCCGGGTCGGCCGGGCCGAAGCCCCCGGTGTCGAGTACGCCGCTGAGCCGGTCTCCCGCGACCAGTACGTTGCCGGGAATCAGGTCACCATGGCTCATCACATCGGCAGCCGTGCGTGGCAACTCCCGCAAGTGGCTCCACACTTGGCGCAGCCGGGGCACGTCGAGGAGCCCCTCGCTCTCCTCGAAGCACTTCGCCATCCAGTCGTCGTGGTGAGCGAGAACGCCGCCACGGTTCTCGCCGCTGAAACGCCGCCCCTGCGTCTCGGCGTCCCGCAGGGCTGCGATGAAGGCCGCGAGGTCCTCGGCGAAAGCGTCCGACGCACTCGGGTCGGCATCGAAGGCGACTGTTCCCGGCAGCCATGTCTGGACCGACCACGGCATGGGGCAACCCGCTCCAGGCTTTCCCAGGGCGACGGGTTCCGGAACGGGGAACCGGGACACCTGTGCCAGCTCCGCGCTCGCCTGGGCTTCCCGTTCCAGAACCGCCAGTGCCTCAGCAGCGTCGGTCAGACGCAGCGGGAAACGCGCGGAGAGGTCGTCCCCGATGCGGAAGATGGCGTTGACCGTCCCGGTCGACGGCTGGAGTCGGATCGCCTTGCCGCTCCACTGAGGGAACTGCTCCTGGATCAGGGCCGCAACGATGTCGGTGGTCACGTCCACTTGGTCATCGTGCATGGTCATTCTCGCAAGCCCTTTCCCCAGTCCAATGCGAAGCGCCACCGGCAGGCCAGATCAACGGAGACGACAGCCAGTATTCATGCGCCAGGGTCCTGATCAACTGAAATTTTCGGGTACCCAGGCGGCTCACCCGTTCTGGTCGCCTCAGGCCACAGCCGCGGCTTCGGAGCGGATCGCCTGAAACGGGACAAGAGGGGCACCCACCGAGAGCGATCGTTTGCCATCGAGCCTGGTCGATCAAGGGCAGGGCATCGCAAGCGACTGGTGGTTTCGCCGTCGACGGACTGCGCCCTCCCGCGGCCCAGAGCCGGCCCAGCGACGCTGCCCATCTTGCCGGGCGACACCCGCTTCAGGTGTTCGTTCATAGCTACACGCGGGCCGCCGCGTTGCCATTACGAAATGGCTTGGGCAGGTTTCCTGTTACCGCCAGAGTCCCCGTACGTGTACGTACGGCTCTGTTGCCGTCACCTTCTGCCGTCAGGATTGGCAAAGTGCTGTACAGCAACGAAGTACAGCAGCCTCTGCGCCCATACCCGACCGCCACCCCTCCCGGACGGCCGGCTGGCGTGCCCAGCAGACCTCAACGACCGTCGTGCCCATAGCTCGCATTGAGGGGATCGGGCGTACCACAGCCGTGCCACGTGAGGCGGTGCCGAGGGCAGGCATGGCCACAGGGAGACGAGGCATTTTCGGCACTTCGGCAAGGTCGTCAGCCGCGTGTAAGTCGACTGGAGACCGAACACTTCGCGAAGCTGGCGCTGGAGCGGATGCTCGCCCTGCCGTAGGGGCAGGATGGGCGCATGATCCTTCGCCCCCTGCGCGACATCGACGATGACGCCGACGCGATAGCGGTCGTGGCCGCCGCCGCGTTCGGCGCCTCCGATGCCCTGCCCGGTGGCGGCCCGCCCGAGGAGATGCCTCCCGAGCTGGCCGCTCTGCTGCGGCGGCGCAACCGGTATGTCGCGCGTACAGACCCCGGTGGTTGCTGGCTGGCCGTGGACGAGACCTCCGGCATGCCGCTCGGGGTCGCCCTGTCGACGCGCCGCGAGGGGACGTGGGGGCTGTCGCTTTTCGCCGTGCTGCCCTCCGCGCAGCGGCAGGGGGTCGGGCGCGAACTGCTGGCCGCCGCCCTTGCCTACGGGCGTGGCTGCCTGCGCGGCATCATCTGCAGTTCCCCCGACCCGCGGGCGGCGGCGACCTACCGCCGGGCGGGCTTCGCGCTGCACCCGGCGATGCGCCTGGAAGGCGCCGTCCGCAAGGGCGACCTGCCCGCGCCGGACGGGGCGGTGCACGAGGGCTCGGCCAAGCACCGCGACCTGATGGACTCCGTCGACCGGCGCACCCGGGGCGGCGCCCACGGCCCTGACCACGACCAACTGCTCACCGAGAGCGACCTGCTGATCGTCGACGACCTGGCCGGCAGCGGCTACTGCTACATCGACCAATACGGGAACGTCCGGCTGCTCGCCGCCACCTCCCGTCGCCTGGCGACCCGGCTGCTCACCGCCGCACTACTGAGCCTGCCCGAGGGCACCCCGGCACAGGTCACCAATGTGACGGCCGAACAGCAGTGGGCCGTGGATGTGGGGCTGACCGCCGGACTGGAACTCAGCACGTCCGGCTGGGTCTGCCTGCGCGGAATGCGGCCACAGGAGCCGTACATCCCCTCGGGATTCTTCGGGTGACGTTGGAAGCCCTTGGGGCGCCTGTTTGGAGGGATCCCAGCTCAGCGGGTCATCAAGACTGCGGCGTACCGTCATTGACCGTTGCTGACCGTCCGATGTGGCACGGTTGTGGTACACGCTGGTACCCAAGGTGCACCGTCGCCTGACTCACCAGTCACGCCACCGTTCGGTCAACTCCTCCATGTCCTGGCGGGCCAGGAGCGCCGAGACGTCGACGCCTTGCTCGACGAGGACGTCATCGATGTACTCGCAGAGGTCCTCTCGCTCTATGGTGCAGTACGCCCCGTACTTCTCATCGATGACGTTCAGTTGCTGCACGACGCGCTCGACGGCGGCAAGCACGGGCTCGTCGGATGCGCTGCGGAAAGCACGCGCCTCTTCCTCAAACGAGGCCAGCGCGGCATCGGTGGCCTGCAGCATGCCGGGGGAGTAGAGCTCCGCGGAGTCGCTCCGCGCGACCTCGTCACGCCATGTCGTGGACGGTCTGGTTGCCATGCCCGGAGACTACTGCCGGCATCCGACACCGTAGCGTCGGCCTTCCTGGGCTGGTGGGGCAGGTGTTGAGAGGGGGCTCTGGGGCCGCGTCCCGTTCTCCTCTTGACCTGTGGCTCTTCCTCAGCTGCGCCGCTTGCCGGTAGAACTTCGACACGGATTCGACACGCAGTGTCCTGACGGATCTGTACGGTGCGAACGACACACGTTAGGGGCGAACTGTTGGGGGCGGGCATGACGGCGTATCTGAGGCACGGATGGCCAGGTCAGGGTGGTGGCCTGCCAGATCGGGGTGTTCGGCGAGGAAGATGGCTGCGATGAGGGCCGCGTGGCGGACGGCGGGCTTGGTGTCGTTCAGAAAGGGGGTGACTGCCTGGAAGAACAGGGGCCGCAAGGCCCGTACCTCCTCGATCTCCGGTGAGACCTCGCCCCGCCGCAGTAGTTCGGCGTGCAACTCGTCGTCGGTGTCGTGGGCCAGCGACGCCAGCCATTCGAGCAGTTCCACTCGGAGCAGGCTGCGCCGTTCCTCTCCGACGGGGTCGTCCCAGGAGCAGTAGGTCCCTTCGACCTCGGTGCACGGATCCGGAAGGATCGCGGCGATGAACAACGCTGCCGGCACCGTGGCCGGGGAGACGCCGTTTGAGTGGCGCAGGCAATCAAGGTCCTGGTCTACGACGCGCGCGTGGACAATGGGATCCGTGCCGCGGAGGGCCGCCAGCGAATTGGGTACGTCGCCTGCGGGACCCCACAGATGCTCCAGAGCGGCCCAGTCGGTGTCGCGGAGGATCGTGTCCGCCGCGGGCAGAGACCGCATCATCGCAGTCGTGGTGTGCTCTGGTTCGCTCGTCACCGGGACATGCTACGGAGCCCCTGCGAAAGGCCAGTGGGGCGTCGCGCCCGCGTGGTGATGGAGATCCTCGGGCACTCCGGGATTGCCGTCACCATGAACGTTCCACACGCACGTCGTGCAGGACACCCAGCGCGGGGCCGTGAGCCGTACGGACCGGCTGCTCCTGAGGCGTCCCGGCCGCGAGTGAACGTGGGCGTCGATGTCAGCGTTGGATGTCAGAAGCGGTTATGCCGGGTCATCGTTCTGGGATGCCCGTTCGTGCAGTCTCAGTCTGGCGCGACCTCGACGCGGAGCGGTGCCGCACCCGGGGTCGGGGTCGCGGGTGCGGCACCGCTTCCGTGCGTGCCCTGAGTCAGCGGACCCGGATGAAGACCACGTCGTACCCCAGGTTCGTGCCGCGGTTCTTGACGTAGACGCCGTCCTTGCCGCCGTTGGGGTTGCCGGTGTTGCCCTCGACGGTGGTGAAGGAGGAACCGCCGCTCACCGTCCGCACGATGCCGATGTGCTCCTGGCCGTCGTTGAAGTTGCTCCCGCCGTTCCAGTCGAAGGCCACGATGTCGCCGGGCTGGGGGTTGGTCGTCACCGACAGGTGGTAGTTGCCGGCCCGGGCCTGCTTCACCCAGCCGGAGACGTAGCTGTTGCGGTAGGAGGTGGCGCCCGTCTGCTTGGCCACCCAGCTGACGAACGTCGCGCACCAGGCGTAGTTGTTGGTGGACAGGGAGAGCCCCACGGCCACGCCGTAGCTGTTCGCGCGGGCGCTGCCCTCGACCGTGCCGACCTCGGCGGCGGCGACGTCGAGGAGTTTGGCGTAGCCGCCGCCGGGCGGCGGCGACGTGGGCGGGGTGACCGCGCCGTACAGGGCGGCCTTGGTGTTCGGGCCCACCCTACCGTCGACCGCGAGCCCCTTCTCGGTTTGGAAGTCCCGCACCGCGCTGTCGGTCATCGGCCCGAAGTCGCCGTCGACGGCGAGATCGGCGCCGTGGTGGTTGAGGAGGCTCTGCAGCTCGGTGACGCAGCCGCTGCGCTGGCCCTTGACGATGTCGGTCGGGCACGCGGCGGAGTTCAGGTTGATCGGCGCGGGGGCACCGCTGCCGCCGCCACCGCCGATGTTGGAGTACAGGGCGTTCTTGGTGTTCGGGCCGACCTCGCCGTCGACCGACAGGCCGTGCGAGGACTGGAAGGACCGCACGGCCGTCAGGGTCAGCGGACCGAACTCACCGTCGACGTCGAGGTGCTGGCCCTTGCCGTTGAGCAGCGCCTGCAGGGTCGCGACGCAGCCGCCGGTCTGGCCCTCCACGATGTTCGCCGGGCACGAGGAGGACCGCAGGTCCAGGCCGGTCGAGGGCGCCTCGTCGGTGTCGTACAGTTCCCGCTTGGTGTTCGGGCCGACCTCGCCGTCGACCGACAGGCCGTGCGAGGACTGGAAGCTGCGGACCGCGCTGTACGTCTCCGGCCCGAAGTCGCCGTCCACGCTCACCGCGTAGCCGAAGTGGCGGAGCAGGCGCTGGAGTTCGGTGACGCAGCCGCTCTCGCTGCCCTGCACGATGTTCGCCGGGCACGAGGAGGACGTGAGGTTGACCGGTGCGGGCGCCGCGCCCCCGGTGGCGTACAGCTTGCTCTTGGTCTGGGGGCCCACCCGGCCGTCCACGGCGATGGCGGTGGCGGCCTGGAACTCACGCACCGCGTAGAGCGTGTTCGGCCCGAAGTCGCCGTCCACCGTGAGGCCCGCTCCGTGGGCGTTGAGCAGGTTCTGCAGTTCGGTGACGCAGCCGCTCACCTGGCCCTGGACGATATCGGTCGGGCAGGAGGCCGAGGTGAGCTTGATGGGCGCCGGCGCGGCCATCGCCGGGCCGGCGCCCATCAAGGTGGCCGCCACGAGGATCGCTGCGGTGGCCGCGAGGCTCACGATCCGGGCGCGCCAGCCGGGTCTGGCGCCCGGGGCAGGGAGGGGTAAGACGCTTCTCATGACGGCGGAGGACTCCTTCGACGGATCATCTGACGAGGGACCGGGTCGAGTGGCCGCCGGGCGGCCGCGCACGACGGTGACAGCTGGGGCCCGTGCGGGCAATCCGTTTCGAACATCTGGCCGGATTCCGCCGCTGTGCCCGGGAGGGAGGCACCGCCTCCTGGCGTCGAAGGGGCCGGCCGCGGTCCGCCACGCCCTCGCCTACGAGCCCGGGCTGATCATGCCTCGGTGTTCCCCGACGTGTCCGACGTGTCCGACGTGTCCGACGCCTCCGACGTGGCGAGGCCGAGTGCCTTGCGCGCCTTGACCGCCTCGTCGTAGCCCGCGAACGGCCGTGCGAACATATCCGGCACCTGGAACCCGACGCGGCCCTGCCCCCACCGGTGCCCGTTGTGCATCGCCGGGCATGCCGACTCACTGTCTGTCGCCGCGACGGGCCGCATGTCGCCGTACCGGTTTCACTGCCGTCCGCACCCCTGAAAACGCCGTGAAACGGCGCTGAACGGCGGGTCGGTCACGCTCTGCGGCATGACGACGACGGCCCCGCGAGGGGTAGCTACCGGGGAGGGGACCACCATGAACGGCCTGCGAGTGATCCGCCGTCACGCGGCGGCGTTCGTGCGCTTCGCAGGGCTGGGCTGCGGGGTCACCCTGGCGGCCTCGGCGGCCTTGGTCCTGCTCTCGCAGTGGATCCCGTGGATGGCGGCGAACGTACTGACCACCGTCGCCTCGACCGTGGTCGCCACCGAACTGCACGCCCGGGTCTCGTTCGGCCACGGACGGCCCGGCCTGGCAGGCCACGTGAAGAGCGCGGCCACCGTCGCCGTCGGCTGGCTGGTCACGTCGGCCGCAGTCGGCGCACTGACCGCGCTCCGCCCCGGCGCCGGGCTCGTCCTGCAGCAGGCGGTGTACCTGTCGGCCACCGCGCTCGTCGGGATCGGCCGCTATCGCGTGCTGCGCCTGTCCGTGTTCGCGGAGCGCGTCCCGCGGTCGCGAACCGCCGGCGGCGGCGGGATGCGGGCCGTGTTCGACGCGGGAGCGTGACCCGGCTGGACGAGTTCACCGGAACTCCTGACGTGCACCGGTCGCGTACGGGCCCCCATCGATGCTGACGGGGGCCCGTACGCCGTTCTACGAGGCGTTCCCGCCCCGCTCTTGCGCCGGTGCGCTGTCCCGAGCCGGCGGGGGCTCCCCGGCGGGGCTCGCACCTGACGCAGTCGCTGCGCCGACCAGCGCATTTCACCGCGTTGCCGGTCGCAGGGGGCTGGTGAAACCGAGCTGAAAGGTCGTTGAACGCGGCGCCCCGCAGACTCCGTCGCATGATGACAACGACCGACGCATCCGCCATCGCAGCCACGGGGCTGCGGAAGTCCTTCGGGGACAAGCTGGTCCTCGACGGCATCGATCTGCACGTGCCCGCGGGCACGGTCTTCGCCCTCCTGGGCCCGAACGGCGCCGGCAAGACCACCGTCGTCAAGATCCTCTCCACCCTCATCACCGCCGACGCCGGTGAGGTCCGTGTCGGTGGGCACGACATCGCCGCCGACCCGCAGGCGGTACGTGCCGGGATCGGCGTCACGGGGCAGTTCTCCGCCGTCGACGGTCTGATCACCGGCGAGGAGAACATGCTCCTGATGGCGGACCTGCACCACCTGTCCAAGCGTGAAGGGCGGCGGGTCGCAGCCGAGTTGCTGGAGAGGTTCGACCTGGTCGAGGCCGCGAAGAAGCCCGCCTCCACCTACTCCGGTGGCATGAAGCGGCGCCTGGACATCGCCATGACCCTGGTCGGGAACCCGCGGATCATCTTCCTCGACGAGCCGACGACCGGCCTCGACCCACGCAGCCGCCACACCATGTGGCAGATCATCCGCGAACTGGTCTCCAGCGGCGTCACCGTCCTCCTCACCACGCAGTACCTGGAGGAGGCCGACGAGCTCGCCGACCGGATCGCGGTGCTGAACGACGGGAAGATCGCCGCCGAGGGCACCGCGGAGGAGCTGAAGCGGCTCATCCCGGGCGGGCACGTGCGGCTCCGCTTCACCGACCCGGACGCGTACCGGTCCGCCGCCGGCCAGCTGCGCGAGGTCACCCGGGACGACGAGGCGCTGACCCTGCAGATCGCCAGCGGCGGCAGCCAGCGCGAGCTGCGCTCCATCCTCGACTGGCTGGACACGGCCGGCGTCGAGGCGGACGAGCTGACCGTGCACACCCCGGACCTCGACGACGTGTTCTTCGCCCTCACCGCCCCGGCCACCGTCCCCAACCAGTCCAAGGAGAACGTCCGATGAGCGCCTTTTCCCTCGCGGTCCGCGACTCGAACACGATGCTGCGCCGCAATCTGCTGCACGCGCGGCGCTACCCGTCCGCCACCCTGAACCTGCTGCTCGCGCCGATCATGCTGCTGCTGTTGTTCGTGTACATCTTCGGCGACGTGATGAGCGCGGGCATCGGTGGCGGCGGCGCCGATCGCTCCGAGTACATCGCCTACATCGTGCCGGGCATCGTGATGATGACGATCGGCAGCACCGTCATCGGGGCGGCGGTGTACATCTCCATGGACATGAGCGAGGGCCTCATCGCCCGCTTCCGTACGATGGCGATCCACCGCGGCTCCGTGATCATCGGGCACGTGGTGGGCAGCGTGCTGCAGTGCATCGCCAGCGTGGTCCTGGTCGGCGTCATCGCCGTGGCCATCGGCTTCCGGTCCACGGACGCCTCGGCCTTGGAATGGCTGGCGGCGTTCGGGCTGCTGGTGATGTTCTCGCTGGCGTTCACGTGGATCGCGGTCGGTATCGGCATGGCGAGCCCGAACGCCGAGGCGGCCGCCAACAGTGCGCAGCCGTTGATCCTCCTCCCGCTCATCTCGAGCGCGTTCATCCCGGCGGACACGATGCCGGGCTGGTTCCAGCCGATCGCCGAGTACCAGCCGTTCACCCCGGCGATCGAGACCCTGCGCGGCCTGCTGCTCGGCACGGAGATCGGCGGCAACGGATGGATCGCGGTCGCGTGGTGCGTCGGTCTGACGGTGCTGGGCTACCGCTGGTCGATGGCGCAGTTCAACCGCGATCCGAAATGAGTGTGCGGGCCGCCTCCCGCAGCCCGTCCCGCTTGAGGGCGGCGTACTCCGACACCGCGTCGGCGTACGCCGCCCCGTCGGCGTCTTCGGCGGCCTGCCGGGCGCGGTCGAGGGACATCGTGGGCTGGAAGACCTGTGAGACGTGCAGTCGTTCCGCCAGGGCCAGCAGGCCTACCGCGGACCGGTCGCCCTTGGCGAGCCGGGCCAGGCCGAGGGCCAGGACGCGGGTGCCGTAGGTCAGCACCTCCCCGGGCGGGCGGGAGCCGTCGGCGAGCAGCGTGAGCAGCCGGTTCTCCAGTTCGGCCACGAGGCCGGCGACTGGTTCCAGCCGTCCGGCGTACGCGTGGGCGGCCACCGCGTGGGCTTCGATCGCCTGTGCCCAGGCGTCCACGGAGGGGTCGGCGGGCGGTGAATCGCTTGCGCGCATCCGCTCGACGGCTGTCCGCCATTGCTTGAGGCCGAGTTCGGTGAGGCCGCGGGCGAGCGCGATCTCGGCCCAGGCGGCCTGGTCGGTGGTGAAGTCCGAGGTGTGCTCGTCCGGCTGGCTCTGCTCGACGCGCCGTAGCCACTGCTCGGCTTCGTCCGGCTTGCCGCGTTGCAGACAGGCGAGGACGAGACCGCGGCGCAGGCCCGTGGTGGGGGATTGGTCGCTGAGGTGGGTCAGGGTGTCCAGCGCGGCGAGGAGGTGCCCGTAGGCCTCGTCGCCGAGGCCGGCGTCGGCGCACAGTTCGCTGCTGCGGGAGTGGCCGAGCAGTTTGAGGGTCGGATTGGGTACGGCGTCGACCATGGCGAGCATGCGGCGGGCCGAGGACAGCGCGCGTTCCGGCTCGTGTTCGTGCTCCCAGAGGTAGCTGGCCACGCATTCGGCGATGCCCGCGAGCAGGGGTGCGTCGCTCGCGCACAGTTCCTGCAGGGCCTCGTAGCCGGGCGGCCTCATGTCCGGGACGGCGCTCAGCACGACGGCGAGTGCGCGCAGCAGGGTGTTGGGCTTCGCGGGCGGCAGTCGGCGCAGGGTGACGAGGTGGCGTGTCCTGGGCCGGCCGTATCCGATGAAGGGGGCGGCGGTGCAGATGGCGCAGAGGGTGCGGGTGACGTCGGTGTGCCGGGCGTCGGGGCGGTAGTGCGACAGGGGCGCCGCGGTGTCGGTGGCCAGGGTGAGGACCCGGTGGAAGCTCGCGGAGTCGGTGAGCCAGACGCCGGCCAGTACGGCGCCGGCCGCCGCGGTGGTGGCGTGGTCCTCGCGGGCGAGGGCGAGGCGCAGGGCGAGCACGAGGTTGTCCTGTTCGGTGCGCAGCCGCGCCCAGTGCCGTAGCGGCTCGAGGCTGAACAAGGCCTCGTGGTTGGTGAGTCCGAAGTTCCGTGCCCAGTCCAGGAACCGGCCGGTGACCGCCTGTTCCTCCCCGGCCGTCGCGCGTCGGGCGGCGCTGAACTCCCGCACCGTCTCCAGCATGTGGAAGCGGATTCCGGCCGCGGTGTCAGCGGCTTTCAGCAGCGACTGGTCGACCAGTTGCTCCAGCAGGTACGGCGCGTCGCCGTCGTCACCGAGAAGGTGTTCCGCCGCTTCTTCGGTGAAGCCGCCGGGGAAGACGGACAGTGCCCGCAGTGCCGCCCGGGCGTCTTCCTCCAGGAGGTTCCAGCTCCACTCGACGACGGCGTGCAGGGTGCGGTGCCGTTCGGGTGCGTCACGGCTCCCGCCGCGCAGCAGCGCGAACCGGTCGCCGAGGCGGCGGGCTATTTCGGGGACGGTCAGTACCCGCACCCGTGCCGCGGCCAGCTCCACGGCGAGCGGCAGCCCGTCCAGGTGGCGGCACAGTTCCGCCACGGCGGTGGGCGGGAGTTCGACGTGGTGGCGTGCGGCCCGGGCCCGCTGTTCGAAGAGCTCGATGGAGGTTGCCAGGCTCAGTTGCGGCAGCTGGTACACCGCTTCGGAGCTCAGCCCGAGCGGTGCCCTGCTGGTGACCAGCACCCGCAGGTCCTTGGACAAGGCCACCAGCTCGCGCACCAGGTCGGCGGTGCCCTGGACGACCTGCTCGCAGTTGTCCAGCACGAGCAGCGTGGGGTCGGTGCCGAGTGCGCCGACGATTTTGGCGGGCGCGTCCGACCCGCCACCGAGCGCCGACGCCACCTCGCCGGCCACGTCGTGGTCCGTGCTGACTCCGGCGAGCGAGATGAAGTGCACCGTCCGCTGTTCCGCCTGGCGGCTGACGGCGTGCGCGAGGCGTGTCTTGCCCAGCCCGCCGGGGCCGACGATCGAGGCCAGCCGCGAGGAGTGCAGCAGCCCGGCCACGGCGGCGAGATCCTCGTCCCGACCCAGGAGCGGATTCGGATCGTGCGGCACCCCGTACCGGACCGTGGGTGCCTTCACCTGCAGCAGCTGCTGGTGCACGGCCTTGAGGCCGGGGCCCGGGTCGCTGCCGAGGCCGTCGCGGAGTTCGCGCCGGTACGTGTCGTAGCGGGTGAGCGCCGCCGACGGCCCGGCCGTGTCCGCCTCGGCGCGCAGCAGTTCGGCCAGTACCTCCTCGTCGCGCGGGGTCCGGGCGAAGACCTCGGTGAGAGGCGCCACGGCCTCGGCCCGTCGTCCCAGCCGGGCGAGGGCGAGCGCGCGGGAGCGTACGAGGGAGTCGTGGAGCGGCGCCCGCTCGGCGCGCAGCTCCTCGACGGGGTCAACGGGCGCGGCGTCGGTGTCCGGGGCGGAGTCCCAGAAGGCGAGGCCCTCCTCGGCACTGGCCAGGGCGGCGGCGTGATCCCCGGCCCGGGTGTGGCGGGCGCTCGCCTCTGCACACAGGACCGCCGCCGAAGCGTCGACCTGCTCCTCGGTCAGCGCGAGCCGGTAGCCGGTGGGGGTGCTGACGACGACGTCGGCGCCGAGCTGGGAGCGGGCCCGGGAGACCAGGATCCGCAGCGCGTTGGCGGGGTTGGCCGGCAGCTCGTCCTGCCACAGCCCGTCCACCAGCCGGCTGGTGCTGCAACCGGAGCGCAGCTCGCTTGCGAGCAGCGCGAGCAGCCCGCGCAGCCGGGGCGCGGTGATCTCCCGGCCACGGTAGGCCACGCGCGACAGGAGAGTCAGGTCGGTCGTCACCCGGTCAGGTTATCGACAGCGGTTGCCCGGGCGGCTGTTCAGGGCCGGGGGAGCGCTGTGTGCGGGTCGGAGCGGTCCCGGCGGCCGCAGCGGGGCTCCCATGCCATGGGTGAAGGTGGGGAACGATGCTCCTGTGCATGCTGATGATCAGGTCGCCGCGGGTGTCTCCGCGGACCTCGCGGTGCTTGTCCGGAACGCTGCCGACGACCGTCCGGTGAAGATCGCTTCTTCCGTCTGCGGTGGGTGCGGCGGGCGCGCGTTCGTCGCGGACAGCGAGGAGTTCGAGACGGCAGTCGCGTTCTCGCTCGCCGACGACGGGTCCGTCCGCCGGGTGACGGTTGGGCTGCGGTGCCAGAAGGACGGCGCCGTGGGGGTCCATGCCGACCGGAAGATCGACTACGGCCCCGCGGATCACCTCCTGAGCACGGTCTAGGTCTGCGGAGCGACCGCCCGGACAGGCCGCGGTTCGTGGAAGGCGCCATCCCGGAGCATCGCGAACGCAGCGCGTGTTTCCGATCCCGGGGCCCTCTGCCTGCCCGGTCGCGCGGCGGCGCCGTCAGTGGCCGGGCCTACAGTCGAGGCATGGAACTTTCCCGCGAGGAACGTGAGAGCTTTCTGGCTGAGTCGCGTGTAGCCGCGCTGGGCGTCGCCGCCGGCGACGACCGCGGACCGTTGATGGTTCCGATTTGGTACGCCTACGAGCCCGGCGGCCTGCCCTGGATCCTCACCGGCGCGGGCTCTCGGAAGATGACGCTGATCAGGGCGGCGGGCCGCTTCAGCCTGCTGGTCCAGCGCACGGAGCCGACGCCCCGGTACGTTTCGGTCGAGGGGCCGGTTGCCGAAGTGACCGAGGGGACGAGCGCGCTCCATCGCGAGATGGCCGGCCGTTATCTCTCGGGTGAGGCACTCGACAGATTCGTGGCCATGGCGGAGGTGGAACTCGCCGATCACGTCGTGGTCCGTATGCGGCCGGAGCGCTGGCTCACCGCCGATCTCGGCACGGTCGCATAGCCGTCCGGTTCCGACGTGTGCGCGAGCGCCCTTCCTCAGGTCGTGCGGCCGCCGGCGGCGCGTCAGTCCATGGACAGCCCGCCGTTGACCGCGGCGGTGGTGCCGGTCATGAAGGCGTTGTCCTCGGCGGCGTAGAAGGCGACCGCCCGGGCGACGTCGGCCGGGCGTGCGAGGCGGCCGAGAGGGGTGGCGGCCACCTGCCGTTCCTTGACCGCGTCGTCGAGTACGTCCGCCGACACGCGGGTGTCCTCCACGGGGCCGGGCGCGACGACGTTGACCGTGATGCCCTGCGGTCCGAGTTCCTGGGCGAGGTAGCGGGCGAACTGTTCCAGCGCGGCCTTGGCCGTGCCGAGCGCGATCATGCCCGCCCGGGGCCGGCGGCTGAGGCCGGTGCCGAGGTAGACGATGCGTCCCCAGCCCTGCTCGGTCATGCTGGGCAGGACCGCCTTCGTGACCGTGAAGGCAGCGTGCATCTCGGCGTCGAGCTTGCCGCCCAGCTCCTCCCACGTCATCTCCTGGAACGACGTGACCACGTACGGGATGAGCGCGTTGTGCACGAGCACGTCGATGCCGCCCCATGCCGTCCTGACCTGCTCCACCATGCCCTCGACGGCCGCGACCTCGCGCACGTCCGCCTGCACGGCCATGGCCTGGCCGCCCGCGGCGGCGATGTCCGCCACGACCTCCTCAGCCGCGTTGCCGCTGCGGAGGTAGTTGACCACCACGCGCATCCCGCGTGTGCCGAGGAGGCGCGCGGTGGCCGCCCCGATCCCGCTGCTGGCGCCCGTCACCAACACCACCCTGCCGGTTGCTCCAGTCATGGGGCCGGTTCCTCCTCGTCGTCGCGGGTCGTCGAGATGACCGCCCCGGGTTGTCCGCCGCCGGTGCCGTGGCGGCTACGGGGCAGCCCGGCAGCTGCGAGGTGAGCAGCCGCCCCAACCGCCCCGCGTGTGTCCGTACCGGAACGGCTTGTCGGGCCGCCGGTAGACGGCCTGCGTCCACCGGCTCCACGCACTGACGTAGCATCACATCGTTGTGACCCGCAGTTGGCTGAGCCGCGCCGAGCCGCCCGCGCGCGGTGCCGCGCGCCGTGGCCGGACCCGCGTCGTGCCCCGCGGCAATCACCACAGGGTCCGGACAGCGCTGTGCCCGCTCACCGCCGCACAAGACCGGCGGGCCGCCCGGGAGCCGACGCCGACGCTGCGACCAGCTCACGCGATGAGCAGGCGGAGGCCGAGATCTGCCGCGTCGAGGCCGGCGAGGTCGCCGTTGCGCTCAGCCCACCGGCCGGAGCCCAGGTCGTCGCTGAGGCTTCGCACCGCCCGCTGCTCGGCCTCCGGTCCGACCCTCGTCCACACCGACATCGCACGGCGCACGCGGTCCTCCAGATACGCCTCCGGCCGGCGCCAGTACGCCTCGAACAGGCCGTCAGCGCAGTCCCACGGGATGGGCACCGGCTCGGCGCGGGCGCCGATCGCGTCGGCCATTGCGGCCAGCGAGGGAAAATCCGCGAGGACGGCGGCGAACTCGGGCAGGTAGTCGCGGGTGAGCCAGAACCGGTCCTGCCACCCGGGCTCGTCGGTGTCGAACGTGAGCACCACCACGCGGCGCGCCACGCGCCGCATCTCGCGCAGCCCCGCTATCGGATCCCCCCAGTGGTGAACGGTGGAGACGGCCATCGCGGCGTCGAAGGACCGGTCCCCGAACGGCAGGCTCTCCGCGGCAGCGGCCACGCAAGGCGCCGCGCCGGCAGGCCGCTGCCCCCGCATCACCGCCGACGGCTCCACCGCGGTCACGTCGCGATCAGCAGGCTCGTAGGAGCCGGTGCCGGCCCCGACGTTCAGCACCGTCTGCGCGTCCCCGAGTGCGTCCCGGATCTGAGCGGCGATCCGCGGCTCGGTACGCCGTGTCGCGGTGTAGGCGCCACCGATCGCGTCGTACAGCCGTGCGCCGAGCATCTCGAGTTGCTCCTCCGGCGTCACCTTCAGGCCCCTCGCCCGTGCCTCGAGTTCCCTGTCGATGGCCGTCACCATGGCGGCAGCGCGATCACGCCGCTCCAGCAGCAGGCCGCGCAGTCGGCGCAGGTGCGCGACCGCTTCGGTGGACGGGTCGCCGACGAGTTCCGCGACCTCCCGCAGCCCGAAGCCCAACCGCCGGTAGGCCAGCACTTCCCGCAGCCGCTCCACGTCGCCCGCCGAATAGGCCCGGTATCCGGCTGCGGTCCGCCCCGACGGCTGGACGAGGCCGATCTCGTCATAGTGATGCAGCGTGCGGACGCTCACGCCGGCCAGATCGGCCACGCGTCCCACGGTCCAGTGGTCCTCCACGGCACCCGACTATGCAGCCTGACGCCACGTGAGGGTCAAGGGCCCGGCACGGCCGCGGTGCGAGTATCCCGGCACGGATCCAGGAGACGGCTGAGCCCACCTCGCAAAGGCGGCCGCGGCGCCGAGAACACGCCCCGTGCGGACGGCAATCCGACGGATCGCCGTCCGCGCACGGCTCAGGCGTTGGGATCGAAGGGGATGCCGGAGGGCTTGGAGTTGGCGAGGGTGGAGTTGAAGCGGGCGTCGTTGATCTTGATGGTGGCCGAGCCGAAGTCCGCGTTCATGAGCTTGTCCCGGTAGCCCGCGGGGTAGCCCTCCCAGCCGACGAGGCGGGGGTAGAACCAGCCTCCGGTGGCGTTCTCCGGCGGCTCGTCGTTGGTGTTGGCGAAGCGGAAGCAGTGTGTCGAGGCACCGTCCTTGTGGTACACGATCTTGGGGTGGGTGCCGTCGAAACGGATCGCGGAGCGGGCGGCGATCTGGTAGCCGGAGTGCTGGGACGCCGAGACGTACTCGACCTGGTTGTTGTGGATCCAGACCACGACGTGCTCCCAGTCGTGGGTGTGGCCGATGGCCGCGGGGCCGAGCGTGGCCTGGTCCTTTTCGAAGTAGCTGGCGTAGACGACGGCGCACCAGTCGTTGTTGCACTTCTCGCGCGAGTACGTGTTGGCGTTGGCCAGCTGGGCGTAGTCGTGGCAGTGCCCGTTGACGTCCCCACCCAGCTTCAAGCCGGGATTGAGCGTGCCGTCGGCGCCGATGGCGGCCGTGGTGTAGCAGCCGTCCTTGTCGTAGTCGTAAGCCGGGGAGAAGGACTGCTCCAGGCCATCGGCGTTCTGGGGCAGCAGCTGCAGGACCGAGGCGTTCGCCTCAGCAGGGAAGGCAAAGACCAGCGTCGCGCCGAGCGCGGTCGCGACGGCGCCGAGACGGAGACGGTTGGGAAGCCGAGTACTGGCGGACGTTCCAGCGGGATTCTTTCTCGCCGACCTAATGCTGCGCACGAGAACTCCTCGACATGAAAGGGGGCAAGGGTTCTGTTTGAGAATCCCCTGCCCGACGGCTGACGCTCTGCGCGACGAAGTTCCCGGCGTTCCGGAAGGCCGGAGGGTCATCTCCGGCTGTACCTCCGCCTGTTGACGCGTCGACAAGTTATCCGAGGCTGATCCGGTGGCGCAAGAACACATTTCTGGATCGGCATTCCCGACATGTCCCGGCTTCCGGTAAGGAGAGGATGCCGGGAAATTAAATATCGCTGTGTTTTGACCGACCAACCGGGGGTGCCACGAGTGCGCCGCCGGAAAAGTCCGGCCGGCGGCCGTGGCCGTCATGCCGTCGCCGAACGCCCGGCGGATGAACTTCCGTTCCGTGGCAGAGCGGTCACCGACGCCGTCGCGGGCGTGGCCCGCGCCTACGGCACCGCTGAGCACCGCACCCGCTGGCAGCAACTGCGCCGTCAGCGGGGCGTAAAGAACGCGTAAAGATTGCCGGGATCCGGCAATGTCACGGCGCTGTGCTTCATGACACCATCGCGATGCCTTCGGGCGATCGGCGTGCTGGGGGGTGGGGGCAGGATGGGGTGGTTTCTCGGTCTCGGCATCGCCGGTCTGGTGGTGCTGGCGCTGGCGCTCGTCTTCGACGGCGTGCTGGATGGGCTCTTTGGCGGGCTCGGCGGCCTGGACGGCTTGCTGTCCCTGCCCGTGATCGCGGGATTCGTGTCGATGCTCGGCTTCACCGGCGCGATCGTCCTGGGCACCACCGGGCTCGGCACGTTGATCGCCGCCGGGGCGGGGGCGGCCGCCGGCGGCGTGGCGGGATGGCTGACGTGGAGGTTCAGCCAGGCCTTGATGCGCGGGGGGACTTCGTCGGCGCCGCGTGGCGACGACCTCATCGGCGGTTCGGGCACGGTGGTCACCGCGATTCCGGCGGACGGCTACGGCGAGGTGCTGACGTACCTGGCCGGCCAGCCGGTGAAGCTCGCCGCCAGGAGCACGGTCGCGCTGCCGCGGGGCACCAGGGTGTGGGTCGAGGAGGCCCTGTCCACCACGTCGGTCGCGGTGCGTCCCGTCGATCACTGAACGCCCGAGGCGTCCGGCACCTCGTCTTTGTCATTGCTGTTCTGATCAAGGGATTCCGGCATGAGCCCTGTACTCACCGCTGTGGTGGGCATCGTCGTACTCGTCGTACTGCTCGCCCTCGTCGTCATCACCCGCTACAAGGTCGCGGGTCCCAGCGAGGCGTTCATCGTCACCGGCCGGCGGGGCAAGAAGTCCACCGACCCGGAGACCGGCCGGATCTTCACCGACAACAGCGGTCAGAAGGTCGTGGTCGGCGGTGGCGTGTTCGTCGTGCCCTTCGTCCAGCAGAAGTTCACCCTGGACCTGTCCAGCCGGCACATCCCCGTCGCCGTGCGCGGCGCGGTCACGCTGCGAGGGGTGAAGGCCCACCTGGAGGGTGTCGCGATCGTCAAGGTCGGCGGCACCGAGGACTCCATCCGGGCGGCGGCCCAGCGCTTCTTGATGCAGCAGGACGGCATCGTGGGCTTCACCCAGGAAGTCCTGTCCGGCGCTCTTCGCTCGATCGTCGGGCGGATGTCCGTGGAGGACATCATCCGCGACCGTGCGGCGTTCGCCGGTCAGGTGGCGGAGGAGGCGGAGGCCAGTCTGTCCGGGCAGGGCCTGGTGCTGGACGCCTTCCAGATCCAGGACATCACCACCGAGGGCTCCTACCTGGAGGACCTGGGTCGCCCGGAGGCCGCCCGCGCCAAGCAGGAGGCGGACATCGCCGAGGCGGTGGCGCGGCAGGCGTCGGAGCAGGCCCGGCTCAAGGCCGAGGAGGAGATCGCCATCGCGCAGCGGACGTTCGCGCTCAAGCAGGCCGAGATCAAGGCCGAGACGGACGAGGCCGCTGCCCGCGCCGCTGCCGCGGGCCCGCTCGCCGAGGCCGCCCGCAGTCAGGAAGTCCTCGCCGAGCAGGAGAAGGTCGCCGCCCGGCAGGCCGCACTGACCGACCGTGAACTGGACACCAAGGTCCGCAAGCCCGCCGATGCCGCGCGGTACCAGGCCGAGCAGGAGGCCGAGGCCCGCCGCATCGCCCTGGTCAAGGAGGCAGAGGCGGACGCCCAGCGTTCCCGGCTGACCGGTGAGGGCGAGAAGGCACACCGCGCCGCACTCGCCGATGCCGTACGGATCGAGGGCGAGGCGCAGGCCGCGGCCATCGCGGCGAAGGGGTCGGCCGAGGCCGAGGCCATGCGGAAGAAGGCCGACGCGTTCGCCCAGTACGGCGACGCGGCGGTGCTGCAGATGCTGGTCGAGGTGCTGCCTCAGGTCGTCGCGAAGGCGTCCGAGCCGCTGTCTGCGGTGGACAAGATGACCGTGATCTCGACCGACGGCGCCAGCCAGCTGTCCCGTACGGTCGCGGACAACGTGGCGCAGGGCATGGAACTGCTCAGCTCCACCACGGGAGTCGACCTCGCCGAACTGCTCAAGGGCATCACCAAGCGCGGATCCGCGGAGCCTGTACACCCTGAGGCGTCCAATGGTCGGGTGGAGATCACCGGCTGACGTAGGACGCCGGGAGGCCGCCTGCCTTCCGGACAACCTTCCGCGCGATGCCAGGTCCCCGACGACGTTCACGGGGGACCTGGCCGTGTGCAGGCGTCTCGGACGCCTTCCCTTCGGCAGGTCTCGACATGCTGGAAGGGCCAAGTGAGGGCAACACGTGCAGGGATCCGTGCCTTGTTGGGCGCACCGGCGTCGGCGCCCCGAAGGCCGTTTGGCCGGCCGTCGCTTCGCGCAAAGCGCCCGCCTCCACCGCTGGGACGGGCGCTTCGGGTGCGCCGGGCCCGTTTCACGCCGGGCCGATGGCCACCGCACAGCACGTTGATCAACCCGTGCCGGCGCAGGCTGCCCTGTCATGCGGCCTGCGCCTACTGAGACCGGACAGCCCGCCGATGTGTGACAACAAGGCGCGCCGGTAGGGGATCTGACGCAACTCAGGCGGCCAAAGAAGTTGGGCAGCGTGCGCCCTTGTCCCGCGTCACCCCTGCCAGACGTCCGCCACCGAAGGGGCCAGGGCGCTGGCCTGGGCGTGGCCCGCGCGGGCGGCAGCCGGCCGACGCGTGTCGTCCGTCATGTTGCGGCCCATCACGCGGCGCGCAACGCGGCCCGGGGACAGCAGGATGACGCGTGTGCCGTCGGCGGACAGTTCCGCGGCCTGCTGCGAGGCGCTCGGATGCGGACCAACCGCCCGAGGGACCGGTACGACCGCCAGCACCCGGCGGTATCCGCGTGCGAGCTGGAGGTTCGCGGTCGAACGACTTCCGCCGTCTACCCAGCGTCGGCCCGCCACGGTGACGGGTGGCCATACGACGGGCACGGCGCAGCTCGCCGCGACCGCTTCGAGGAGCGTCACTCCGGAATGTGAGTCGAACACCTCAAGTCGTCCGGTCTCCGCGTCGACCGCGGTGATCCGCAGTTCTCGTTGGGGCCAGTTGCGGACGTCGCCCAGAAGCGCGCCGACCGTATCGAAGACCTCCGCCTCCGGGCCGGTCCGGGCGCGCAGCGCTGCCCGGGCAAGGCGTTCGATGGACTGCTGGGGTCCTCGGGAGCCGAGCACCGCCCAGAGGAAGAGCGCCATCTGGCGCGCCGTCACCGGCAGACGGACCGCGTCCGCTCCTGACAGTTGGCGCTCGTACAGATCTGCGGCCGGGACGCCGCCCAGGAGCCGGGATCCGAAGACGGCGCCGGCGGAGGTTCCGATCACGACGTCAGCACGGTGGAGATCGATCCCGGCCTCGGTGAGCCCGGCGAGTACTCCGGTCAACCAGGCCCCGCCCACCGGTCCACCGCCACCGAGCACGAGTGCGGTGCCGGACACGTTTCCCCCTTCCCCGCGAACGGCATTCCCGTGAACGTTCCGCCCGCGCAAGCTGAAACGGGGAATGGTCCCCGGTTACTTCGTTGACGATAGCATCCGTACTGGGGATCACTCCCCGGTACGAGGAGGAAGGTGAGGGGAGACATGACGGGTGACCGTCCACCGAGAGCACGCCGCGATGCGCTGCGCAACCGGAAGTTGCTGACGGACAAGGCCCGCGAGGTCTTCGCCGAACAGGGCCTGGATGCCCCGCTCGATGAGATCGCCCGGCGGGCGGGCGTGGGCAACGCCACCCTCTATCGCCACTTTCCGACGCGTGCCGCGCTCGTCGACGAGGTCTTCCGGAATGCGCTCACCGAGACCACAGCGGCGGGCGATCGGGCACGAGCCGCCGAAGACGCATGGGCGGGACTGACGGATTACCTACGCACAGTGTTCGCGGGCCTGGCGGCGGACCGCGGTACCAACGACCTCATGACCACGAACCTGGAAGGCGTCAGCTCCCTGGAGGCGATCCACGCCCACAACCGCACGACCATCGACGGGCTGCTCCGGCGCGGTCAGGAGCAGGGCACCGTCCGCCCGGACCTCACCACCGAGGACCTGCTCTTCGCGCTGGCAGCACTGGGCCGGGCCGTTCCCGCGCTCGTCACCGTCGCCCCGGATGCCTGGCTCCGCCCGCTCACCGTGCTCCTCGACGGCCTGCGCGCCCGCCCGGCCACGCCTCCACTGCCGACGCCTTCCCTCACTGCCGCCCATCTCGGCACGGTGCTGCTCAATCTGGGCCCGCACAGGCGACGGTGAGAGGTGTGACCCCGCCGACCCCGTGCCGGTCTGCGGTGGCGCCCTGCTGCTGACCGACGCTTATCCCGCAGGCCCGTTCGACCAGCGCGCCATCGAGGCCCGGCCTGACGTGCTGACCGCCCCCCTGGAGGTCGCCGGCCGGATGACCGTGGTCCTCACCACCACGAGCGACGGCCCGGCAACCTGGGTGGCCCGGCTGTGCGACGTCCACGCGGACGGTACGTCGATCAATCTCGCTGACGGCGTCGCGCGGGCCGAAGGCCCGGCCGAGACGAACCCCCAGGAGTCCGCGTCGACCTGTGGTCCGCGGCGCACGTGTTCCGCCCGGGCCACCGGCTCCGCCTCCAGGTGACCGCCTCCGCCCATCCCCGCTGGGCGGCCCCCGACACCCTGGGCACGCGGCGTATCCACCACGCCGCAGCCCGCCCCTCACGGCTGGTGCTGCCGGTGGCGGAGTGAGGCCTCACCGATACCGTTGGCCGGGCGCATCAACGCACAGCATGGCCGGCCATGACGAGACGAGCCTGACCGCGACCGGCCCGCCAGGAACGGTCGCGGTCAGGCCTTCGCCCGTCGCCCCCTTCGAATGTGACCGGGCCCTGACATGGCAGGTTTGTCCAGGGCGACGGTCGGCTTCGGGCGCTACTGACGGATGTTGATGGCCTGGACCGCCTCGGACTGCGCGACTGCCGCCGGGGAGGCGACGTTGGCCGACAGCGATTCGTTATGGGCCTTCACGTGGGCCGAGTTGAGGGACTTGTTGGTGAACCTGAAGGAGCCGAAGTCCTCGCCCCAACCGCCGTACCCTCCACGGCCATAGCCTCCGTGGCCGTACCCTCCGCGGTCGTAGCCTCCACGGCCGTACCCCCCGCGGCCGTAGTTCCCGCGGTCGTACCCTCCGTGGCCGTAGCCTCCACGGCCGTAGCCTCCACGGCCGTGGTCTCCGCGGTCGTGGCCCCGGCCACCGTAGCCGTTGTCCCAGCCATCCCCCGAACAGGTCGCGGAAGTGGCCAGCGCCGTACCGGCCAGGGGAACCCCCATGGCCGATACCGCCAATGCCACCGTAGCCGCGGCTCGAGCAAGACCTTTCACTGCATTCCTCCCTTGGAGATAGGAATTTTCCGATGCGAAACCGAAGCTAGCCGATGCCCACCCGGAAGTCATTCACGCTTCGCGGTGAAGGTCGGCCAAACAGGGCATCGCCGAGAAATGGGCGACGGCGCTCGGGAGGCCGCAACCTTGGCGTTTCCCGAGCTCAGGCCCCATGTCGTCCCGCTGTGCGCGATTTCCCGGACTCCATGTTGATACACCTTGGAGTGAATCCGGAACGAGCTCTCAACGCCGAGAAAGCGTTGCGGGGCGGGATAAAATTAATTCATTCAATCGAGCCGAATTTGGCAAGGATGCCCCGCTTTGGATTCCCTCGACGGGGCATCCCGATGCAACAATTACGGTCCGAGCAGCGAGGATCAAAGAATTGGACAACTTGAAATCTGGGGCAGTGTCGAATCCGAATTTCCCGGTGATCGCCGGCAGGCGCAGCGTCGAACCGGAACCACTGAACGGCCCCGTCCGCGCGGTCAGGCTCGAGCAGTCGCGTTGTCGCGCGACAGCGGTGCCATGAGTGCGGATGCGCGCCTCATGGGCGCAAGCACGAGTGGCGGGCGTCACGGCGCCTCGGCTTGACGTTCACACTAATGTCAACCTTTAGCTTCGGTTCAGTAGCTGAAAGCCAACTGAACGGCGCAAGGAGACATCGCCATGCCCAAGGCTCTGACAGGACGGACTGCGCTCGTGACCGGAGGGTCGCGAGGAATCGGTGCGGGGATCGCTCGTGAACTGGCGCGCGAGGGTGCGAACGTCGTCATCACCTACCGGAAGTCGCGCGAGCAGGCGGAAGAGGTCGTCGCCGAGCTGGCCGCTCTTGGGGCGAAGGCGCTTGCCGTGCAGGCGGACCAGTCCGTTCCCCACGAGGCGTCGACCGCTGTCGAACAGGCTGCGGAGTTCCTGGGCGGCCAGATCGACGTGCTGGTGAACTCTGCCGGAGTAGCCGTCATGGGCACCGTCGACCAGTTGGACCTGGACCTCCTCGAAGGGGTCCAGCAGATGATGGCCACCAATGTGATGGGCACCGTCGTCACCACGCATTCCGCATCGCGCTACCTGCCCGACGGCGGGCGCGTCATCCTGGTGGGAAGCATCGTCGCCCACCGCGTTCCTGTCCCCGGCGTCGCCGAATACGCGGCAAGCAAGGCGGCGATCGACCAGCTCGGCCGCGGGTGGGCGCGCGACTTCGGCCCGCGCGGCATCACCGTCAACGTCATACAGCCCGGAGCGACCGACACGGACATGAACCCCGCGGACGGGCCGAACGCCGCCCCGCAGGTGGCCATGACACCCCTGGGGCGCATGGGCACCACCGAGGACATCGCCAAGGCGGCCGTCTTCCTCGCCAGTGAGAACGCCGCCTACATCACGGGCGCACGGTTGACCGTCGACGGCGGGTACAGCATCTGATTCGGGAGCAGTACCCATGACGCGAGGGGCTCCGATGCCAGGACCACGGTCGACGGGACCGGAGCCCCGCCACTGGCGAATCCGTCCGTCGCGGTGTCCTCCAGCCCGCCTCCGCCTCGCCGGCAGCGTCAGCCTCGCGCCGCACCGATAGCGCCTGCCGGCAGGTGAGCGCTCGGCCGCGTGAGTGCCGCCGCTGTCACTCCGCG
Source organism: Streptomyces sp. NPDC001902 (assembly GCF_042891295.1). Lineage (NCBI taxonomy): Bacteria > Bacillati > Actinomycetota > Actinomycetes > Kitasatosporales > Streptomycetaceae > Streptomyces > Streptomyces sp. NPDC001902. The sequence continues at coordinate 17,358 of NZ_JBIATA010000041.1, read as the reverse complement.
ACCAAGCTGGTGAGTTGACGTCGCAGACCGTCCAGGTCCTTTGCGTCCGGGCACTCCCGGGCGTGCGCATCGCCTTCGGCGGACTCGAAACGGGGCAGGACCTCGCGGATCACGTCCGTCGTCAAACCGACTTCGAGGAGTTCGCGGATCTGCAGTACGCGGTCGATGGCCGGTTCGCCGTACGTGCGGGATCCGTTGGGGCTCCGGAACGGGATGCGGCGCTTGCAACGGTCGGTGGCCGGCTCCTGGGTGGCCTTGGCCGGCTTCGGCCTTCTGACCGGAGTCCTTTGGGCGATCTGAGGTTTGGTGTAATGCCAGGGTGATGCCGGACGCCTGAGGTCGGGGCGGTCGGTGTGCGGGCGGGGACGTTTGGAGCGATGGTGGCAGCGGAGCTTCGGAGCGCCGCGAAGGGGCCGGCGCGGTTGGACTGGGAGCTGATGCCTCTGGAGGGCGTCGGGCCGCTGTGTTTCGGCATGCCTGTGGCGGAGGTCGCCGCGGTGCTGCCGGGCATGGCCGAGCTGCGTCGGTTCCAGGCTGCCCCCTCGTTTCCGGGAACGCTTGGCGTGGAGTTCGGCAACGCGTGTGCCGAACCCGCCGTGTACGCCTACTTCATCGACGGCCGGTTGTTCTGCGTCGCGGTCGACGCGGTCCGCGGGCCCCAGGTGACGCTCTGGGGCCGGGAGTTGACCGCTTGCGCCCCCGCCGATGTGGAACGGTTCCCCCTGCACGCCGACCGGTGCGGGGTCCTGGATCTGTCCTACGGTCCGCGGGGGAACACGGGAGTCAACGGGCTCGGTCTGGTGGTGCGGGTACAGGACGTCGCCCGGGGCACGGTGACCCGGCCGGTCATGGTGGGCCGGACCTGGGCCGAGCGGTGCACCGACGACTGGGAAGGTGCGATCCCGGAGTGTGAATGGGTGGGCCGCCAATGGCCTTATCCAGGGCAAGCGGAATGTTGGCCCCCGCCCGGCTACAAGGCGCATCGGAGTGACTGGCAACCTCCCTTCTGACCGGCGATCCGCGGCACTCATCGCTGGGGCCCATCCGGTCCTCCCTGTCCGCAGGCATACAGCAAGGCCACGCGAATTCAAGCGTGCACGATATGACGCACATCGCGGCGTAGGCCACTGGCCGCTGTACCGTGGGAGACCTACCTGGCAACGCCTGTCCGCGGTCGGTTTGGGAGAGAGCTCGCATGGCAATCCGGTTTGACGTGAATTCGCTGGCTCCCGGTGATCGCGTGGATGCCATCCGTGAACTCTCGCGGTCGGTGAACGGCAGAATAGAGGTGGACCTTCCTTCGGACCCGATGCGCCTGAGGGCAGTTGCGAACATCAACACGGTCGGTGCGGTGGAAGTCTCGGGAATCGACTGGAACGTGGCCGGCCTCCGGCGGGCAACCGTTTCTGTGAAAGAGGACATGGTGCCGCATGTCTTCGTCGTTCTACAGCAAACGGGGGTCACCCGGTTGGGGCAGGGAGGCAAGCAGGGAGTGATCCGGGCGGGCGAGCTCACGGTGATCGAGAATGCGAAGCCCTATGAGATATTCTTCGGCGGCACCGTGCGTGCGGTCGTCGTTCGCGTTCCCACGCACATCCTGGGGCTCCGATCGTCCCTGCTCGGTCAGGTCGCAGGTGCGCGAATCGGCTCGGAGCGCCCGCTCGTAGGTGCCGCAGCAGCGTTCTTCGCTCGGTTGGCCCGTGACCAGGTCGCTGTCGGCGAGGCTGAGGCCGCCTTGCTCGCGCAGCCCTGCGTCGACCTGATCAGGGCGGTGGCCACTACGAGCCTCGACCGTGACGACCTGGCCAGAGGGCCCCTGCACAGCACACTTCTTCAGCGCGTCAAGGAATACGTCCGTCTCCATCTGGCGGAATCCGACCTGACTGCCGCACGTATCGCCGCCGAGCATCACGTTTCCGTACGTCAGCTCTACCTGACCCTGTCCCGGGCGGGAATCGCACTGGGGGACTGGATAAGGACTCAGCGCCTCGAAGAGTGCAAGAGGGAACTGGCATCGCCCGTGCATCGATTCATGACGATCGAGGCGATCGCGCACCGGTGGGGGTTCGCCAGCGCACCCCATTTCAGTCGTGTGTTCAAAGCGGCGTACGGCATGAGCCCCCGCGAGTGGCGATCGGGACAAGCGGCAGACTGAACGGACTTCCCCCGGCAACAGCACGGCCCCGCTTGAAGCCCGGATCGCCCTGACCGTCGCCGGGGCCCACGGCCTACATCGGGGTGTGCGAGGCACCAACTACGCTCACACCGGCCGCATGACCCGTGTCCAGGATTCGGGGTCAAGGCGCGTCTAGACTTCCGAGACCGACTGACGGAAGGCTGGCGCCATGCGGAGACTGCTCTACGGCATGAACCTGTCCCTGGACGGCTATGTCGCCGCGCCCGGCGACGACCTCAGTTGGAGCGCGCCGAGCGACGAGCTGTTCCAGTGGTGGCTCGACCAGGAGCGGGCGGTCAGCCTGTTGCTGTACGGGCGGAGGCTGTGGGAGACCATGAGCGGCTACTGGCCGACCGGCGACCAGCAGCCGGGCGCAACCCCAGCGCAGATCGAGTTCGCGCGGAACTGGCGGGACACGCCGAAGGTGGTGTTCTCCTCGACGGTCGACAAGGTCGACTGGAACACTCGCCTGGTCACCGGCGACGCGGTCGCGGAGATCACTCGGCTCAAGACCGAGGACGGTGGGCCGATGAGGGTCGGTGGCGCAGCGCTCGCCGGGGCGGCGATGCGGGCCGGGCTGATCGACGAGTACGCGATCGTCACCCATCCGGTCCTGGTGGGCAGCGGCACACCGTTCTTCACCGCGCTGGACAGCTGGGCGAACCTGAACCTGTTGGAGACACGGACGTTTCCCGGCGGCGTGGTCCTGACCAGGTACGAGACGAGGCGCTGAACACGCCGGTCGAGCGGTGGGGCGTCGATGACGACCCAGCGCGACCCGGCCACCCGCCTGCCATCTCGTGCGCGAACACAACGCGTTTCGGAATTGTCGTCGGGTGACCAGAGCGCACGATCTTCGGTGTTGCCAAGGTAAGCGGCACGCTGGTCATCGTCTTGCCTTGGTGTGCACGGATCCGTCTGCCGGCTTGCCTTGCCCTGCAAGGATCCGGGTGGGGCCTGGCCTCGAGGAGTCGGCCGCCTGAGTGCCGGCGCCCCAGCCGTATGACGTGCTGCTGACACCACGCACCCCCGGCGGAGGGCGAATACGGCGGATGAAGGCGACCGACGGGCGGCTCACCGGCGCCTGACTTTCGCAGTGCGCCGGCCCGCAACTTGCGCCCATCGCTGGATACATCGGGCATTTCACCCCGGTTGCCCTTCTCGATTGCTTCGCCCTACTGTCCCCGCCGACGACGTCGTTGGCGCCGAGCCTGCGAGCTACGCGACGAGGGGGATGCCCCGTGAGGTGCGCTCCCCTCGGTGGGGAGCAGGTTCACCCGGCTCCCGGTAACCCTCTCGGTGGACTCCACACCGGAACCGCCGGGGCTTGCGACGCGCGTCACATCCCGGTGCCGGGCACAACTTCCGTGCCTGACGTGCGCCGTACCGACGAAAGGCACGACATGACCAAGATCGCGATCATCCTCGGAAGTACCCGCCCAGGGCGCAACGGAGCCGCCGTGGCGGACTGGGTTCTCGGTATCGCCAAGCAGCGTTCCGATGCGGAGTTCGAGCTCGTGGACCTGGCGGACCATCCGCTGCCGCTCCTCGACGAGGCGCTGCCCCCGTCGTTCGGGCAGTACCAGAACGACCACACCAGGGCGTGGGCGTCGAGGATCGCCGAGTTCGACGGCTTCGTGTTCATCACCCCCGAGTACAACCACTCCACCACGGGCGCCCTGAAGAACGCGCTCGACTACCTGTACGCGGAGTGGAACAACAAGGCCGCGGGCTTTGTGGGCTACGGCTCCGGCGGTGGCACCCGCGCGGTGGAGCACCTCCGCCTCATCGCGAGCGAGCTGCAGATCGCCACGGTGCGTGCGCAGGTCGCGCTGTCCCTCCTGGCCGACTTCGAGAACTACAGCGTCTTCAAGCCGGGCCCGCACCACCAGCCGACCGTGGAGGCCATGCTCGACCAGGTCGTCAGCTGGTCGAAGGCCCTGCAGCCGCTGCGCGCCGACGCCTGATCAGCCGCTGTCCGAGTGCCCCGTCTCCGGTCCGCCCTGCTGAAGTGGTGGACGGGCGTCGCACGCACACCCGGCGAGGCGGGGCCCGGCCGACGGGCCGGTCGGGCCAGGTGCGGAGGGCCGGGTCCTCGGTGCCTGCATCAAGGCAACTTAGATGCTATATATAATGTAAAAGTGTTGTCCGCCGCCAGGAACCTGGTCCCCTCCTCGCCCCCGTGCAGCTCCGGTCCGCACGCGCGGGATGACCCCGCGGGCAGTTGCCCGCTCACCTTGCGGCACCATTTCACAAGGGATCCCATGACTTTTGACGCTCCGTTCGCGCGGGTCTCGTCGGCGGAGGCGGCCGAACTCGCATCGCTGGTGAGCGGTCCGGTTCTGCTGCCCGGCGACGAGGGTTACGACGCCGAGTGCCAGATCTACAACCTGAACGTCCCCCTGGAGCCCGCGCTCGTGGTCGGTGCCGCCAACGCGGCCGACGTACAGGCGGCGATCCGCTTCGCGGCCCGCCAGGGCCGGTCTGTGACGGTGAAGACCACGGGGCACCAACAGGTCCACCCTGCCCGGGGCGGGGTTCTGATCAATACCCGGCGCATGAAGGGCATCGCTGTCGACGCCGGCCGGCGAAGCGCACGGGTCGAGGCCGGAGTGATCTGGCAGGAGGTGATCGACCGGGCCGCCGACCTCGGCCTGGCCCCGATGAGCGGCTCGGCTCCGCTGGTGGGCGTGGCCGGCTACACCCTCGGGGGTGGACTCAGTCCGGTCTTCGGCCGGAGCCGGGGATACGCGGCGGACCACGTCCACTCGCTGGAGGTGGTGACCGCCGACGGCCAGTTGCGACATGTCACGGCGCACAGTGATCCCGAACTCTTCTGGTCCCTGCTCGGAGGCAAGGGCAACTTCGGCGTCGTCACCGCCTTGGAGTTCGACCTGTTCCCGCTGACCCGTTTCTACGGCGGCGGCATCTACTTCCCCGGCGAACGACTCGCCGATGTGCTGCACACCTGGCGCACCTGGCAGTCGGACGTGCCGGAGGAGATGTCCTCCTCGGTGGCCGTGCAACGGCTCCCTCCGCTGCCGGAGTTGCCGGAGCCGCTGAGGGGGGCGTTCGTGGTGCACGTGCGGTTCGCCTTCCTCGGTCCGGTGGCCGAGGGCGAGCGGTTGGTCGCACCCCTGCGCGCGGCCGCCCCGGCGCTCATCGACACGGTGGGTGAGATGCCCTACACCGCCATGGGCGCCATCCACATGGACCCGCCGGGGCCGATGCCGTACTACGACCGCACGACGATGTTGCGCGCGTTCCCCGCCGAGGCGGCCGACAAGCTGGTCGAACTGCTCGGCCCCGGGTCGGACTCCCCGCTGGTGAGCGTCGAGATCCGCATGCTCGGCGGTGCGCTCGACCGTGAGCCCGCGGTACCCAACGCCGTCTCCAGCCGAGGGCTTCCCTTCGTCCTCTTCGGATTCGGCGTGGGCGCCCCGGACCGGGCCGAGTTCCTGAGCGGCAAACTCGAAGAGGTGATGAACGCGATGGAGCCCTGGGCGGACAGGCGCAGGATGGTCAACTTCCTCTCCGTCGAAGAGGCCACCGACCCCGAGCGGTTGAGCGAGGTCTACGGCGCGGAGCGCTACCGGCGTCTGACGGCTGCGAAGAAGGCGTACGACCCGACCAACATGTTCCGGGTCAACCACAACATCCTGCCCGGCTGACGAGGTTCGCCCCTCAGGACCGGAACGGTGTCGGGGCCAGGGGGCCGGACCCGTCTGTCCGGTCCCCGGGGTCCCGGCGGGCCCGTCTGAGGGTGTTGCGTGGGTGGGGGTCATTACGCGAGCTCGGCCTGCAGGGCCTGCTCTTCCTCCCCTACGGGTTCGTCAGCCTGGTAGGAATGCTCGGCCCAGATGGTCTTGCCTTGCGGGTGATGGCGGGTTCCCCAGCGCTGGGTGAGCTGGGCAACGATGAACAGTCCCCGGCCGCTTTCGTCGAAGGTGCGGGCGCGTCGAAGGTGCGGGGATGTGGTGCTGCCGTCGGTGACCTCGCAGGTCAGGCCTGTGGCGCAGCGGATCAGGCGGAGACGTACCGGTGGCTGGGCATGGCGGATGGCGTTGGTGACCAGCTCGCTGGCGATGAGGACAGTGGTGGGGGTGGCCCCGTCCAATCCCCATGTCCTCATTTTGGCCGTGACATGTTTTCGTGCGGCGGAGACGGCCGCCGGGTCGGCCGGGAGGTTCCAGGTTGCCACGGTGGTGCCGTCGAGCGTGCGGGTACGGGCGGCGAGCACGCGCAACTGGCGTGGCGCTCCCGCTGCCACAAGGGCCTCCAAAGCAGTACGACAGGTGTCTGTGAGCGAGGACTCCGGCTCGACGATGCGTTCGGGCACCTTGAGCCCATCGGTCTTCGTCTCGGAGTCGGGTGGCTCGACGGAGTGCGTGTGCAGCAGGAGCACGCTGCCTTTCCGGAGCCGGATTTCGGCGGTCCCGACCTTCGCTCGGGTGCGACCGAGCGGTACTCCAGCAGGAAGGTCGACGGCAGTGATCACACCATCGGGGACGATGACGGAGGGCGCAGGATGCCCGGCGCAAGCGAGGGTGCACTCTGCGGTGACGGGGTCGTAGACGGCGTACAGGCAGCTCGCCGTCACGTCACGGGCACTCTCGTCCGGCCGCAACCGACGTATGACGTCGTGGAGATGGGTGAGCACCTCGTCCGGTTGCACGTCGATGTCCGCCAGCGTCCGTACCGCGGCGCGAAGTTCGGGGACCAGGGTGGGGGCTGGGTCTCCGTCCTCGGCCACGCTGCCGGCGACCAGAGCCACCCGGGCTCCGGACAGTGGGATCGCGTCCAGCCAATGACCCTGCGGTGGCCTTCTGTCATCAGCCCGACAGTATGCGAGCTCCACGGCGGCGGGTTGCGGCAAGCGCCCGGGCGGCAGTCCACCCGCCGGCAGGGAGGCGCATGGATCGCCGGCGGCCTGACGTGGTGCGGAGACGACGCGGCCCGTCTCCACACCGCCTCCGGGGCGTACAGCGAAGACGCACCCGGCTTTCTCGCGGAGCCGGACTCGGCAGATGACCAGACTCATGCCCAGGGACAGGAGGGCTGCGGAGATGACAACCGTCCGGCCTCCCTCCGACACGCCTGGAATCGCGAAACCGTAGATGGCCACACTGGCTGCCAGCGTGGAAGCTCCGACGATCAAGGTGTGCCTGAGGGGTAGCAGGGCTGCCGCCATCAGCGGTGCCAGGACCGAGTAGTCCGACCAGCGGACCAAGCCCACTGCAGAGGAATCCAGTTGCAGTGCGCAGGTCGCGGCGAGATAGACGGCGAGCAGTGCGCTCGGGTGCCGGAGCAGGAGGAGTCTGGGTGCGGCCATCCTCGTCACCGTCCCTTCTGATGTGGTGCGCAGTGCCTGCGAGACGGTGCGCATGCTTGTGGCGCAAGGGTCGGGGTCTTTGCGCGGCGTACGGGTCTTCGGGCTGTGGACGTTCACGGTGGCGCCTGTCCGGCGTGGACGGGATGCGTTGGATGATGGACAGCGACAAGGGCCAGGTCGTCCTGGAGGTTCCTGCCCGCGTGTCGGTCCACATCGAGGCTGACGTGCTGTACGAGGCGGCTGGGGCAGTCCCACGTCCAGGTATCGGCACGGTCGAGGACGGGGAAGAACTCGCCGCCGGAGTCGCGGGCCTCGGCCAGGCCGTCGGTGTAGAGAAGCAGGGTGTCTCCGGGACCGAAGGCGACAGTGTCGAGGCAGAAGGCGTTGGGCGTGTCTGCTGCAAGCCCCAGCGGCGGGGCGGGCCGGGTCACGGGCAGCAAGGTGACCTGGTCGCCCTGGCGCAGCAGAGGCGGCGGGTGCCCGCAGCTGACCACTCTGGCAACGTCTTCGTCGTCGGGGAGTTCGATCAGCAGCGCGGTGATGAACCGCTCGCTGCTGTCGGGGGCGATACGGGTCAGCTCGCCCAGGTGCCTGCGGACGCTGCGTTCCAAGGAGGCCGCAAGTTCCGGGAGTGTGCGGTGCTGCTGGGCTGCCTCACGGAATGCGCCCAGGACGGCGGAGGCGTCGTCGATGGCCGGAAGGCCTTTTCCGCGGACGTCTCCGATGAGGACGCGTGTGGCGTGGCCGGTGCGGGCGGCGGCGTACAGATCACCGCCCACCAGCGCGTGTGCCGTTGCGGCGCGGTACATCGAGGCGACGTGGAAGGGGCCCAGCTCCGGGGGGATCGGCCGTAGCAGCACTCGTTGCGCTGCTTCGGACACGGCACGTACCTGGGCCAGTTCCCGCAAGTCGCGGTCATGCAGGGCCCGGGAGGCGATGACGAACGCGGAGACCATGAGCACCGCCCCGATGTGAATGGGCAGCAGTGGTGAGTGGAGCAGGCCGTCGTGGCGGTCCACGAGGAGCACTGCCGCGGCCGCCATGAGCGCGACGACGGCCGTGAAGCGTGTTCGTGCGAACGTTCCCGTGCACGTGGGGGCCGCCACGAGCAGTGGGGACAGGTGAACCGCAAGGGGGGCGAACGACGCACCCGAGGTGATGGCCGCGATCAGCAGGAGCGGAGGCACTGCGTGGCCGCGCATGCCCAAGGGCCCGGTGCCGCGGCCATGGGCTTTCGGCCGCTGGGGGACTTCGGGGCCGGATGCCGGGAGCGAACGGGTCCCGTCGTCGGCCGCGCGCTTGGTGACGGGAACGCGCGGGGAGATGTGCATCACGAGTCGGGGGAGTGACCTGATCTTCCAGGAAGGGCTGCGTCGTATCAACATGGCGCGGCTTTCGTGCCATCGCGGCGTGGAGGGGGTGAGTTGTGGCCCAATGAGTGGGCCGGCGGTGCGCCCCGGCGCACGGTCCTTTTGGCGGGGCGGCGGTTAAACCGGTGATCGTCCGGCCACGCCGGTGCTGTGACGCCTTCGGTACACGTGCGGCTCTGGCTGGATCACAGTTCCGCCGTCCTTTGCTTTTCCGTATGATGGAAGTGGTTTACCGATATGCGATTCAACTGTGCGACGTGCGGTTCGGCGCGTCAAGCGAGCCGGTTCTCTCTCGTCCGGCCCGGCGCAGCAGGTGCGACGTGGCACCCATTCACGCTGCAGTACCGGGAGTTTGAAGCGCAATTGGATGACGCCAGGGTCTGCTGAGGTTTGGGTGACGGGTTGGGTCGCGCGGCCTTGAGGGCCGATGTGGCCATGGCGGTTCCGCATGCGACTCGGGTCGGCCGTCCGCTGACGGCGACGGGAAGGACCCTCGACGGCCCCTGCGGGCCACAGCCTCCGGTGTCGTGCGGGCCGGAACGCATGGCGCGGCAGACCGTCCCCGGCGGCTACGGTGAGAACGTCGCTTCGCCCGTGCCTCCGGTGACGAAGTCCCCTTCGTGTGGGCACGATGGCGGAGCGACCCGCGGGTGAGGGCTGTTCGCCGTAGTGGCCGCGGGATGCCTCCAGGGCTCCGCGTTTGTCGCCGTCTTCCTCGCCTTCCGGTTGCCGTGACGCAAGGGTGCTTGAGCGGGTGGGTGCCCACCTCGGTCGCCCAGGGTGGCAACGCGGATGTTGGATTGTAGTCACCATCTTACATGCATGCCGCCGTCCGGCGGGATTGTGGCCGACGGGCGACTGTGGCAGGCGATAGACAGCAGGCATAATCTTAGGGTCGGGGTGTCAGCCCGCTGGTCGTCGTCACAGCCTGCGGCGGGGCAGATGACCAGTCGGTATTACGGAGGGTGGTACATGAGTCGCGTATCGCAAGCGGAAGCGAAGGCCAACCGGGAACGAACGGTGGCCGCGGCTTCTCGGCTGTTCCGTGAGGACGGTGTCGCCAAGGTCGGCATCGCGGATGTGATGAAGACGATCGGGCTCACTCAAGGCGGCTTCTACAAGCAGTTTGCCTCCAAAGCCGCGCTGGTCGACGAGGCGACCGCCAAGGCGTTCGCCGACAACCTGCAAGACCTGGTGACCCTGGACCACGAGGCTGGGGGGCATCAGGCGGCGTGGCAGTCGCTGCTCGAGTCCTACTTCTCTGTCGAGCATCGCGACAACGCTGGCACCGGTTGTCCCGCAGCCGGTTTCGCGGGCGACATCGCGCGTGAGCCCGAGCACAGGGACACCTACGCCAGGGGCGTCCAGGAACTCGCGGGGTGGATCGCGCCTGGTGACGCCGGCCTGGCCGCCTATGCCACGCTCGTCGGCGGCATACTTCTTGCCCGTGCCACCGCAGGCACGCCCTTGTCGGAGCAGATCCTGCAGGCGGCACATGCAGCGGTGGCGAGGGCCGCCGACAGTGGCGAGCCGGCAACCGGCTGACGTGCACGCCACCCCAGTGTCCTGAACCGCTTGACGCCCCGCGGCACGGCGTCCTGAGCGCGTGGTCTGTCCCGCCGCGCCTGACCCGGCGGGCCCGCGCTTGGCCGTCATCGCCACTGGTGGCGAGTGGATGACCCCCTCCCCGGCTGTTCCCGGCCGTGACGTGGTTCCGTCGCCGCCCGCCTGGCCGCCCCGCGGCCGGCAGTGCGTGCAGCCCAGTGGACGGCTGACGTGGTGACACCTGAACGTGCACAAGGACGCCTGGATGCGCGCCTTCATCAACAGCCAGGACTGGCTCACCGCCCACTACCTGCCGCCCTGCGCACCCGACCTGAACCCGGCCGGGGGCATCTGGTCAGTGCCGCGACGCAGCTGCCAGGCCAACACCGCTTCCACCGACCCCGACCACCTCATCCGCGCACTCCGCCGAGGCCTCCGAAAGATCCAGTACCGCAGCGACCTCATCGACGGCGGCCTCACCGAAACCGGCCTCACCCCAACGACTCCACTCCTACGACCTCAGTGACACGGCGAGTCGCGTCGAGCAGGTTCAGCAGGGCGGTTCCTGCGTGGGCTTCGACCGGGCGGGGCGGGGTGCTTGTCGGTCGGTCAGTGCGTCGAGCGTGGCTCGGGCCGCGGCGCGCACCGCGTCGTCAGGGGCGTTGGTCAAGGGGCGGACGATGGTGTGGGCGGGTTGCGCGTCGCGTCCGAAGGTGGCGAGGGCGTCGAGGGCGCTGGTCACCACGGCCCAGCTTTGGTGCTGGACGGCCCACTTGAGCGTGTCCGTGATCACGGGTATGGCGATGGGGTCCTTCAACTCGGCCAGGCACGACAGGTACAGGCCGGCGGGGATGGGCGCGTGCGGGTGGTCGGGATCGATGAGTCGCAGGCCGTTGGCGAGGAGGGGGACGAGCCGGTCCGCGGCCTGTGGGTAGCCGCCGACGCCGTAGAGGACCCGCCAGTCGTCGACACGGGTTTCGAGGGAGCGGATCAGATCGGGGATGGCACGGGGGTCGCGATGGTCGGCCAGGGTCATGACCGCCTCTTGGTAGGCCTTGCGGATGAGGGCGTTGTCGGTTGCCCAGACGTCCGGACCGTAGGCGGTGCTCAGGTTGGCCATGTGGTCGTAGAGGGTGTCGAGGAGGAGTTCGGTGTCCTCGGGTGCGACCCTGAGGCGGCCGCCCCACCTCTTGCTGAATCCGCCTTGGATGATGCGGGCCGCGGCCCAGTCGTCCGGGAGCAGGTCGAGCAGAGACGTCAGCACCAGACGGGGCAGGGGGCCTGGGAGGTCCTTCGCCATGTCGATGGCGTCGTATCGGGTGGCGGCGTCGGGACTGGTCAACTGCGCGACGAGGAGGGCCGTACGATCCGCGATCCGGTCGCCCAAGGTGGTGTGCAGGGTGCGCAGGACGCTGCTGACCGGGGAGTGTTCCTCCCAGAGGTGGTCGGGGTCGAACCAGTCGACGGCCAGATGAGCGGGGCGCATCGTGGGGGCGACATCGCGGCCGCGGACGTGCGAGGACGCTTGGCAGTCCCGGCATCCGTCGCACAGCTTCACGGCGGTCGGGGCCACCGTGCTTTCCCGCAGAAGGGTGATCGCGCGAGGGGCGAGGTCGGCGGTGTCCCGGTCCGAGTCGATCAGGGCCCGGTGGGTGAGGGCTGAGAGCCGGACAGGGGCGTCGGTGTGGGACCGTTCGGGGCCGTCGATCAGCTCGTCCAGCCAGCTTGCCACGGTCGTCCTCGTCTCCGGCAGCCGGACGGCCAGACGCGCGAGCGTGCGGACGACCAGCAACCGCTCCACGATCCCGTCCTCGGCCGGCAGGCGCTCGACCAGGATGCGGGCGGCACGCCCGCCGTCGGCGAGGAAGAGGCCGACGGCTTCTATCGCCGGGCGGCGCACCAACGGATCCGGGTCCGCCGCGTAACGGACGAAGGCATCCGCCCGCTCGGTCATCTCGGCAGTGATGTCGACGTGAGCAGTCGACTCGACTCCGTTCACCGTGAAGTAGCTGCCCTCAGCGTCACGGCCCTGAGCTTCGTGCCCAATGCTGAGGAGCAGCCCGATGATCCTTGCCCGCTCGGGGGTGGCCGGGTCATCGACCATGTCGAACAGGAACGGCAAGCTCGCTGCGGTGCACGGGTCGACGGCTCCTTGGTCGTGGGCCTCCGCACAGAACTCCTCAAACGCCTTGGTCCGTACCGCGGGCTCCGGTGAGAGCATGTTCCCGAGATGGCCCGGGACCCCACATACCTGACCGGGCAGGTGGCCGGTCGTCCAATCGACATCATCTGGGTGGATCACGGACGACAGTCTCCAAGGGACCACTGACATCCACGGCGCCGGCTCCGCCACCGGACCCCACGGACCTCCGCACGACGCTGCCCGCTCGGAGGGGCGAGACCGGGCCCCATGGGGCGTGGTGGCAGTTCGTTGACCGGGTCCCACCGCGCCGGGTCGGGAAGCGGAAGGACTCTTCGCCGAGGTGCTGTACGGCGAACAGCCGGCCGTCATGTCGGCTCCCACCCCAAGGCGCAGGGGGCGAAGGGGCAGCGCCGGGGGCGGTTGGCCCCCGGCCCTGGCGAAGAGCGTGCTTGCCCCGGATGTCAGCCGGCGTAGCGTCCGGCGGGGCGCGTGAGGGACAGGCCCGGGACGAGTTCCCGGCGGGCGTTCTCGTACTCCTCCCACCTGGCGTACTCCGGCAGCGAGGGGATCGTGACCAGCTCGCCGGCGTCGAGACCGGCGAGCGCGGCCCGCGCGGCGTCGCGGGGTGCCATGACGGCCTCCTTGGGCAACTGGTCCAGTTCGATGCCCGAGCCGTCCCAGATCGCCGTCTCCAGTGCTCCCGGCACCACCACCTGCACCCGGACACCGGAACCGGCGAACTCCTGCGCCAGGGCCTGGCTGAACGCGATCACATATGCCTTGGTCCCGCTGTACGCCGCACCCACCGGCAGGATGTTGAGGGCGAGGGCGGACGACACATTGACGATCGTGCCCGAGTCCCGGCTGGAGAACGCCCGTGCGGCGGCAGCCGCAAGCCTGGTGGCGGAGGTCAGGTTGAGCGTGATCAGCCACTCCAGCCGGTCCGGGTCCGCCGCAGACAGGGGGCCGAACAGGGCGCTGCCGGCGTTGTTCACCAGCATGTCGATCGAGAGGTCGGCCGCCAGGCGCTCCTCCACGCTGCGCATGCCCTTCGGTGTGGCCAGGTCGGCGCTCAGCACCGAAACCCCGATGCCGAAACGCTCCGCAAGGTTCGCCGCGGAAGACTCCAACCGCGCCTGGTCTCGAGCGACGAGGAGCAGGTCGTGCCCCCGCGCCGCCAGCTCCTCGGCGTAGGCGGCACCCAGACCTGCGGTCGCGCCGGTAACGAGCGCTGTCCCGGGCTTCTGTGTGGACATGGTCGTCCTCCTTCTTCAGTAGATGTGACGTGTTAGATGGTGAGCTTAATCTAAAGTGCCCGTGCGTGGGTGCCCAGAATCCGGCCGTCCGCAGCTGCCGGTTGGTGAGAGCCTCCGCGTTGCCGACGCCGCCGAGCGGAAGGGCTCCGGACGCTGGACCGTGCAGTGCGCCCCCCAAGCCCGGCCCGGGCGGGCCCTGCCTGAAGCCCAACAGCCTCGCCGCGGGCTTTTGTGACGGGCCGCCGGTTCTTCCGGTGGGTCGGTCCTGGCCTCGTGTGCGGGTGGTGGACAGGCGCCGGACCTGGATCCAGACTTATAGATCATTAGTGACATCTATCACGTGGACGCTGCGCAGTGAGGGCCTACATGATGGGCCCGCACATCATGCCCAACGCATCACCTGCCCTATGAGGTTCGAATGACCCTGCCGTCGCTGTTGCTGGTGCCCGGAGCGTGGCACAAGCCCGAGCATCTGCAATTCCTCGTCGATGCCCTGCCCGGCATCGACGTCCGCACCGTGGCCCTCACCTCGTGTGGCGACGATCCCAGGGCACTGGGCGACATGTACTCCGACGCGGCAGCCATCAGGGCCGCGGTCGAGGCGATCGGCGGGCCCGTGGTCGTCGTCGCGCACTCCTACGGTGGCGTCCCCACCACCCAGGCGCTCGCCGATGCGCCCAACGTCAAGAGCATCGTCTACCTCGCCGCGTTCCAGCTCGACGCCGGGGACTCCCTGCTGTCGAGCGCGGGCGGCGACCCGGCACTCTGGTGGGAGTTCCACCGGCAGGAGGGCGTCGGCGACTTCCTGACCGTCGCGAACCCGGTCGACGTGTTCTACGGCGACGTGGACAGGAGCGTTGCCGAGAAGGCGGCGGCAGCCCTGGGTTACCAGTCCTACGCCGCCACCACCCAGAAGCTGACCGCGGTCGCCTGGCGGACGATTCCGAGCACCTACATCATCTGCGAAGCAGACGGCGCCATCCCGCCCTTCGTCCAGGAACTCTTCGCGAAGCGCGCCGACAGGACTCTGCGGCTGAACAGTTCGCACTCGCCCTTCCTGTCGCAGCCCTCCGCGCTCGCCGAGCTCATCAGGCACGAACTCAGCCTGCCCTGAGCCGGCCGCCCTTACCGCCCGCCAGTCGCGTCTGCTGCGGCCGGCGGGCCCCAACCGTTTCCCCGCGGCTCCGCGCATTGCCGCAGGCCAGGCAAGCAGGAGGTGCGATCTCGTGACCTGGTTCATCACGGACAAGCCCGAAGTGTTTCGTTCCGAGGCGGGGGCATTCCTCGCCGCACGTCCCGACCTGCACACCATGCTGCTGTCCGGACTCGACACGATCGAGCAGCTGCGGTCCGGGGGCAAACAGCCGCCCACGGTGCTGGGCTGGTGGCGGGAAGCGGATGAAACAGCGACGACGGCCGCGTTCGTGTGGATGCCACCGCACATGCTGACCGCGAGCCGTCTCTCCCAGGCCGCGGCAACGCACCTGGCCGGACTCCTGGCCACCCAAGCCCAGCCGTTTGCACAGCTCCTGGCCGACGACTCATCGGTCCGTGCCTTCTCCGAAGCGTGGCGGACGACCACCGGCTCCGCACCGAAGAGCGGACCGCATCTCCGCCTCTATCGTCTTGGCCGGCTTGTGCGCCCTGGCGTCGCACCGCCGGGGGCACCGCGGACGGCGACGGGCGGTGACCTGGCTCTTCTCCGCGAGTGGTGCACCCGTTTCGTCACGGAAGCCGGCTCGCTCGGAGCGGATCTCGACGCATTCATCGACGAGCGGATGAGCCGGGGCGGCTGGCGGTTGTGGACGGTCGGGGACGAACCAGTGGCCATGGCCGCCATGACGTCGGTAGTGGCCGGCACGGCTCGCCTCACCCCCGTCTACACCCCGCCCGAACAGCGCGGCCGGGGCTACGCCTCCGCCGTCACCGCAGCCGTTTCCCAAGCAGCACGCGACGCCGGTGCGGAACACGTACTTCTCTTCACCGACCTCGCCAACCCGACGAGCAACAGCGTCTACCAGCGCATCGGATACCGGCCCGTCTCGGACTACCGAATCGTGGTGCCCTGACATGCAAGATCGATGAATGGCTGTGCCGGACAGGTTGCGCACCGCACTGCCGGAGCCTGAGCGGCGTTGGCGGTCACGAATCACTCGGCGCAGCCGCCGGCACCGTCGGTGGCTACCGGCAACGCCGGGCGCGGAGACAACGACCCCACGGCTGGATCACGCGGTCGGCAAGGCATTGATGTGAAGCCGGCCGGACAAGCCACGAGATACCCTCGGGCCGTTCAGGTCCGAGGCTTTCGGACAGAGGTAACACCCATGACGGACGTATCAAGCAGAGCTGACGAACCGCTCGCGGCGGGCACATCTCCGGGCAGGGTCCCGCAAGACCTGTGGCACCCCGGGAGCATGGCCTGCGTGACCGCCAACTTCCGGCAATACCTGACCGGATGGGGCATGGCGGACCGCACTGACGGCGATCTCGAGTACTTCCGCAGCGGGCTGGCTCAGCCACAGTTCAACGGAGTGGTCCGTGTCCGCTCCCTGGATGCGGTGGAGCAGTCCACCGCCATCGCGCGGGACCGGCTCGCGGGAGTGCCCTGGTGGTGGTGGGTCGGCCCGGACAGCCCCGCAGGCACGTCGTCCGCCCTCGCCGAGCGTGGGGCGAGGGAGTTCACAACGATCCCCGTGATGGTCAGACCGCTCGACCAGTCGGTCGATCCGATGGAGCCACCGGCAGGCCTGCGGATCGAAGAGGCGACCGATCACGGTCAGCTGGCAGAGCTGGTACGCACTTACAGCGCTTCCATGGGCGTCGCACCGAGCCTCGAACCCGACATCGTGCGGATCGAGTCGCAGCGTCGGGACGACGCGGACATCGTCCGCCTGGCGGCGGTTCTCCATGACCGTGTCGTCGGGACGACCGTGGTGATCGCAGCCCACGACGTGGCCGGGATCTTCCTCGTCCATGTCGCGGACACGCACCGACGACACGGCATCGGCACAGCCTTGACGGCGGCGGCGCTCCGTGTGGGCCGAGATCGCGGTATGGGGCTGGCCGCACTCGCCGCGAGCCCGGCCGGCGAGCCGCTGTACCGGCGATTCGGTTTCGTCGAGGTATCGCAGTACCGCCTCTTCACCTTCCCCGCCTAGCGTGATCTGCCACCTGTACGGAGTGAGGACCCGGAGCGTGTCCCCGAGGCCGGGACGCTCGAGCAGGGCATCGACTGAAGCCGGGCGGGGCGGTGAAAGAGGCGGCCGTGCACGGACCGTTCTTCGGTGAACGCACCGAGATGGCGGCCCGGTTCGTTGGGGGAGTGTCCGCGGCTGACCAACCGTGAACCCGAGTTGGATGGCGGCGCCGCGTCCAACGGCTCACGGTGATCCTGTGCCTGAACGCTGCGATGTACCAGGCCGGTTCGCCGCGATGGGCGGCGGCGCTGCACCGCGCCGGCCGGCGGCGGACGCGCGGCGGCCCCGGGACGTGGGTCAGTCGGTGGGGGTGATGTGGCCGTCGCGGAGTTCCAGGAC
>NZ_JBIATA010000040.1:14857-76720 GCF_042891295.1 Streptomyces sp. NPDC001902 | reverse complement strand
GTACGAGCCGGCGCCGGGCGCGGTCAGCGTGTAGCCGCCGTCGGCTCGGGTGGAGGCGCGGCCGAGCTGCCGGCCGGTGAGCGATATCAGGGTCACGTCATCTGATGACAAACAAGCCGGATGAAGACACACATGACGGCGATGGCAGAGGTCGAGCCGTGGCACGCCGCGAGGTCTACGAGATCGGCGCCCGTGACGCCATTACCTCCGGCGTCATCGACCGGCCCGCACGGGCCCGGCAGGATCAAGGACGTCCGGCAGGACGGACACGGGACACCACTCACCACGACCCCAGGGAGCAGCCATGACCGCCTACGCCGTCGGCCACCTTCGTCCCGCGAAGCCCCACGAGGAGGTCTTCACCTACATGGAACGCATCCAGGACACCCTGGACCCCTTCGGCGGCCGCTTCATCGTCCACGGCGCGACCGTGGAGGTCGTCGAGGGGCGGTGGCCCGGGACGATCGTCCTGATCGAGTTCCCGGACATGGACCGGGCGCGGGCCTGGTACGGGTCGAACGCCTACCAGGAGATCCTTCCGCTCCGCACCCGCCATCTCGACGGCGAGGTCATCCTCGTCGACGGCGTCGGACCCGGCTACGACGTCACCAGGACCGCCGCGCGGCTCAGGGAGGAAGCCACCCGGACGGGCGCGTTGCCGGCCTGACGGGCCGCAGGCCCGGCGGGCTCAGCCGCCGAACCGGCAGCCCGAGGTGTGGGAGGCGGCCTCACCGGCCGCCGCGGCCGCGTCGCCCGCGCGGACGGCGTCCAGCAGACGCGCGTGGTCCATGTAGTCCTCCGGGCGCAACGCGCGGCCGCCGAAGTGCTCCTTCAGCGAGTCCCTGACGACCTGGCCCAGGTCCGCGTAGAGCTCGGCCAGCACCTCGTTGTGCGAGGCGGCCACCACGGCGAGATGGAAGGCGCTGTCCGCGTCCACGAAGGCGTCCCGGTCACCCGAGGCCCAGGCGCGTTCCCGCTGGTCCAGCAGCGTGCCGAGGCGGGCGAGGTCGTCCTCGGTGCGGCGCGTCGCGGCCAGGCCGGCGGCGGCCGACTCCAGGGCGCCGCGCACCTCGGTCACGTCTCGCTGCCCGGCGTCCTCGAAGCGGCGCTGCATCACCCCGGCGAGCTCGCTGGTCGCCGCGACGTACGTGCCCGAGCCGTGGCGTATGTCCAGCAGCCCGTTGTGGGAGAGCGCGCGGACGGCCTCGCGGACGGTGTTGCGGGCCACCCCCAGTTGCCGGACGAGTTCCGGCTCGGTCGGGATGCGCGAGCCCACCGGCCAGGCCCCGGAGGTGATCTGGCGGCGCAGTCCGGACACGACCTGCTCGAAGAGACCGGAAGGACGCGGCACGGGACGTAGACTCATCCCATGATTATACGCCGGAGGATCCCGAACCGGTCCGCGGAACGGCGGAACCCGGCACGGCCCGGTGCCCGCACCGGCGGCCTGGCGGTGGTGGCGCTGCTGCTGGTGGCGTTCAACCTCCGCCCCGCCGTCACGAGCCTCGGGCCCGTCCTGGCCGAAGCGCGCGCCGCCCTCGGGATGAGCGGTGCCGTCGCCGGGCTGCTCACCTCCGTACCGGCGCTCTGCTTCGCCCTGGTCGGCTTCGCCGCTCCCGGGCTCGCCCGCCGGTACGGACCTTCGGCCGTCGTCGCGGCGGGCACGGCCGTGGTCGCCGTGGGGCTGGTGCTGCGGCCCCTCGCCGGGGGCACCGCGCTGTTCCTGGCGCTCAGCGCCTTCGCGCTCGCCGGGATCGCCGTGGCCAACGTGCTGCTGCCTGTGGTGGTCAAGCAGCGCTTCCCCGACCAGGTCGGCCGTATGACCGGCCTGTACTCCATGGCCCTCAACCTGGGCGCCTCGGTCGCGGCGGCCGCCACGGTGCCGCTGTCCGGGGCTTTCGGCGGTGACTGGCGGTGGGGGCTGGGCGCCTGGGGCGTGGTCGCCGCCGTCGCCGTGCCCCCGTGGCTCGTGCTGGCGCGCGTCCGTACGGCGGACCGGGCGCCGCAGCCCGCACCCGGGCCACCCGGCGCCGGGTCAGGACCCGGCGTGCGGATGACCCGCTCCCCCACGGCATGGGCGCTGGCCGCGTACTTCGGCCTGCAGGCGGGTGCCGCCTACGTCGTCATCGGCTGGCTGCCCCAGGTGTTCCGGGACGCGGGGCTGTCGGCCGGGACCGCGGGCCTGCTGTTCGCCGTCACCTCACTGCTGGGCGTGCCGCTGTCCTTCGCGCTCTCGGCCCTCGCGGGGAGGCTGCGGCGGCAGAGCGGCATCGCGGTCGTGCTCGGGGTGTTCGGGCTGGCCGGGTACGCGGGGCTGTGGGCGGCACCGGCTGCCGCGCCGTGGGTGTGGGCCGTGCTGCTGGGCGTCGCCAACTGCTCCTTCCCGCTGGCGCTGACGATGATCGGGTTGCGCGGCCGGAACAGCGCGACGGTGGTGCGGCTCTCCGCCTTCGCGCAGAGCGCCGGATATCTGCTGTCGATCCCCGTCCCGTTCCTGGTCGGAGCGCTCTACGAGCACACCGGCGGCTGGCGGGTCCCGCTGGCCCTCATGGCCGTCCTGATGGTGGCGCAGCTGGTCGCGGGCCTGCTCGCGGGGCGGGACCGTAACGTGGGCTGACCGCGGGGATCACCAGGGCAGTGCGCCGTCCGGGCCGGAGAAGGTTCCGGTGGGGCCGTCCGGGCCGAGTGTCGCCAGCCGGACGATCGCCTCGGCGCCCTCCCCCACGGTCCCGGTGCCCGTTCCGAACGGGTCCGCCCCGGTCAGCCCGGGATCGGCGGCGTTGACACGCAGGCCGGGCAGGGCCTTGGCGTACTGCACCGTGAGCATGTTCAGCGCCGCCTTCGACGACGCGAACACCGGCAGGAGGATGCGGGCCTCCGGGCGGCCCGGGTCGGTGACCAGGCCGAACGAGCCGAACGCCGAGCTCACGTTGACGATGACGGGTGCCTCGGAGACCGCCAGCAGGGGCAGGAAGGCGTGTGTCATCCGCACCGCGCCGAAGACGTTGGTCTCGAAGACGTGGCGCATGACGGCCGCGGTGACCTCCTCGGCCCCGCGCACGCCCTCGAACGCCCCGGCGCAGTTGACCAGGACGTCGAGCCGGCCCTCCCGGCGGGTGAGGTCGGCCGCAGCCGCAGTGACGGAGGCGTCGTCGGTCACGTCGAGGGGGACGAAGTGGGCGCCGAGCTCGTCGGCGGCCGCACGGCCGTGGCTCGCGTCGCGGCCGCCGACGTGCACGGTGTGCCCCAGCTCGATCAGCCGGCGGGCGGTCTCCCGGCCGAGGCCCCTGGTGCCTCCGGTGATCAGTGAGACGGTCATGGGTCTCCCCTGCGCTGTGCGGATCTTCTGTCGCCGCAGGGATCCGTACCGCGTACGGGCCCCGTCAACGCCGCTTCCCGGGGATCCGCCCTGTCGCTGGCGTTGACGACGCCCGGCGGGGTGGCGCCGGAGGAGCGCGGGGAGTGGGGCGGTTCGCGGGGGCGTCGCCGGTCGCGGTACTGGCGGCGTGCGCGATGATCGGGCTCCGCCTCTGCCTCGCCCTGGTCCCGGTCCGTACGACGCGCTTCCTCAACGAGGCGTTCGCCGTGGTCCCGGCGATCGGCGGCCGGCACCGGCTCCTGCAGCGCCTCGTCGCCAGGGCGATCGGCGTGGCCCTCGTCCTGTACGGCGTGCGCTTCGCCGACCACGTCCTCGCGGGCGGCCGGATCCTGTGGCAGCACGTGGACACGAGCACGTGAACCCGTGGGCCCAGCGGTTCCTCCGCGCCGCGGGGCCCGCGCCCGCCGTCACGGCGCCTGCCGCGCGCTCCGGGGTACGAAGGGGAGCAGAAGGCAGGAGGGGTGGGCGGGACCGGAGACGAGGGTGGTCGTGCCGGTGCAGACCTCGTCCGGGCGGTCGTCGGGGTCGTTGTGCAGGAAGATGCCGTGTCCCTTCATCGGTACGCCGTAGGTGCTGGACCAGGGGCCGTCGCCGGGCAGTTCGAAGTCGCGTCCCGTGACGGTGAGGGCGAAGCGATGACGCGTGCCCGGGCCCGCCACGAACTCGCCGGTGTGGGGGGTGCGCGCCGCGCTCGCCGACGGCGTTCTGCACCGAGGCGACCTGGACGGGGTACCACACGGAGGTGAAGGTGTTGAGGATCCCGCCCTGGCACGTCCTTCCCCTGCTGGGACTCGCCGGGCTCACCCTGGTCGGCACCTCCAGGATGGTCGTACCGAGCCGGGCGGCCGTCCGGGGCCGGTAGGACGGGAGCAGCAGGCCAGGACCGGCAGGCCCGGGCCAAAAGGACGGCGGCCACCGCGTGATCACCCGCGGGTGTGCGGACTCCCGCAGACCGCGCGGTGACCCCGGGCCGGGGCGGAAGGGCTCAGGCCCCCGTCACTGCCCCACCCTGCCGTCGACGCACTCGCGCAACAGGTCGGCGTGCCCGCAGTGCCGGGCGTACTCCTCGATCCGGTGCACCAGCAGCTCCCTGATGGCGATCCCGTCCTTCCCCACGCGCTCGCCCAGGTCCGGATGCGCCGCGAGCGCCGCGTCGGTCGCGGCCTGCTCGCGTTCCAGATCGCGGTACGCGGCATCGACCACGGCCTGGTCGGCGACGGCGTCGTCGAAGTCCGCGTCCCGCCTGCCGTACAGCTTCGGCAGCGGTTCGCCGTCGCTGATCCAGTTGCGCCAGTCCCGTTCCACCTCGGCGAGGTGCCGGACGAGGCCGAGCAGCGACATCGTCGACGGCGGGACCGAACGACGGGCCAGTTGCCGCGGGTCCAGGTCCTGGCACTTCATCCGCAGGGTCATGCGGTAGCTCGTCAGGTAGTCCTGAAGGGTGGCGAGCTCACCCTCCGGACCGGGGCCTTCGCTGTCGCGGGGGTCGTCGTCCGGGTCGACCCACATGTCGGGGTAGACGGTTGCCCGGGTCCATCGTGGCGCTTGGTCGCTCATGCCCCGCATGGTGGTCCGTGACGGCCCGCTTCCGCCACCGAGTTTGTGCCGCCGGACGCCGGACGCCGGCACTCAGCCGAGGTGCTCGGCGACGCTTTCGAACTGGACGGCCATGCCCGAGAGGGAGGCGGAGTCGACGTGGTCCATGACGCGCCTGCGCGGCACTGGCCAGGAGCGACGGATAGGCGGCTTCCAGCCGTTCCAGGCCGCCGGACGTCAACGTCGCCACGCTCCCCCGCGCGTCCACCTCATGCCGTCGCTTGGCCACCCAGCCGCGGGCCGTGAGGGAGTCGACGACCCGTGAGATACGGCTGGCCGACAGGCGGGTGAGCTCGGCCAGGTCGATCATCCGCGGTTCGCGGTCCCTGGCCGCCGACAGGAACATCAGCACCGAGTACTCGGACAGCGTCAGCCCGGTCGACTTCAGAAGGTCGTCATCCAGAGCCTTCGGAAACGCGGTCATCACGCGCTGCAGGGCACGTCAGAGGCGCTCTTCGTCTGCGTCCAGGGGAGCATCCGCCGTCATGGCGCCAGCTTGACCCGCCGGTATACCGCCTACAGCCTCCCGTCACCAGGGCAGCGCGCCGTTGCGGTCGAAGTAGCCGCCGGTCGGGCCGTCGGAGCCGACGAGCGCCATGCGGACGATGACCTCGGCGCCCTCCTCGACCGTCTGGAACCCGGTGTTGCCGTTCAGGTCGGTCTTGGTGAAGCCCGGCTCCACCGAGTTGATCCGGAAGTCCGGCAGCGCCTTCGCGTACTGGACGGTGATCATGTTCACGGCCAGCTTCGACGCCGGGTAGTCCAGGCCCGGGAACATGTGGGCGGGCTGGTCGGGGTCCGTGACGTGGTGCAGCGAGGCCAGGCCGCTGCTGACGTTGACCACGACCGGGGCTGGAGACTTCCGGAGCAGCGGCACGAACGCGTGGAGGACCCGCACGACGCCGAAGACGTTGGTGTCGAAGGTCGTCCTCATCGCGTCGGCGGTGGTCTCCACGGTGGGCACGACGCTGTTGTCCGGCCGGCGCAACTCGATGCCGGCGTTGTTGATCAGCACGTCCAGGCCGCCGCCGGCCTCGATCGTCCGCGCGGCGGCGGCGACCGACTCGTCGTCCGTCACGTCGAGCCGGACGAAGGACGCCCCCAGCCGCTCGGCGGCCAGTCGGCCCCGCTCGGCGTCGCGGGCGCCGATCCACACGGTGTGGCCCTCCCCGATCAGGCGCCGCGCCGTCTCGTACCCCAGCCCCTTGTTGGCTCCGGTGATCAGTGTCGTCGTCATGGTGTCGCTCCCGTCTCGGTGTTCGTTCTCCGACGCCTCCAGATTGCGGCGGAGCGGGGCGGGCAGGGAGTCGTCTCGTTTTCCTGGGACTCGCGGTACCGGGTTGCTCGCCGCTTGCGCCGCGGTCCGCGGGCTGTGACGAGGTCCACAGGCCACCGGACGCCGTACCGGACCCTGGAGTCCGGTACGGTCGGATGCATCCGGACCCAAAGGTCCACATAACCCCTCCCCCGAAGGAGCACCTGGGATGACACGCGCCCGCATCAGCGAAGCCCTCCGGGCACTGGTCTTCGAGCCCGAGCCCGGCGTCGCACTGGACGAGGTCCTCGACCGGTACTACGCGCCCGACTACACCCACCGCAGCGACGGCGACGTCCTGACCCGCGAGGAGTTCGCGGCCATGGTCGCCGGCATCCGCCCCCGGATCACCGGCGGCACGGTGACCGTCATCGACGAGGTCGGCGACGGCACGACGTACGCCGAACGGCACGTCTTCCACCTCACCCTGGCCGACGGCTCCACCCAGCACCGCGAGATCGCGATCTTCGGCACCCACGCCGAGGACGGCCGCTTCTCGCACCTGAGCGAGACCGGCTTCGACCTCCCCGCCGACGCCCGCTGACGCCCCCGACCACGCACTCCAGGAGCACACCATGCCCCGCCTGACCGACCCGGACCCGGCGTCCTTCCCCCACGACGTCCGTCAGTACCTGACGGCGCTGCCGCCGGACCCCATGGTCAAGATGATGTCCCACTCGGCCGGCACCGTGAAACCGTTCGTGGAGCTCGCCCGGGCCCAGTTCACCTCCCTGCGCCTCCCGGCCCGTTCACGCGAACTCGTGATCCTCACGGTCGCCGAGTACACCGACTGCGCCTTCGTCGCGGCCCAGCACGAACCCATGGCGCAGGCCGCAGGAGTCGACGAGCCGACCCGCCGGCTCATCCGGGCCCGGGACCTGGACAACCCCGCCATCCCCCTCCCCGACCGCGCCCTGCTCCGCCTCACCGCCGAAGTCGTGCGGCAGCCCCGCGTCAGCGACGAGGTGTTCGACCTGGCGCGGTCCTTCCTCAGTGAGCGCGAGTTGGTCGAGGTCGTTCAAGTGGCGGGCTACTACTGGTCGTTCGGCCGGATCGCCACCGTTCTGGACGTCGAGGTGACCAAGGTCTACGGCGACGAGGTCCTGGGCGCCCCGACGGACGCCGACAGCGCCTGAGACGTCGATTCCCCGTGCACGCCCGGGGATACTTGCGGCGTGCTGCTGACATCGATCGCCGAGATGGCCGACGAGCCGCTCCTGCTGGAGCCGGCCGACCGCCGGGTCGAGTGGGAGACCAACACCTGGTGCCTGTCCGCGGAGGTGGACGACCGGCGGTCGGTCTCGGTGGCCGAGGTGGTCGACGCCTTCGAGCGGACCGCCGAAGGCATCCGGCGACGCGTCCACGCCACGGGTTTCGCCGGGGCGGTCACGTTCTACGTGTGGCACGACGAACAGGCCGGGCAACTCCGCTGCTCCACCGGGTCGGTGGCCGCGGACGAGCTGCCGTTCGGCGGTGCCTACGCGCCCTCCAGCGACCTCGAATCCATCGTCAAGGACTTCCTCGACGACCCGGAACCCGGCCTGGTCGCCTGGCCGGACCCTGACGTCGTGGGCGACCGGTCCGAACCGCCGTCGTGCGAGGGGGAGGCGGCGCCTCTTCCCGTATGGGTGAGCAGTGTCGGAACGGTCGCGCGATGATCCTCGCACGCCGCCCCAACGTTTCGACCTGACCTCGGGAAAGGCCGGGTGCGGTACGATCACGCATGGCGTCATGGAAGTCAGCGCCTGTGCAACACCGTGCGGATTCCGGTCTGTCGTGCCTTCGCCGTCAATTCGGCCGCGCGTGTGTGCACCGACCCGCCGGGTGCGCCCGCTCCCAGGATCTCCAGAGCGCATTCTTCCGACCGTGCGCTACCGGCCGGCGTCGATCCGCACTGCCGGCGCGAGCCTCGCCCATCGGTCGTCGACCGGTGCGCAGGCCCTTTTTGGAGACGACGTGAAAATCCTCCCCGAGATTTCCCGCACCCTGAGTGAGTACCTCCTCATTCCGGGCCTGACCACGGAAGACTGCACGCCGGACAACGTGGACCTCGGGGCGCCCCTGGTGCGTCACCGGGTCGGCGAGGAGCCGGGGATCCGGGTCGCCACCCCCATGGTGAGCGCCATCATGCAGGCGGTGTCGTCACCGACGCTGGCGGTGGCGCTGGCGCAGGTCGGCGGGTTGTCGTTCATCCACCAGAACCAGCAGGTCGAGGACCAGGCCGCGGACGTGCGCACGGTGAAGTGGCACAAGGCCGGCTTCCGGACCAGCGACGTCACCGTGGCGTCGCAGACGCCTCTCGGCGAGGTGGCACGGCAGTTGGCCGACACCGAACAGGGCGTGGCCGTGGTGACGGAGAACGGGGAACCGGACGGCGAGTTCCTGGGGATCATCAGCCTCGACGACTTCCACCTGGAACGTCACGGAACCTCCGAGGCCGCCGGCAACCGGATGCGGGGCCGTGACGATCTGGTCACCGCGCCGGCCTCGGTTTCGCTGTCCGAGGCGAACGAGCTGATCTGGCATCACCACCTGGACGTGCTGCCGCTGCTCGAGGACGGCCGGGTCGTCTCCTTGGTGCTCAAGAGGGACTACCAGGCCCACAAGACGTACCACCGCGCGAGCGTGGACGGCGAGAAGCGTCTGCGGGTGGGCGCCGGCATCAATTCCCGTGACTTCAAGGACCGTATTCCCGCCCTGCTGGAAGCCGGCGCGGATGTCCTGTGCCTGGACTCCTCCGACGGCTATTCCGTGTACCAGGCGAGGACCCTCGAATTCGCGCGGGAGACGTACGGTGACGAGGTTTTCGTCGGTGCGGGGAACGTCGTCGACGGCCGGGCCTTCCGTTACCTGGCCGATGCGGGCGCGGCATTCGTGAAGGTCGGGATCGGCGGCGGGGCCATCTGCACCACCCGCGCGCAGAAGGGCATCGGCCGCGGGCAGGCCTCCGCACTGCTCGACGTGGTCGAGGCGCGCGACGCCTACGCCCAGGAGACCGGGGTGTACGTGCCGCTGTGCTGCGACGGGGGCCTGCTCAACGACTCGCACATGGCGATGGCGCTGGCGATGGGGGCGGACTTCATCATGCTCGGCCGCTACTTCGCCCGGCTCGACGAGAGCCCGTCGCCGAAGCTGCAGATCGGCGGTCAGTGGTACAAGGAGTACTGGGGTGAGGGCTCGCGGCGCGCGCAGAACGCGGCCCGCTACGGCCAGCGCGGCCAGATGGTCTTCGAAGAGGGCGTCGACGGCTACGTGCCCTATGCCGGCAGCCTGTACGACAACGTGGAACGGACCCGGGCCAAGCTCACCTCGACGATGATCAGCTGCGGGTCGACGAACCTGCGGGACTTCCACCGCGACGCGGTGCTCGTCCCGGTGTCCGCGGAGTCCTTCAAGCAGACCGGCGCCGAGGTGCAGTTGCGCCGGCCCGCCGTCCACTCCGGGGAGTGATCCGGCCGGCCCGTGCCCCGGCCCTCCCCCGGGCCGGGGCACGGGCCGCTCTCACGCGGGCAGGGTGAAGAGCCGGTACGCGGACACCGTCGTGAAGCCGAGGCGCCGGTAGAGGGGCTCACCGGCCGGGCTGGCCATGAGGGCGGCGGAATGCATCCCGCGGTCGCGCCCCACGCGGAGGGCCGCGGCCGTGAGGGCGCCGCCGATTCCACGACGGCGGTGGGTCCCGGCGACGTGGACGAGGAAGATCCCCGCGTGGCCGTGGGCCGTGATCACCACGGTCGTGCCGACGACACGA
This sequence comes from Streptomyces sp. NPDC001902, assembly GCF_042891295.1. Taxonomy (NCBI): domain Bacteria; kingdom Bacillati; phylum Actinomycetota; class Actinomycetes; order Kitasatosporales; family Streptomycetaceae; genus Streptomyces; species Streptomyces sp. NPDC001902. Next base: position 66,682 of record NZ_JBIATA010000040.1, on the reverse strand, counting down.
CCGCCGAGCACCGCGGCGATCCGGACGATGTCCGCGTTGTCGGGGCGCTGCGCCTCGATGCGCACCATGTCGGCCTCGAGGCCCGGCGGGACGCCCATGGAGGCGCTGTAGGTGCGGACGAACTCCGTGAGTCGGGCGGGCTCCTCGACCGTCTCGATCCGCAGGCCGTCCGGCCGTTCCCCGGCTTCGACGAGCCGGTCGAGCGACCGGACCATCACCGGGACCGAGCCGATTTCAGCGAGTCCGTGGCGGGCGAGCGCGGCCGCCGTTCCCTCGGGGTCGGGGCTGTCGGGGCCCACCCACCACCACCAGGGGACGTCGGCGAGCCGGGTCCGGACCGTGGCGGCCGCCCGCCCGGCCTCGTCCGGGGAGTGGGTCCGGACCACGCCGTTGAACTGGGGGGTCGCGAGTCCGCTGCGGTAGTAGTCGAGGTCCCCCTCGCCGCGTTCCGCCTCGCCCCATCCGAGCAGGTACTGGCGGAAGTTGGCGGTCACCCGAGTGAGGTCCACACCGTCCCCGGGCACGGGCGTCTCCGCCGGAATTCGTCTGTCTGTCATCCTCGTTGCTTTCACCGTCAGGGTGCCGTGTCTTCCCGTCGCAGACCCTCGACCCGACGCGTCCCTTGGGTGCCGATGCCGACGTCCTCCGGCCGGACCCGGCGCCTGCGGGCCCGCAGGAACTCACCCGTCGCATTCGAAGCGTCCATACCGAGGACCGTAACCCCGTTCGGCGCGCACGTGCCTGGCCCCCTTGGTACCAGGCATGACGGGCCGAACGGCCCGCACGAGGCGTTCACTCCGGGGCAGCGGTGCCGTCACCGTCCGTAGCAGGATCACGTCCGCAGCAGGTCGGGCGCGTGTCGGTGGGTCTCGGTAGCCTGAGTTGTGGTGCGGCCGTGAGCCGGCAGGCGTCTCGCGGGCGCCCGGGGCGTCCCGGGACAGCCGGGATCGTCACCTTGCGTGACAGGACAATGAGAATGGGCAATCCCTCCGAGGCTCCATACGGACGCCGCCCCTCAGGATCGTCCGGCGACGAGGACGTCGCCGGATTCGTCCTCGATGACGACGGCGTCGTCTCCGCGTGGAGCGCCGCCGCCGAACGGCTCTTCGGCTGCCGCGCCGCGGACGTCGTCGGACGCCCGGCAGCCGAGTTGTGGCCGGAGGCGTTCGCCGGGCCCTCGGGGCCTGCCGACGGAGCACCCGGGCGGGCGTCCTCCTCGGGCCGTCGCGCCGTGCTCACGCGCCGCCGTGACGGCGGCCCCCCCGACGTCGTCCTCCACATGTCCCCCTTGCTCGAACCGGGAGGGCGCGACGGCGGGGGCACCGCGGTCGTCGCGGTCCCGGCAATCTCTTCGGCCCTCGCGGAGGGAGAGGCGATCCTGGAGGCCCTCTTCACCCAGGCGCCCATCGGCATCGCCGTGTACGACCGGAACCTGCGCTTCGTTCGGGTCAACGCCGCCCTGGAACGCATCCACGGGTTCCCCGCGGAGAAGGCCCTGGGCCGGCCCGTCAGCGAGGTCCTCCCCGGACTCGACGCCGCGGCGATCGAGCGCAGGCTCAAGGGGGTCCTGGAGAGCGGCCGGCCGGTCGTCAACGCCGTCCACCAAGGGCGCACCTCCGCCGACCCGCACCGGGACCACGTCTGGCACGTCTCCTCCGTCGTCCTGACGGCACCGGACGGCGACGTCCTCGGGGTCACCGATCTGATCATCGACATCACGGACCGCCACCGGACCCGGGAGCGTCTGGCGCTCCTCGACGAGGCCGCGATGCGCATCGGCACGACGCTGGACGTGCGGCGCACGGCGGAGGAACTCGTGGACGTGCTCGTTCCGAGGCTCGCCGACGTGGCGACGATCGACCTCCTCGACGACGTCATGGAGGGTGCGGAACCGGAGCCGATGGGCTCCGGGCCCGTCGCGCTGCGTTCCCTCGCCCGCACGGCCGTCGACCCGGACGTCATCAGCGGGCTCCGGAAACCCGGGGAACTGCAGGACTATCCCCCCGACTCGCCGCACGTGCAGAGCCTCGCCGACGGCCGGCCGCGGCTGATCCCCGTCGTCGACCCCGGCGCCCCCTGGCTGCGGGACACCGCCGACCAGCGGGTCGAGGCGATGCTCAGGTACGGGATCGACTCCTTGATCCTCGCGCCGCTGCGCGCGCGGGACGCGACCCTGGGCCTGGTGCACCTGTACCGGGGGCGCGGCACGGAAGCCTTCGAACCCGACGACCTCGTCCTCGCCCAGGACATCGTCGCGCGCGCCGCCGTCTGCCTGGACAACGCCCGCCGCTACACCAACGAGCACACCGCCGCCCTCACCCTCCACGCGAGCATGCTGCCGCGCAGCGTCCCGGACCAGAGCGCGGTCGAGGTGGCGCAGCACTACCGGCCGTCGCGGGTGCACGCAGGCGTGAGCGGCGACTGGTTCGACGTGATCCCGCTGTCCGGTGCCAGGGTCGCCCTGGTCGTGGGCGCGGTGCCGGGCACGGGGTTCCAGGCGGCCGCGTGCATGGGGCACATCTGCTCCGCGATCCGCACGCTGGCCCAAGTGGACCTCACACCGGACGAGTTGCTCGGCCAGATCGACGACATGGTGCCGCGACTCCTGGAGCGCGAACACGCCACCGGGTCCGCGCCCGTGGTGGAGGGACTCAAGGGCTCGACCTGCCTGTACGCCGTCTACGACCCCGTCTCACGGCGGTGCGTGATGGCCAGTGCCGGACATCCCCCGCCGGCCGTCGTCGGCCGGAGCGGGGACGTGGTGATCCCCGATGTGCCGGTCAACAACCCCCTCGGCCAGGGGGACCCGGTGTTCGAGCCGCTGGACCTGGAACTCGCCGAAGGCAGCACCCTGGTGTTCTCCAGCCACAGCCTCCAGCGCGCCGCGGACACGTCCGAGACGCTCGCCGCCCGCCTCAGCACCGTCGTCGCCGACCGGGCCCGCCCGATCGAGGAGACGTGCCGTGCCATCTCCGACCTGGTCGCCGCCCAGCTCACGATGGAGGACGGCCTGGCCCTGCTGCTGGCCCGGACCCGCCCCCTCGACCCGGGGAAGCTGGCCACGTGGACCGTGCCCCCCGTCCCGGCGGCCGTCGGCGACATGCGGTCGCTGGTGCTGCGGCAGCTCGACCTGTGGGGGCTGGAACACCTGGCCTTCGCCACCGAACTCATCGTCAGCGAACTCATCACCAACGCCATCCGGCACGGGCACGACCCGATCCGGCTGCGCCTGATCCTCGACCGGACGCTCATCTGCGAGGTCAGCGACGCGGCGAGCACGTCGCCCCACATCCGCCGGGCGGCCACCACCGACGAGGGCGGACGCGGGCTCTTCCTGGTGGCGCAGTGCTCCCATCGCTGGGGCACCCGGTACGCGCTGGTCGGCAAGACCATCTGGGCCGAGCAGACCCTGGAGCCCGTTCCGGCCGCCTGAACACCGGGGCCACAGCGCCCCGCGGTGCGGCCGGTCAGCCGGCGCCGACGTGCGACGCGGGCGGCAGCTCGGTGGCGAAGCGCAGGAACTGCAGCAGCGGCGCACCCGCGGTGAGCAGGCTCGCCGGCCGGTGCGGGAGCCCGTCCGGTCCCTCCTCGCAGCAGGCCGCGTAGACCTCGCGCACGAGGTGGGCGGCCCTGTCGACCCGCTCCGCCAGGTTCCCGTCCCCACCCACGGCCACCGGCGCGTCCCGCAAGCGGGCGTGCAACGCGCCGCGTTCCCGTTCCAGCAGCGCCGCGAGGTGCGCCGTCGCCCCCTCCGCGAGCAGCCGCCGGGCGGAGCCGAAGGCCGTCCCCGTCGCCGCGATCCACGCGTAGAGCGCGTCCGCGCTGCGCAACGGGGTGCCCGTGGCCGCGCTCGTCAACCCGGCGGGGACGGACAGCTCGTGCAGCCGGTGCCACCGGCGTCTTCGGCGCCTTGTCCGCGGCGTACGACGAACACCTGCCGGCCCCGCTCCACCAGGGCCGGCAGCGCGACCCAGCGCGCTTCCCGGGCGGACGGCGCGAGACGCCGCACCCCCGAGAGCACGTGGCCTCCTTCGGTCGCCCGGACCCAGGGCACCGTCCGCGGGTCGCCCTCGGCGGGATCGGCCTCCGGGAGCGGCGCGGCCCAGTGGAAACCGCGCACGAAGTCGGCCCACGCCGTGCCCGGTTGGGCGTGCCCCCGTGCCTCGTAGGTCGCGAAGACCTCGTCCAGGGCGGTAGCGGGCCCCGGGAGGTGCGCCGTCCCGGCGCGGCCCCCAGGGTCCGCGCCCCCTCTGGGCGCCGGCGAGCACGAGTTGTCCCCGCGACTGCAGGGGGGAGAGTCCTTCCGCATCACGTTCCCGGGAGGCCGCGTGGAAGCGCGCGGCCTCCCGGGGGCGGCTGTTCCCTGGGGGAACCCCACTGTGCACGCCCCCGGCCCCCGGTGGCAGTGCCCCGGCGGTCCCGGGAGCGGGGGGACCAGTCGCCTCGTCATGACGGTGCCGGGTGGTCCCGGCACTCCCAGGAACACCAGTGCCTTCACCCCCGGACGGCGGGACAGCAGGCTGGGCACGGCCTACGGCTTCGTCGCGGGCTCCTGACGTGGGCAACGGCCGTCCGGCATGCCCCCCGAGGCGAACGAAGGGTTTCCATGAAGATCGGGTTTGCGCTTCCGTACCTGCACAACGTGGCCCACCAGGTCGACCGGGCGGCCGAGTTCGCCCGGGAGGCGGAGAAGGCCGGTGCGGCGAGCCTGTGGGCGGGCGACCGGCACTTCGCCGCCGTGAACCCCACGATCGGGGCCACCGGCCCCGGCACCACGGTCCCGGTGGAGTACCGGACCGCGGCCGACCCCTTCGTTCTGCTCGGTGTCGCGGCGGCCGCGACCGCGCAGGTGCAGTTGGGCACCAACGTCCTCATCGCGCCGGTCTACGCACCCGCACAGCTCGCCCGCAGTCTGACCACGATCGACCGGATCAGCGGCGGGCGGCTCATCCCCGGCTTCGGCGTCGGCTGGTCGCCCGAGGAATTCACGGCGGCGAACGTGGACTTCACCAGGCGCGGCGCCCGGACCGACGAGATGCTGGACGCACTCGAGCTGCTCTGGACCCGGGACCCGGTAGAGTACCACGGCCGCCACCTGGAGCTTCCGCTGCAGTACGCGCCGTTGAAGCCCGCGCAGAAGCCCCGCCCTCCCTTCTACCTCGGTGCGCCGAGCGGGGCCCCCGCCGCGCTCAAGCGCATCGGTGAACGTGCGGACGGCTGGCTGCCGGCATGCGTCGTGCCCGTCTTCGTGGACTCCGACACGGTGCTGGCGCAGCGCGCCCTGATCAACGAGTTCGCCGGTGCGGCGGGACGTGACCCTTCGCTGCTGGACACGGTCATGCGGGTCAACGTCGTGGAGGGGACCCCGCTGACCCGGGTCGCCGACGCCATCAAGTCGCTCGCCGACCGGACGGGCATCCAGCACTTCATGGTGGAGTCCATGTCCCTCCCCCACGTCGACGCCTCGCTCGAACTCGTCACGGATCTGCTGGCGCTGGTCCGGCGCGGCTGATCCCACGCCCGTCCCGTCACCCTGCGCGATTCACCCGTTCGGCGGCCTCTCGGTCGCGGCTTCGGGGCGGGCGGCGTCTCATGAGCGTGACCGCATACGCGTTCGAGTGGGAGGTCGCCGATGTACGACATGCGCGCCGAACCCATAGCGACGGAAACCGGATCCGCCCAGTTGTGGCACGTACTCCGGCTTGACGGAAGCACCCTGTGCGGCCGTGCGCTCGCCGGCAGGCCCATTCCGGCACCCGACGACGACTACCGCGACGAGTACTGCACCCCCTGCATGACGGCGGTCGCCACAGCGGCGTCCCGCAGCGGCAGGGTCCGCCCCATGGTCTGAATCCCCCCACACCCCCCGGCCGACAGGATTGGACCTGTCGGCCGGCCCACCTTCCCTTTGATTGCGTACGCACGCATGACGCTTCGGTTAGACAACGTTGTCAGGCGCTCCCGGTGCACGGCGCTCCCCGGAAGAGATTCACATGCCCGAGACAGATGACGCCCTCTGCGTCGAAGACAGCGTGTACAGGATGCCGGTCACGGCCGGACCGGTCTCGCGGGACCGCGTCGCGGCCCCGGTGGGCCTCTCGACGGAGGTGTCCAAGCGAGCGCTCATGCCAGAAGGCACCAAGGTGGCCCTTGCCGTCAGGGGAAGTCCGGGCACTCCTCGGCGAAGCCTTGCGAGACGGGCTGCCATGCGCCGTGGTCCTCACGCACGCTCAGTCGATCCGCCTCCTCCGCGGTCTTGATCAGCTGAGCGGTGGTCAGGGGGACGGCCGCCGCGAAGACCCGCCCGAGGTGGTGGCAGTGCAGCAGCGGGCGGAGTTCCTCCGAGTACGGCTCATCGGCGACCGCGAAGAGATCGGGCAGGGTCCAGCCCAGCGGACCCGCTACGGCAGACAGCTGCTGCCGGCGGTGCGGACTCGGTTCCCAGCGCGACACCATCCGGTACAGCGTGCTGAGGGACAGGCCCATGAACGGCAGTTCGCGGATGCCGAAGCCGCGATTGCGGATCAGCGCGCCGAGCACGGCGGCGAACCTGGTCTCGGCGGGACGGCGGCCCGGCCACGCCGGCTGAACGAAGGGTCCTGGAGCGGTGACGCGGGGCAGTGAGCGGACGAATGCCTCCAGCGCGGCGAGCTGGGAGTGGTCGCAGTAACTGACGCGGTATGCGAACTGCCTCATGACCCTGGCGTCGCGCTCCGGGGGCAGGAGTTCCGCCGGCACCGGCCGGCCTGCGACAACGAGAAGGTCGGCGGCCGGTAGGTCGAGTTCGGCGGCAAGTTCGGCGAGTCGCTGCGGGACGGTGTCGGTTCCGCCCGCGGCGAGGCTGCCCAGGATGATGGCCCGTTCCATGTGAGGAAGGTAGCGGGTGGGCTGCCAGGACAGTCGGGGCCGCGGGAGTTCACGGTGGGGACTCGCCTTCGGTGATCGCCTGGGGCGTATCGACGCCCGCCAGGGCGACCCGGCCCGGCACCGGGAGCCGTCCGGGATGGCGGTGCCGCCGTGGGCGCACCGGCGACGGTGCCGTGACCGCGCACGATCAGCGGCGTGGTGCGACGGCCGGGTGGCGACCGCGGTGGATGTCGCCCAGGCGAGCTGAAGGTCGTGCCATGGTCTGTCAGTTGCCTGGTCTAGGGTCGCCCGCATGGCCGAGCCCTCCTTCCTGACCGCCGTCCGCGAGTCGTACGACACGGTCGCCGCCGATTACGTCGAACGCGTCCCGCCTCCAGACGCGATGGACCCGCTGTCACGCGCGATGCTGGCGGGATTTGCCGAACTGGTGCGGACGGCCGGTCTGGGGCCGGTCGCGGACCTGGGGTGCGGCCCCGGACGCGTGACGGCGCACCTGGCCGGGCTGGGGGTGTCCGCCTTCGGCGTCGATCTGTCGCCGAAGATGGTCGGGCTGGCCCGGCACGCCTACCCGGACCTGCGGTTCACCGAGGGCTCGATGACCGCGCTGGAGATGGGGGACGACGAGCTCGGCGGCATCCTGGCCTGGTACTCCACCCATCACACGCCCCCGCAGTGGCTGCCGGATGTGTTCGCCGAGTTCCACCGCACGCTCGCGCCCGGCGGCTGCCTGCTTTGGGGAGACTACGTCGGCGATGAGCGGCTGCAGCCGACCCACCGCTATGGCCGTCCGGTGTCCTACGAGTCCTACCTCCTGCCCCTGGACCGCATGGTCGACCTGCTGGAGCAGGCCGGACTCGTCGTCACCGCGAAACTGGAACAGCAGCCCGGCGGACGTGTGAACCGACCGCACGCCTGCCTCCTGGCCCGCAAGCCCGAAACGCCCTGACGGGGCCCGTCCGGGATGTGGGAACTCGGCGGCGCCAAGCACCTGATGGCCTTCCGGGACGACCGCTGCACGCGATCACCGACGCGTTCACCGCGGCCGGCTTCCGGATCGACGTCATCAGCGAACCGGCCCCATCGAGGCCGAGCGGCGCGGCTTGCCTGCACGGTCGTTCCCCACCGGGCCGGCGAACCCGGCACCACCCGCATCCGTCGGCGGGTCGGCGCGCGCCATGGAGGCACCCAGTACTTGCGTACGCACACACTCACTGCAAGGAAACGGACTCCCGGGTCCGATACCATGGCCACCGGACCCAGGGGGCCGAGCCCCTCATCGAACCCAGACAGGCCAGCCGTCCCATGAGCCCTGCGCACCCGCCCGACCCGGAACGGCAGACGTCCACGTCACCGCGACGGGCGGACGCCCGCCGCAACCACGAACGCGTGGTCGCCGCCGCGGTCGACGTCTTCCGCGAACGGGGCACCCTGGCCACCGTCCCCCAGATCGCGGCGCGGGCCCAGGTCGGCAAGGCGACCGTCTACCGGAGCTTCCCCACCAAGGAGGACCTGCTGGAGACGATCACCCGGCTGAGCCTGGAGGAGCTCGAGCGGCGCACCGCGGCGGCCCGGGACGAGCCCGGCCCCGACGAGGTCTTCCGCCGCCACGTGTGCGCACTCTTCGACGTCCTGGCCCACGACCGTCTGCTCGCCGAGCGCCTGGCGGACGGAGCGTCCCCGGCCGCCGTGTCGGTCCTGGAGTCGCTGACCGAGGCCATGGAGACCGCGCGTGCGGCGGGGACGGTGCGCGAGGACACCACGCCGCTGGATCTGCGGGTGCTCCTGTGCGGCGCGGCCCTGCAGCTGGTGCGGCTCGAGGAACGCGAACCGTCGGTCTGGCACCGCTACGCGGACATGGTGCTGCGGGCACTCTGCCGCTGACCGCCGCGGGACGCCCCAACGACCGTCCGGGGTACGGAGGCTGCCGCGGACCTGCTCGAGGAAGCGACGGGCGGCCGGGCCGGCCGCGTGTGCCCCGGCAGAGACGAGTCGACGCGGCGCCGCAACGGGAGCGCGGCCGCGGAGCATGAACTCGACGGGAAGTGCCGGCCCTCGGGTGCCAACGCGATCCCCGCACCCGCGGCGACCAGGCCGATGACCGGGGACCATTCGCCGCAGCTTCAGCCGGTCCGGGTCCGGCGGTTCGAGGTCGAACAGGTCGAACGGGTCGAACGGGTCGAACAGGTCAAACTCCGCCTCGTGCACGAACCGCAGGGCATCCAGGGCCCGGCCGACCCTGCTCACGGTGTGGCCGCGCTGGGCGAGGGCCGTGCCGGGGGCGTGGGCCACACGGTCGGCGTCCTCGACCGGTAGCGCGTGCATCCGTGGATGTCCCCCTGTCCATGCAGTGGCGGTTCCGACGCGGCAGGTGGCGCACCACCACCGACGACCCGGAAAGTCTGCGCGTTCTGTCAACCGATCTTCGCCGAACCGTGGTCTGAGAGGTGGAGGGGGCATGTGAGCCCCCCGTGCGTTCGTTTGACAGTCTGCAAGGAGTCTCATCCATGACCCGGATGAAGAAGTTATCGGCGGCCACGATGACGGCGGCCCTTCTGGCAGGGGTGCCGACAGTGGCCTACGCGGTGGCGCCGTCCACGGCGTCCACCGCGCCCACGGGAACGTCACAGGCCACCGCGGCCGCCGGCGCCCCCGCCACGAAGGGCGGGTGGGCGCGGGTCGTGTCGCCCGGTGAGCGCGTCAACGCGGCTCCCGGGGTGGTCCTGTGGCTCACCGAGGAGGGCAAGCACTGGTCCACGCCCGACCAGCCGGACCAGTTCCGCAGCGTGGTCGACGGCAACATCGATCCCACGCGGCCCAGCGTGAGCCTGCAAGCCGAGAGGGTGGGCGACCGGTACTTCCTGTCCGGGGTGTACGTCACCCCGGACGACGCCGCCGACGCGGCCACCGTCAGGGTCGTCACCGGCCTCGGCACGGTCACCGGCACCGTCGTCCGGCTGCCCGGACACCCCCGCTGGGGCGCCTGGTACGCCACCAGCCCGCTCCCTTCGTCCTTCCCGCAGCAGGGGAGCCCCTTCATACGCAGCGTCACCGTCTTCGACGCGGGCCACCGCCCCCTCGCCACCCTGGCCGTCGGCTGACGCCTGGCCACCGGCGGGGGACCCGGCACGATCCGGGTCCCCGCGTTCCCGGGCCCGCAGTCGCCGCGTAAGGCGACGCCCCCCACCGGTCACCTGTTCCCCGACCAGAAAGTCCACCATGCGCATCAAGAACGCGGGCATCGTGCTCGCAGGCTGCACCGCGACGGCCGTCCTGGCCGCCTCCCCCGCCGGCGCCGCCACCTCACCCCTGCCCGCCCCTTCCGTCAGCGCCGTCCTGGCCGTGCAGAAGCAGGCGATGGCCAACGGCGCCCCGGGGGCGCTGACCCGTATCGACTCTGGCAGCACGAGCTACCGCATCTCGTCCGGGCAGGCCGACACCGTCGCCCGCACCGCGATGGACGCCGACCGCCGGTTCCGGGTGGGCAGCGTCAGCAAGTCCTTCACCACGGTGGTGCTGATGCAACTGGTCGCCGAGGGGCGTATCGACCTCGACGCACCGGCGAACACCTACCTGGCCCAGCCGCTGCCGGACGACCGGATCACCGTGCGGCATCTGCTCAGCCACCGCAGCGGCCTGTGGGACTACACCAACGACATGTTCTACTTCACCGTCCCGGGCTTCGAATCGGTACGGAACAAGGTGTTCACCTACCAGGAACTCATCGACCTGTCGACGGCCCACCAGCCGACCAACGAGCCCGGCGCGGCCTACAGCTACTCCAACACCAACTTCGTCGTCCTGGGGCAACTCATCGAGCACGTCACCGGCGTGCCCATGGCCACCCAGTACCAGCAGCGCATCTTCGAGCCCCTGAACCTGAAGAACACCACCTACGTCCACCCGCAGACCAGCATCTCCGGCTCCTACGCCCACGGTTACCTGCGCCCCGACGACACCACGCTGCCGCTGGTGGACTCCACCGAACAGACCGTCTCCTGGGCGCAGTCCGCCGGCGCGGTCATCTCCAACGCCAACGACCTCAACCGGTTCTTCTCCGCGCTGGTCTCCGGCACGCTCGTGCCCGCCGCCCAACTGCAGCAGATGATGACCATGGTCCCGGTCAACGCCGACGGCACCCAGTCCTACGGGCTGGGCCTGCGCGCCAGGAAGCTGTCCTGCGGCGTCACCGTGTACGGCCACACCGGCACCGTCCAGGGCTTCTACACCTACGCGTTCACCACCGCCGACGGCAAGCGCAGCATGACGTCCATGGCCAACACCTCCAACAACGGAACCGTCAACACCATCCTCGGCGGCACGCTGGAAGCCGCCTTCTGCGGCACCACCCCCGCCAAGGTCCTCACCGCCAAGTCCTCCGAGGGCGGGACGTTCACCGAGGACATAGCCCCGCAGGTCGCCCGCCGCTGACCGACCGCCGCGCTCCCGATCCCGGCGCCGTGTCCGGGATCGGGAGCCGCCACCTCGGTGGGGGCGGTACTACGCCTGCGGCACCACACCCTCGGCCGGCGACCGCGCGGCCCGCGGCGCCGGGTCGCCGGCCGCCTCCTCGGCACGGCTGAGCGCGGCGTTCCTGGTGTCGGGCATGAGGACGTAGGTGACGAGGGAGACCAGCGCACACGCCGAGACGTACCAGAAGAAGGCCGTCTCGTGACCGGCGTCCTTGAACCACAGCGCCACGTACTCCGCGGTGCCGCCGAACAGGGCGTTGGCGATCGCGTACGGCAACGCCACGCCCAGCGCCCGTACCCGGGTGGGGAACAGTTCGGCCTTCACGGCGGCGTTGATCGAGGTGTAGCCGGTGACGATCACCAGCGCGAGCAGCGAGAGGCCGAGCGCGGGCCAGTACGAGGAGGCCGAGCCGAGCGCCGTCATGATCGGGTAGGTGCCGAAGGTGCATCCCACGGCGAAGGTGATCAGCAGCGGCCGGCGGCCGATCCGGTCCGACAGCGCACCAGCCAGGGGCTGGAGCAGCGCGAAGACGAAGAGCGCGGTGAAACTGACCAGCGTCGCGGTGTTCTTGGCCATGCCGGCGCTGCCGATGAGGTACTTGGTGAGGTAGGTGGTGTAGGTGTAGTACGCGACGGTGCCGCCCAGGGTGAGCGCCATGACCAGCAACGCCTGACGCCGGTGCTGCCACAACAGCCGGAGCGAGCCGCGGGCGTCGTCCTGGGTGCCGGCCTCCTCGGCGAAGGCGTCGGTCTCCTGGAGCCTGCGCCGGATCCAGAAGACGACGAGGGCGAAGACCGCGCCCAGCAGGAAGGGCACGCGCCAGCCCCAGTCGTGCAACTGGTCCGTGGTCAGCACGTGCTGCAGGGTGATCAGGATCGCCAGGCCCAGGAGCTGTCCCGCCGTCATCGACACGTACTGGAAGGACGAGCCGAGCCCGCGCCGGTTGCGGGCCGACGCCTCGGTGAGGTAGGTCGCGCTGGCCGCGTACTCGCCGCCGATGCTCATGCCCTGCAGCAGCCGGGCGAGCAGCAGCACGAGTGCGCCGGCGTAGCCGGCCTGACCGTACGTCGGGGCGATCGCGATCAGCAGGGCGGCGACGGACATCATGGTGACGGTGAGGGTCAGCGCGCTCTTGCGGCCGTGCCGGTCGGCGGCGCGCCCCAGTACCCAGCCCCCGACGGGACGCATGAGGAAGCCGACCGCGAAGATGCCGGCGGTGTTCATCAGCTGGGTGGTCGGGTTGTCACCGGGGAAGAAGGAGTCGGCGAAGTAGAGGGCGAAGCTGGCGTAGACGAACCAGTCGTACCACTCGACGAGATTGCCCAGCGACCCTCCCACGAGGGCGAGGCGGCGCTTGCCGCGCTGCTCGGCGGACGGGGACGCGGGCATGGCGGAAGTCGGCGACATCGGCGGCTCCAGAGGGAAAGGCCCTGATGGGGGACGGGGCGAGGTGCCCAGAGCACGGGGTTCCGCGCCTCGCCCGGACAAGGTCCGGCGCCCAGATCTAACGTCCCGCCGAGAATCCGGGTCACGGATGCCGGGCCGCCCGGCTGCCCGGGAGCCCGTCGACGCGGTCGTGCTCGCGTACGTGGTGGTCGCCGCCGGGCTCGGGCGAGGGCTGGATCACCACCGTGGCCGCAGGCTACGGAACGCCCGGCTCGAAGAGCACGTATCCGGCGTACGAGCCGGAGGCCAGCGCGGCGAAGCCCAGCAGCGTGACCCGCGCGGCGGGCCGGGTGCGGGTGGGGGTCGGCGCGGGCGGCACGAACAGCGGGAAGGCGGGCAGCAGGTAGCGCGAGACGTTGCCGAAGATCTGCTGCGTGCGGGGCACATGCAGTTGGCGGTCGGCGAGCCGGCGCCGCACGGCCGGGCGCCGGCAGCGCGGGGCGCGGCGCCCGATCCCGAGTGCGCGCCCGCGTCGAGGCCGTTCGGCGGGAGGGCATGGCGCGCCGGCCAGGCCATGGCCTCCGGGTCGGGCAGCCGGTCCGCGGAGTGCCGGATGGGCACCTTTCAGACCGGCAGCCCCTTGCGGGCGCGACGTTCCGAAGTACGGCGGCGGCGTTCGGCCGCGACGGCCCGCAGCCCCTCCTCGCGGCGCTTGTTGTACCCGGGGGGTTCCACCGTGAACAGGCACAGGCCGCACACGTAGCCGCCCTCGGGGCCCTCGATCACGGGTTCCAGGCAACGCTCGCAGTCCATCGTGCAGTCGTACCCCATCGCTACGGTCGCGGGCCAGCGGTTCCGGCGAGGTCGCGGACACCGGTGGACACCGCGCACGCCGTCAGAGCCTGACGCTGCGCCGGCTGACGGGGACGCCGTCACCGTCGACCCAGCCGAGGACCAGCCGGCGGAACTCCGTGTGGCTGATCATGCGGGTGGTGGTGTCGGCGGAGCCGCACTGGGCGCCGATCTCCCGGCCCTGGCCGCCGTCCTCGCCGTCGTCGGTGGCGAGGTAGATGCAGCCCGGGTCGTCGACCTCCTTGGTGACGAGGGCGTCGACCTCCCAGCCGCGCCCGACCCGGTGGACGGTGATCAGGGCGTGGCCGACGCGCCCGGAGTCGTACACGGCGAGCCGTACGCTCCGGCCGCCGTCGCGGTGCGGCGTCCAGCCGTCCGCGGCCTGTACGGAGGGCGCCGCGGCCACGAGCATCGCCGTGGACAGGACGGACACAGCGACAGGGCGGACACGCACGACGGCCTCCAGGTCGGATGCGACGGCCACCGGTCGGCGGCCGCCCCCATCCAAACCCCCGGACCCCGCCCGGGCCCTGGCGCGGCACGCCGGGCGGGCCTGTGATCACTCCGCTGGCGGGTCCCCCGCCGAACGGGCCAGCAGCACGAGCGCGGCCGCTCCGGCCAGGGCGGCTGCCGTGCCCGCGGAGCGGAAACCGTGCGAGGAGCGCCAGGACAGGACCGACCAGCGCGACCCGGCGGACAGCAGTGAGCCCATGCTCAGCCACGAACCGGTCGACAGCAGCGACAGAGCGGAACCGATGGACCCCGCGGACAGGGCGCTGCCGACCGAGCCGACGGACAGCACCGAGCCGACGGAACCGATGGAGAGCACGGAGCCCACCGAGCCGATGGAGAGCACCGAGTCCTTGGACCACAGGGACAGGGCGGAGCCCCGGCAGGACGAGCCCGGCTGCGGCGTGGAGGTTGTCTTCATGGTCCCCATCCTGCCGAACGCATCACCGTCCGGCAGGATCTGATGTCACGTCAGGAGAGTGATCGCGCGTGAGCCGGTGCGGACCGGGAAGGCGCGTGGTGAGGGGACGAACGGAAGACGGACCGCGGAACAGACGGAGGCAGGTGACGGCCCGTGAGCGGGACCGAGCACCGCGGCGGCGGTGACGAACGGGTGGGCGAACTGGTGTCCCGCGCGTCGGAGCAACTGTCGCGACTGGTACGCGAGGAGATGCGGCTGGCCCAGGTGGAGATGACCCGGAAGGGCCGGCGCTTCGGCCTGGGCGGCGGACTCTTCGGCGGGGCGGGCCTCTTCGCGGTCCTGGCGCTGCAGGGGCTCGGCGCCGCCGCCGTCGCGACCCTGGCGCTCGCGCTGCCGGTGTGGGCGGCGGCGCTGGTCGTCACGGGGGTCCTGGCCCTGGTCGCGGCGGTACTTGCCGCGGCGGGCCGCAGGCAGTTCGGCCGGGCGGCCCCGCCCGCGCCGGAGGCCACCATCGACAGCGTCAAGGCCGACATCGCGGAACTCAAGGAAAGGGCACACCGATGACGAGCGACAAGTCACCGACGACCGACGAACTGCGTGAGCGCGTCGAGGCGACGCGCGAGGAACTGGGCCGCACCGTCGCGGCGCTGTCGGCGAAGACCGACGTCAAGGGCCGGCTGGCGGGCCGGGCCGGCCAGGCGGGCGCCAAGGCCCACGAGGCGGCGTCACGGATAGGCGAGCTGGTCCGGGAGAAGACCCCGGAACCGGCCCGGGACAAGGCCGTCGAGGCGGCCCGGCGGATGCGGCTCCAGGCCGTGCACGCCGGGCGGCTGGCCCGCACGAAGGCCCCGGCGGTACGAGCACGTGCCGGCCGGACCGCACGCGCCGCGCGGTCCCATCGCGCGCCCCTGCTGGGCGCCGGCGCGGCGATGGGGGTGTTGCTGTTGGTGCGCCGCGCCAGGAGGAGGCGCGGGTGAAGGCGTCGAAAATCGTCTACAAGCCCGTGGGCCTTACCCTGGGCGCGGTCTCCGGGCTGATCGCCGGCGCGCTGTTCAAGCAGGCCTGGAAGACCCTCGGCCACGAACAGGACGCGCCCGACGCCACCGACGAGGACCGCTCCTGGGCCGAGGTGCTCACCGCGGCGGCGCTCCAGGGCGCGATCTTCGCCTTCGTCAAGGCGGCGGTCGACCGCGCGGGCGCGACCGCCACCCGGCGTCTCACCGGTGTCTGGCCCGGCTGAGGTTCACGTCGCGCCGGCGGACTCCCGCTGAGCCGGGCACCCTACCGGGAACTCCCCTCGGCCCCTCACCCCGTTGGCTGCCACCGCCCATGGGGAGGACGTTGCCGCACGGGAGGACGTCGCCGCACGCGCCGGTTGTCAGTGGTGGCACATAGCGTAGTGGGCGTCCCGATCCGTGTGGCTTCTCGGAACCGGACTCCCGGAGGGCCGGCTCTGTGGCGGGGCCGGCCTCCCACCGACAGGCGGCACGGCGCCCGCCGTGACGGGGCAGCGCCACGCTGCCGCCCGCTCCGGTCCCTGAGCCCCGCCCCCGTACGGCCCGCGCACGACCGCCGACCAGGCGTGCGGGCGGCCCCGCCACGACGCGCGGACGGACGCGCCCGGCACACCGGGCGCCAACCCGCCCTCCAGCACATATCATGCCGATGTCACCCCTTTGCCCGGAAATGTTCATGCGGGCCTCCGGGTGTCGTTCACGTTTTCCGATCACTCCACGCCGAGATGGTGCACGCACCGGCGAGCAGCGAAAGTGCAGGAGGTACGGCATGTCGGACCGGTTTCCCGATCTGCGGGTGCACTCCGTCCCCGCGGGACCCGAACTCGCCGGGCAGCACGAGTCCCATACGCGCCTGACCATCCTGCTCGGTCCCCACGACACCGCACGCACCGAGGCCGTCCTGATCGGCGAGCTCGACGCCGCGACCGCGCCGGAAGTGCGCCGCGCCCTGTAGGCGGGGGACGGCCTCGACCTGGACCTGCGCGACGTCACCGGCTGCGACGGGGCGGGACTGAACGCCCTGCTGGAGCTGCGCAACCGCGCCATGGCCGCGCACCGGACGCTGACCGTGACCGCCGCGAGCGACACCGTCCTGCGGCTGCTCGACCTCACCGGCAACCGCGGCGCGCTCACCCCGTCCCGCCCGTCGGCCCACCGGCTCGGCGCGGACGTCCGGCGCCTGTACACGGCGGTGTGCCTGGCCCTGCTGGACGCGGGCCTGCCGCTCGCACGGCACGCGGGCGGCGAGGACCGTCCCGTCGTGGAGGCGGGGCCGCGGGGCGTGGTCGTGCGCTGGGGCACCCTCCTCGGCACCGATGTGACGGCGCGGCATCCGGCCGGGGCGCACCGCCGCCCGCTCCACAGGGCGGTGCTGGACGCGCTGGCCCTCGCCGGGTTCCGCACGGTCGAGGACAGCACGGCGACCCGCGAGATCATCGTCACCGCCCTGCCGGAGCGGACCCGCCGCTGATCCCGCACCGCGCTCCTCCTGCGTGCCCGGCCGAAGCCGGGGTAGGCGGCAGCCAGGTACGCGGCTTGATCCCATGAACCACCCCGCAGGAGGACGATGTGCTGCTGGCCCACCCCGCCGTGCTGAACGACCTGGTCGACCGTTACGAGACGCTGAGGATGCTCGACGCAGGGGACCCCGAGGTGCGCCGCCGGATGGCGGACGTCTCGTACACGCTGTGCGTGGCGACCGGCACGCGGGACGTCGACACGGCCCTGATCGCGGCGCGGCTGCGGCTGCCGGGGGCCCGCCCGGAGGACGATTCGGTGCTTGCCTGAGGCGCGTCCGCGTCCCCTGCGGCTGCCGGGAAGGAGAAGCGTTGCGCACGGTCGGTGTGGAGGAGGAACTCCTGCTGCTGGACGCGGAGTCCGGGGAGCCGCGGGCGTTGTCGACGGCGGTGCTGGCGTCGGCCCGTCGTGACGGCACGGCGGGCGGCCAGGTGTTCGAGGCGGAACTGCAGCGTCAGCAGGTGGAGTTCGCCACCCGGCCGCAGTCGCGGATGGAGGACCTGGCGGCGGAGATCGTGCGGTGGCGGGCGGAGGCGGCACGGCACGCCGAGGAGTCCGGTGGCGCGGTCGCGGCGCTGGCGACGTCGCCGTTGCCGGTGAGCCCGCAGCTGAGCACCGGGGAGCGGTACGGGTGGCTGCGGGAGCGGTACGGGCTGACCGCGCAGGAGACGCTGACCTGTGGCTGCCACGTCCATGTGTCGGTGGAGTCCGACGAGGAGGGCGTCGCGGTCCTGGACCGGATCCGCTGCTGGCTGCCGGTGCTGCTGGCGCTCAGCGGGAACTCGCCGTTCTGGCAGGGCCGGGACAGCGGCTACGCGAGCTACCGCAGCCGGGTGTGGGGCAGGTGGCCGTCGGCAGGGCCGGTGGAACCGTTCGGTTCCGCCGCCGCCTACCACGAACAGGTGCGGGCCATGATCGCCACCGGCGCCCTCCGCGATGAGGGCATGGTGTACTTCGACGCCCGGCTGTCGCACGCTTACCCGACCGTCGAGGTCCGCGTCGCGGACGTGTGCCTGGACGCGTCCGGTACCGCGTTGCTGGCGACGTTGGTGCGGGCGCTGGTGGAGACCGCGGCCCGCGCGTGGCGGGCCGGTGAGCCGCCGTCACCGCACGGCGTGGCCCTGCTGCGGCTGGCGACCTGGAGGGCGGCCCGCGAGGGCATCGACGGCCGCCTGGTCCACCCGGTGACCATGGAGCCCGCCCCGGCCGAGGCCGTGGTCCGCGCGCTGTTCGACCTCGTACGCGACGCCCTGGAGGACAACGGCGACCTGGTCCCCGCGCAGGACGCCCTCGCCGGGCTCCTCAAGACCGGCAACGGCGCCCGCGTCCAGCGTGACCTGCTGCGCCGCACCGGCGACCTCCGTGAAGTCGCCGCGGCCTGCGTCCGCCTGACCCACACCTGACAGGGGTGCCCGGCCCCGGCCGGGCCAGGCACCCCTCACGCGGCGTCCTAGAAGAAGCCGAGCTTCTTCGGGGAGTAGCTGACCAGCAGGTTCTTGGTCTGCTGGTAGTGGTCGAGCATCATCTTGTGCGTCTCGCGGCCGATGCCCGACTGCTTGTAGCCGCCGAAGGCGGCGTGCGCCGGGTAGGCGTGGTAGCAGTTGGTCCAGACGCGGCCCGCCTGGATCGCGCGCCCGGCGCGGTAGGCGGTGCTGCCGTCGCGGGTCCACACGCCGGCGCCGAGGCCGTAGAGGGTGTCGTTGGCGGTGGCGATGGCGTCGTCGAAGTCGCCGAAGGAGGTGACGGCGACGACGGGGCCGAAGATCTCCTCCTGGAAGACGCGCATGCGGTTGTCGCCCTCGAGGATGGTCGGCCGGACGTAGTAGCCGCCGGCCAGTTCGCCGCCCAGGTCGGCGCGTTCGCCGCCGGTGAGGACCTTGGCGCCTTCCTGCTGGCCGATGTCGAAGTAGGAGAGGATCTTCTCCAGCTGGTCGTTGGAGGCCTGGGCGCCGATCATGGTGGAGATGTCCAGCGGGTGGCCCTGGACGATCTTCTCGGTGCGGGTGACGGCCGCCTCGAGGAAGGCGTTGTAGTGGCCGCCCTGGATCAGCGCGCGGGACGGGCAGGTGCAGACCTCGCCCTGGTTGAGGGCGAACATCGTGAAGCCCTCGAGCGCCTTGTCGTAGAAGTCGTCGTCGGCGCTGGAGACGTCGTCGAAGAAGATGTTGGGGCTCTTGCCGCCCAGCTCCAGGGTGACGGGCCTCAGGTTCTGCGAGGCGTACTGCATGATGAGCCGGCCCGTGGTCGTCTCACCGGTGAAGGCGACCTTGGCCACGCGCGGGCTGGAGGCGAGCGGCTTGCCGGCCTCGACGCCGAAGCCGTTGACGATGTTGACCACGCCGGGCGGCAGCAGGTCGGCGATCAGGCTCATCCAGAAGTGGATGGAGGCCGGGGTCTGTTCGGCCGGCTTGATGACGACGGCGTTGCCCGCGGCGAGGGCCGGGGCGAGCTTCCACGTCGCCATCAGGATCGGGAAGTTCCAGGGGATGATCTGCGCGACGACGCCCAGGGGCTCGTGGAAGTGGTAGGCGACGGTGTCGTCGTCGATCTCGGCGAGGCTGCCCTCCTGGGCGCGGATGGCGCCCGCGAAGTAGCGGAAGTGGTCGATGGCCAGCGGGATGTCCGCGGCGAGGGTCTCCCTGACCGGCTTGCCGTTCTCCCAGCTCTCGGCGACGGCCAGTTCCTCCAGGTGCGCCTCCATGCGGTCCGCGATCTTGTTCAGGATGTTCGCCCGCTCGGTCACCGACGTACGGCCCCACGCCGGCGCGGCCGCGTGGGCGGCGTCGAGGGCCCGGTCGACGTCCTCGGCGGTGCCGCGGGCGACCTCGGTGAAGGTCTCCCCGGTGACCGGGGTCGGGTTCTCGAAGTACTCGCCGCGGGCGGGCGGCACGTACTCGCCGCCGATCCAGTGGTCGTAGCGGGGCTGGTACTTCATGATCGCGTCGTCGGAGCCGGGGTTGGCGTACCGGGTCATGGGGCGGCCTCCCATTGCGTGCCACCCGCTCCGTTGCGGACGGCGTTCGGCACGACCGTAGGACACGCAAGGTTGCAACAGGGTTGCGGCGGAGCGCCACCGCGGAACTACACTCGGCAGCACCCCACCCGGTGCCGCCGGGCACCGGTCCGTGCCTACTTCCGGGGACGGCCATGACTGTCTCGTACGCGGCGTCCTACGCGGCCTGGCCGCCGGGAACCGATCCGGACCTCCTGCGGCGGGACGTGGCGCGCGCCCACGAGGAGTTCCTGACGACGGGTCGCCCCCCGCGGCCGGTGCGCGACGTCGTCCGCGACTCCTGGCAGCGCTCGCTCAGCCGCGGCGTGGACCCGGAGGCCGACGGCCCCCGCTCCCCCGGGCTCGGCGCCGCGGAGCTGCGGGACTACCGACGGCAGCACCCGATGGCGGCGGTGCTGCCCGTCGTACGCAGCCTGCTCGTCGAACCGGCGCAGGACAGCGCCCAGTTGGTGGCGGTCGGCGACGAGCACGCCCGGTTGCTGTGGGTCGAGGGGACCCCGGGGCTGGCGGCGCGGGCCGAGCGGATCGGCTTCGTCGAGGGCGCGGAGTGGGCCGAGGACGCGGCCGGCACCAACGCACCCGGCACCGCGGTCGCGCTCGGGCGGCCCCTGCAGATCTACGCGGGCGAACACTTCATCCGTCCGGTGCACCCGTGGAGCTGCTCGGCGGCCCCGGTCCGCGACCCGGACACCGGCGCGGTCATCGGCGTCATCGACCTGACCGGCGGCGACCACATCGCGGCGCCGCACGCCCTGGCCCTGGTGCGCGCCACCGTGGCGGCGGCGGAGGCCGAACTGCGGCTGCTGCGGCTGCGCGGCGTGCTGCCGGCCGCCCCGGGATCGGCACCGGCCGCGGGGACCGCGACGGCCCGGCTGGAGGTGCTGGCCCGTGACCGGGCACAGCTGACCTCCCCGTACGGCACGGTCGAACTGAGCCCCCGCCATTCGGAGATCGTCTTCCTGCTGGCCCGGCATCCGCGGGGGCTGGGCGCCGACGCGCTGGCGGTCCGGCTGCACGAGCACGAATCGGCCCGGGTCACCATGCGGGCCGAGATGTCGCGGCTGCGCCGGCTGCTCGGCCCGCAGGTGCTGGGCTCGCGCCCGTACCGGCTGCTGCTGCCGGCCACCACGGATGCGGACGAGGTCCGGGCCCTCCTCGCGCGCGGCGCCCACCGCCGGGCCCTGGCCCGCTACCCCGGGGCGCTGCTGCCCGCTTCGGACGCCCCGGCCATCGTCGACGCGCGCGAGGAACTCCACTGTGGGCTGCGTCGCGCCCTGCGTGACCGGGGCGACGCCAGGCTGCTGCTCGACTGGCTGGACCGGCCCGGCAACCACGGCGACGTCGACCTGCTGCAGGCGACGCTGCGCGCCCTGCCCCACGAGTCGCCGCGGCGTCCGGTGCTGCGGGCGCTGCTCGACCGTGCCCGGCACTGACCTGCCGGGGCACACTGGTGGGGTGGATGATCCGAACATCGCGCACGTGAGCGCCGCGTCCCGGCTGGCCGACCCGGCCGAGGGCATCGGCATGGACGAACTGGGCCTGGCGGCCCGCAACCACGCGCTCCCCCTGGAGGCCCTGCGCTACGACGTCACGCCGCCCGGCCTGCACTACGTACTGGTCCACTTCGACATCCCGCCGGCCGACGCCAGGACCTGGCGGCTCACCGTCGGCGGCAGGGTCCGCACCCCGCTGGAACTGTCCGTGGACGACCTGCGCCGGTATCCGGCCGTCACGCACCGGGTCACCATGGAGTGCGCGGGCAACGGCCGCGCCGGACTGACCCCGCGCCCGGTCAGCCAGCCCTGGCTGACCGAGGCGGTCGGTACGGCCGACTGGACGGGCGTGCCGCTGCGCACGCTGCTGCGGGAGGCGGGCGTGGAGCCCGACGCCGTCGAGGCGGTCTTCACCGGCGCCGACCACGGCGTGGAGCGCGGGGTCGAACAGGACTACCAGCGCTCGCTCACGGTCGCGGCCGCCACCGCCGAGGACCCCGAGGTCCTGGTGGCGTACGCCATGAACGGCGCGCCCCTGCCGCCGCAGCACGGCCACCCCGTCCGCCTGGTCGTCCCCGGCTGGTACGGCATGGCGCACGTGAAGTGGCTGCACGACATCACGCTCACGGACACGCCGTTCACCGGTTTCCAGCAGTCCGTCGCGTACCGCTTCCGGCAGGAGCCCGACGAGCCGGGCGAGCCGGTGACCCGCATCGCACCGCGCGCCCTCATGGTGCCGCCCGGCTTCCCCGACTTCATGACGCGCACCCGTGTCGTCCGGCCGGGCCCGCAGCGCCTGGAGGGCCGGGCGTGGTCCGGCCGCGCGCCGGTCGTCGGCGTCGAGACGAGCACGGACGGCGGCCACACCTGGCAGGCGGCCGCACTCGGCGACGAGGGCCACCCCTGGGCCTGGCGGCACTGGCACACCACCTGGGAGGCGACGCCCGGCCACCACGTGCTCAGCGTCCGCGCCACCGACGCGCAGGGCCACACCCAACCGCTGGAACAGCCCTGGAACCGCGGCGGCTTCGCCAACAACCTCGTCCAGCGCGTACCGGTGCTGTGCCTGGAGGCCGGCGCCTGATCTCCGCACGGCGCGGGGTCACCCGTCGAAGTGCAGCCAGTCGACGGCGTCGTGGGCCAGGGGCCCCAGAGCGCCGCGGTCGGTGGCTCCGGCCCGAACGTCGTACGTGTTCTCCCTCCACCTTTTCGAGACGCTCAGGACGAGCCCGGGTGCCACGTGGAAACGCCTGGCCGCCCGGGGCTCGAAGGGCCGGAGGGGAACCGGGCGCAGTTCCGGGGTGAGCGGCTCGACCTGTGCTCCGGTGATGCCGTGCGCCATCGCCACGTAGTCGGCGCCCATCGCGGCCTCGTCGAGGGCGAACTGGAGGAGGAAGCCGCTGAGCGGTTCGAGTTCGGCGACCGGCGGTTCGTCGTGCACCCGGTGCCAGACGGTGGGGTCGTCCTCGGGCTCGCCGGGCGTCCACAGCGTGGACCAGCGGAACCCTCCTTGGTTCTCGACGCCGATGACGCGCATGTCGCCGCAGCGGTCGGTCTCGCGACGGGGGTCCTCGACGATGCGGTTCTGGACGCCCAGGACTCCGGGGCGCCGTACGGCCAGCCGGTAGAGCTGCGCGAGCGCGGTGGGCAGGTCGGTGGAACCGCCCGGCAGGAACGGCGGCTTCGCGGCGCCGTCGGTGGCCGGGTACCAGCCCGTGACGAACCGCTCCAGCGCGAGGGCACGGTCGCCGTTCACCTCGTCCAGCCACTCCAGCCCGGGGCGGGCCGCGACGGGGCGCGGCGGGCGGACCCGGTCGAGCAGCGCCCTGCTGAGGGACGTCTGCAGCCGTACCGTGCAGTCGTCGAGTTCGTACACGGTGCCGCCGTGCGGGAGGTGCGAACTGATCACTTCGGCGTGGCCCGTGCCGAGGTGGAGCAGGCCCTCGTCGACGCGGACCATCAGATGGAACCCGGGCCACTCCCAGAGCCGCTCCAGCACCGGAGCCGGCGCGGGGCCGAGCAGACGGATCTCCTGGGCGTTCCACACACCGCTGCGCCCCGGTACGTCCCCCGCGTCCACGATGATCAGCGTCCCGGCGGAGCCGATGGTCATCGTCGCGCCGCCGACCGGAAGGTCCTCGGCGCCGGAGGTGGCGCCGATCAGCGCCCGTGCCTGCCCGTCGTCGAGCACGTCCCCAAGGGCGGGACCCGGGTTCTCGTCAACCATGCGCCATGGTCCCAGACGGTCACGGCCGGGCCGTTCCTGGGGGCGGCAGGGCCAGGCACGGGGGCGGGGGGCGAACTAGCGTGGGGCCCATGGACGCCTCGAATGTGATCGGTGACTTCCTGCGGGCCCGGCGGGAACTCGTACGGCCCGAGGACGTCGGCCTCAACGGCGGTGGGCTGCGGCGCGTGCCGGGGCTGCGGCGCGAGGAGGTCGCCATGCTCGCGGGCATCAGCTCGGACTACTACCTCCGGCTGGAGCAGGGGCGGGACCGCAATCCGTCCGTGCAGGTCCTGGAGGCGCTCGCGGGTGTGCTGCGGCTGGACGCCGACGCGACGGCGTACCTGATCGGGCTGGTGGGACCCAAGCCGCGCAGGGCCAGGCGCCCCGCGCAGGAGAAGGTGCCGGGCCACGTCCTCCAGTTGCTCGGGCAGTTGCCGATGCCGGCGCTCGTGCAGGGGAAGTACCTCGACGTCCTGGCCGCGAACGCCCTGGCGCGGGCGCTGTCGCCGAACAACGTGCCGGGGGTGAACCGGCTCCGCGCGGCGTTCCTGGACCCGGAGGAGCGGGAGCTGCACCGGGACTGGCAGACCGCGACGGTGAACGCGGTGGCGAGTCTGCGCGCGGTGGCCGGGCCCGATCCCGACGACCCCCGGCTGGCCGCGCTCGTGGGCGAGCTCTCGCTGAAGAGTGACCGTTTCCGGCAGCTGTGGGCGCGCCACGACGTGCACCGGCGCGAGGGCGCGCTCGCCCGGATGCGGCACCCGCAGGTCGGCGACATGGACCTGTACCGGGAGAAGCTGAGCGTCAACGGCGCCGAGGGCCAGGTCCTGGTGATCTACCACGCCGAGCCGGGATCGGCGGCGGCTCGCTCGCTGGCCCTGCTCGGCTCGCTGGCCGCCGGCACCGCCGACGCGACCGTCCGCCCCGCGGCCCCCGCCCGGGCGGGCGAGCACCAGAAGCGGACCGACCCGGGTTAGGCCCGGGCTCCCGGTGCGCGGACCAGCAGGAACAGGGTGCGGCGGCGGTGGCTGAAGCCGATCGACTCGTAGAGCCGTACCGCGTTGGTGTTGCTCGCGGCGGCGTGCAGCAGCGGGGTGTCCCCGCGCTCCTTGATGCCCGCCGCGACGGCGCTCATCAGCCGGGTCGCCAGGCCGCGGCCACGGTGGTCCGGGTGGGTGCAGACGGCGCTGATCTCCGTCCAGCCGGGCGGCTGGATGCGCTCCCCGGCCATGGCGATCAGCCGGCCGTCCTCCCGGACGCCCAGGTACGTGCCGAGTTCGAGGGTCTTCGGCAGGAAGGGGCCGGGCCGCGTGCGGGCGATCAGGTCCATGACGTCGTCGACGTCGGCGGGGCCGAGGCGTACGGCCTCCGGGGCGTGCTCGGCGTGGAGCGCGGTGTCGACCATCTGCATGCCCTCGCCGCCCTCCACGACCTCCCAGCCCTCGGGGATCACCGGTGAGCCGGTCACCAGGGCGGTACCGCCTGGGCCGAGCAGCTGGGCCAGGTCCTCCCAGGCGGCGGGGTCGGCCGGGTCGGCGAGGCCCGCGAAGACGGACACGTCGGACCGGTAGCGGGCGGCTCGGCCGCGGACCTCGGCGAAGCCGGCGTGCGGGCCGGTGAGGGCGGCCCACACCGGGTTGTCCAGGGCGGGTGCGGCGTCGGCCCGGGCGGGCTCGCCGTCGGACTCCGCGGGGTGGGCGTGATCAACGGTGGTGGACATGGGTGGTGCTGGTCTCCGTCCATCGAGGGGCCGGCGGCTGTCGGGTGGGTCAACACCGTCGTGCCCGCCCGCAATCCCGGCCGGGGCCGGGATCCCCACCCTAGGCGGTGGTGATCGCGGGGCACCGCCCGCCCCGGGACGCCGGGGACCGTCCCCTCGGCCGGGTTGCGCGGCACGACGGGCGTAATACGGTGGCCGGGAGGCGGGGGCTCGCGCTACGAGGGAGATGGCGCATGGCCACACTGGTCGCCGTGAGCGTCGGTATGCCCAAGAACGTGCCGTGGCAGGGCCGGACGACGTACACGGGCGTCTGGAAGGAGCCGGTCTCCGGGCCGCGCATGGTCCGGCGGCTCAACATCGACGGCGACGGGCAGGGCGACCTCGGCGGGCACGGCGGCGAGCAGCGGGCGGTGCTGGTGTACCAGCTGGACTCGTACCGCCACTGGCAGAAGGAGCTCGGGCGGGACGACCTCACCTTCGGCAACTTCGGCGAGAACTTCACCGTGGACGGGCTGCCCGACGACGAGGTGTGCATCGGGGACCGGTACCGCATCGGCGGCGCGGTCTTCGAGGTCACGCAGCCGCGCGTGACCTGCTACCGGGTCGGGATGCGCATGGCGGAGCCCAGGATGGCCGCGCTGCTGGTGGCCCACCGGCGCCCGGGCTTCTACTTGCGGGTGCTGGAGGAGGGCGAGGTCGCCGCGGGCGACGACATCGTCAAGCTCGGGACCGGCCCGGAGGCGATGACCGTCGCCGACATCGACGCGCTGCTGTACCTGCCCGGGCATCCCCGGGACGAGGTCGAGCGCGCCCTGCGCATCCCGGCGCTGAGCCCGGGGTGGCAGGCCTCGATGCGGGCGCTGCTCGACGCCCCGGCGGGGGACGGTGGCGGCGCGGCGGGCAACCCCGGGCTGACCGGCACGGCGGCCCCTCCCCCGGCGTGGCCGGGCTTCCGCCCGCTACGGGTGGCCCGGGTCCGGGACGAGAGCAGCAGCATCTTCTCGCTGACGCTGGCCGCTCAGGACGGCAGTCCGCTGCCGGCCGGGATGCCGGGCCAGTTCCTCACCGTCCGTATGCGGCCGGACCCCGACGGGCCGCCGCTGATCCGCACGTACTCCCTGTCGGGGCGGCCCGGCGCGGCGGAGTACCGGATCAGCGTCAAGCAGGAGCCGCACGGCGCGGGCAGCGGCTTCCTGCGGCGGCACGTGCGGGAGGGCGACCTGCTGGACGTCGCCGCGCCGCGCGGCACGTTCGTCCTCGGGGACGGCGACACGCCGGTGGTGCTGCTGTCCGCGGGGGTGGGCGCGACACCGGTGATGGCGATGCTGTACGCGCTGGCCGACGCGTGCGGCCGGCGCGAGGTGTGGTGGCTGCACGTGGCACGCGACGGCGAGAGCCATCCGTTCGCCGCGGAGTCCCGGGCCCTGGTGGGGAGGATGGCGGGCGCGCACGCCTACATCGCGTACAGCAGGCCGCGCGAGAGCGACCGTGCGGGCGCCGACTATACCGGGGCGGGCCGGCTCGACACGGCGCGGATCGCCGCGCTGGACCTGCCGCCGGACGCGGACGCCTACATCTGCGGACCGCAGGGCTTCATGGACGACATGGCGGAGGCGCTGGCAGCGGGGGGACTGGCCGCGGACCGCATCCACCGGGAGACCTTCGGCGCGCTGTCCTCGATCAACCCCGGCGTGGTCGACGCGACGGCCCGCACCCCGCACCCGCCCGCTGCCCCTCCCGGCGAACCGACGGGACCATCGGTGTCCTTCGCCCGCAGCGGCCTGAGCGTGCCGTGGCACCCGGCGTACGGCACGCTCCTCGAACTCGCGGAGGCGTGCGACGTGCCGACCCGCTGGTCGTGCCGCACCGGGGTCTGCCACACCTGCGAGACCCAGGTCCTGACGGGCGGTGTCTCGTACGCGCCGGAGCCCGTCGACGAACCCGCCGAGGGCAACGCCCTCATCTGCTGCTCACAGCCGCGCACAGACGTGGTGCTCGACCTGTAGGACGCCCCGCCCCGAAGCCCCGAATCCGCGTTGACGTGCGCGTTCGCATGCCACAGGCCGCGCGAGGTCGTTGGGCCGCCAGGACCACGAGCGGCCCGCGGCCCGGACACGCGCGCCCGACCGCCACGCGGCCCCGGGCGGTCAGCCGCGGTTCGCGGGCTGGGGGAGGTCCTGGTCCTGCAGGGCCATGAGCTGGTCCGGGGTCGGGTCGTCCAGCTCGGCGACGCGCTGTGCCTGCCGTTCGGTCATCTCCTGGAACATCTGGCGCGCGGAACGGCCGTTGCCGAAGCCCTCGCCGCGCGGGAGGAGCTCGAAGAGGCGGGTGAGCTCCTCGCGGGCGGCGGGGGTGAGTTCGTACTGGTGCTCCGCGGCCTGGTACTCGACGATCGAGACCAGTTCGTCCGCGGCGTAGTCCTCGAAGAGGAGCGTGCGGCCGAACCGGGAGGACAGGCCCGGGTTGGAGCTGATGAAGCGGTCCATGTCGCCGGGGTAGCCGGCCGCGATGACGACGACGTCGTCGCGGTGGTCCTCCATGAGCTTGACCAGGGTGCCGACGGCCTCCGTGCCGAAGTCGTTCCCGGCCCCGACCGGGGCGAGGGTGTAGGCCTCGTCGATGAAGAGCACGCCGCCCAGCGCGCGGTTGAAGGCGGCGGTGGTCTTGGGGCCGGTGTGGCCGACGTACTCGCCGACCAGGGCCGTACGGTCGACCTCCACGAGGTGGCCCTCGCGCAGCAGTCCGAGCGCCTTCAGGAGCCGGCCGTACAGGCGCGCCACGGTGGTCTTGCCGGTGCCGGGGTTGCCCGCGAAGATCAGGTGCCGGCTGAGCGGCGGGGCGGGCAGCCCGGCCTCCTCGCGGCGCCGGACCGTCTGCATCAGCTTCACCAGCGAGCCGACGTCGCGCTTGACCCGGTCGAGGCCGACGAGGGCGTTCAGCTCGCCCAGCAGGTCCTCCAGGGTCTCCTCGGGCGCTTCCTCCTCGTCGGCGGTGGCCGGCGGGCGCGTCCCTGCCGGCGGGGCGCCGGGTACGCCCGGGGCGGCGGGCACCGCCGGGGCGGCCGCGGGTTCCCCGAACGTCAGAGGGACGCCGTCCGCGGTGCAGTCGTCGAGCTGCGGGGCCGCGCCCTCGTCCGTGCCGAGCGCGTCCGCGCAGTCGCGGATCCGGCAGTGCCGGAGTACGGGGTCCGCCCCCGCGCCCACGTGGAGCGCGGGGAACCCGGAGCCGGACACGTCGAGGGAGGTGAAGGTGCCGCCCGCACCCTCGGCGAGGAAGACGCCGTTCTTGGCGGGCCGGTCGATGCGCAGGTCCGCGACCGTGGGCCGGGCCCCGGTCCACACGACGACGCCGGAGCCCGCGCAGTCCTCCACCGAGCCGCCGTTGACGGTGGCTTCGGCTCCCTTGTCGACGACGACGCCCGCCGCGCCCGCCCCGGTGACCCGTATGCCGGTGAGGACCGCGGTACCACCGGTCGCGACCCGCACGCCGATGTCCTTGGTGCCGGTGACCGTGGTGTGCTCGACCCTGCTCTCGGAGGCCGAGCCGACGCCGATGCCCGTCGCGACGTCGTCGATGCGGCAGCCGGTGACCGTCGCCACGGCCTGCTCGTCCACGGCGACGCCGGTCATGCCCACGTTCCTGATCCCGCAGTCCGCGAGTTCTAGGCGGGCCTCGCCCGCCGCGTGGACGCCGTGCTCGGCGCAGTCGCGGACGAGGCAGTCGGTCAGCTGCCCGGTGGCCGTGCCGGACAGGTGGACGGCGCTGAAGGCGCTGCGGTCGATCCGGCAGTCCGCGAGGCGGGCCTGCGCGGCGCCCGTGACCAGCAGCCCGTTGGCACCGGCGTCGGCGACGGCGCAGCCCTGCGCGTTGAGCACGCCGTTGTCCTGGACGACCACCCCGCTGGCGGAGGCGCCGCGGATCCGGCAGTCGGTGAGCTCGGCGCGCGCCGTTCCGGTCACGTGCACACCGGCCGCGCCGGGCGACTCGATCCGCAGTTCGCCGGCCGTGGCCTCGGCGGCCTCCTCCAGCAGCAGCCCAGCCCGGCCGGTGCCGGTCAGCGTGGAGTCGGCGAGCCGCAGGCGTGCGCTGCCGCGCAGCCGGACGCCCGATCCGGTCGTACGGTCCAGGCGCAGCCGGGCCGCGTCCAGCCGGGCCGTGCCCGACAGCACGACGCCCGTGCCGTCCACGCCCGTGACGCTGGTGTCCTCCACCCGGGCGCGGACCGCCCCGGCCAGGTGCAGGCCGGCCAGCCGGGCGCGTTCGAGGCGGCAGCGCCGCAGGATCAGGGCGGTCGTCCCGCTCTCCTCGTCCTCCGGGCCGCGTGCCTGGATACGGCCGCCCTCGACGGCGCAGTCCTCCAGGACCAGCCCGGCGCCCGGCGAGACGGCGATCGCGGGGGCGCCGTCGTCGGCGCCCCACACGGTGACGCCGTGCACGGCGCAGTCCGGGCCGTCGACGGTCAGCGCGGGCCGGTCCCCGGGAGGCGCGGCCAGCACGACGCTGCCGCGGCCGTGCTCGGCCGTGAGCACGACGGCGCGGTCCAGCACCACGGCCTCGGTCCAGGTGCCCGGGGCGATCACCACCACGTCGCCGGGGGCGGCGGCGCGCACCGCGTCGACGATCCGGTGGAAGGCGCCGCGGCCGCCTTGTCCTTTGGGGGCCACGGTGTGACGGGTCATGTTCCGGATCCTCTACTGCTGCTGCGTGCCGGGCGGCGGTACCTGGTACCAGGACGGGTTGATGCTCGCACGGTACGCACCGGTCAGGTAAACCGACTGGATCGACTTCTCGAAGATCTTGAAGGGTAGCTGGATCCAGAAGTCCGCGAAGCCCTGCCGGTGGAAGAGCCGGCTGCCGCCGCCCAGCACGAGCACGTTCTTGACCAGGGCGGTGGAGGCCGACGTGGTGAGGGCCGCCGCGGCGTTGATGCCGCCGTCCAGGAAGGCGTCCGCGCCGCTGAGCTTGACCGTGCTCCCGTTGGCGTCGCTGACGCCCCACACCGCGGCGTTCATGGCGCCGTTGACCCATCCCGAGATCACGCTGGTGCCCGCGCTGAAGGTGAAGTCGTAGATGCCTCCGCGCCAGCGGGTGGGGGTCTCGTTCCCGGCCCACTCGTTGGACCAGGTCTTGTCGTGGTTGAACGGCCTGCGCTGCGGGTGCTTGCCGCCGTCGATGTTGGCCAGGGTCGTCTTGAGGTTGCCGAGCTCGCGGAACCCGGCGGCCCGGTTCTCGTGCACGGCGATGCCGACCCCGGTCTTGACGCCCGAGGACACGGCGGCGTTGGCGAACGCCTTCAGCACGTCCTTGCCGGTGAACGGCTTGTCCTGGGCCGCGGCCACGATGCCGTTCACGGCCAGGTTGGCACCGAACTCCAGGACGAACTCCTGGCCGAACTCCACGGCGGCCTTGTACGCCACCGTCCGCCAGTACGGTTCGTACCGCGCCTCGCGCAGCGCCGCACCCGCACCGTCGGGGAGCATCGTCCCGGACCAGGGCATGCGCTGGGACTCGCGGATCCGGCGCCCCCAGCCGCGGATCTCGGTCAGCGGCCCGCGGTAGTCGTACTCGTTGCCGACCAGCTTCATCTGGCCGAGCGGACCGCGGCGCTCCCAGACCAGGCCGCTGTCCGTGCGCTGGGCGACGAGCTGGCCCCGGGCGTCGTAACGGTTCCACTGGCCGCGCCAGGCGTCGGTCTCCAGGTATCCGGTGACGGTGCCGCCGGGGCCCGTCTCGGCCGTGCGCTCGCGGACGACGGAGCCGTGGTCGAACTCCTTCCAGACCGCGCCGGGCTCGCCGGCCGTGCGGCCGTACTCGCGGACGCGGGCCGGGCCGTCCAGATGCAGCGGCGTGTCGCGCAGGACGACCCTGGTGCCGTCGGCGGACCGCAGTTCGTCGCGGAAGTGGCGGGCGCCGGGCCTCCACTGGTCGTCCCAGGTGCCCGTGGCCCGGTTCCACCAGGTGCGGACCTGGCCGCCCTGGCCGGGTGCGGTCGCCGGTGAGCCGTCGCGCTGGAACTCGGCGGTCAGCCAGCGCTCGTTGCGGGCCGGGTCGCGCCAGGCGTCCACGAAGCGGCCCTTGTCGAGCATGCGGCGCTCGCGGACCAGGTTGCGGTTCGCGTCGAGGTCGCGGAAGGAGTCGTCCCAGGACAGCTTCGGGTCGTTGGAGCCGCGGAAGAACTCCCTGGAGCCGGAGCGGCCGAGGTGGTTGCCCTGGGCGTCCGTCTCCCGCCACGTCCACTTCGCGGAGTCCGCCCGCCCCGTGCCTTCGATGAAGCTGTTCGCGGCGCCGTTGGGGTTCGGGTGCCGCATCCCGGTCAGGTTGCCGTGGGCGTCACGGGTGACCCAGCTGCCGCGGCCGGAGGGATGCCCGACGACCGGCGCATCGACGTACTCGCGCACGACTCCGTCCGGCAGGCCCTCGCGCGCGACCCTCAGGCGCCCGTCCGGCCCCTGGAAGCGGTCCTGCCACAGCGGGCCGTCGGGAGCGCCTTGTTGCGGGACGCGGTAGCCGTGCCTGCCGCCGGAGTCCTCCCAGGGCACGTACGAGGCGTCGGCCGGGGGGTAGCCGGGGCCGCCGGCGTGGTCGCCGACCTTCAGCGTCGTGCCGTCGTGCAGCTTGGTCGTCAGGCGCGCGAAGTCGCCGTTCGCCGCCAGATCCAGGGTGCCGCCGTCGAGACCGACGTACCGCACGCCCGAGGTTCCGGAACCGGCGCCGTCCCCGACGGGCCGCTTCTCCCAGGTGAACAACTGGTACGCGTTGTCGCCGAGCACATGGGCGTAGGCGCCTTCCGCGTGCCCTGCACCCGGCAGCAAGCCCTTGCGGACCCAGACGGGCGGGCGCTGCTCACGCCACCGCTCGGTGACCAGCAGGTGGCCGTCGACGACCTCGGCCTTGCCGACCTCCTTGCCGTGCGGCGACTGGCGCTGCCAGGTCCCGTCGGTCTTCCACCCGCCGGGTGCGGCGGCGTCCTGCACGAGCGTGTGCTCCTCGTACTGCCCGGCGTGTTCGGGCAGGTGGCCCATGCCCCACTTGCGCTGGACGAGGGTCCGCCCGTCGTCGGCGAGGTCGGTCCAGCCGGAGTCGTACCGGTCCGGGGTCCGCGGGCCCGCGGTCAGTTCCCTCGACGCCCCGTCGTAGCGGTGCCAGCGCAGCCGGCCGTCCTCGTTCCCGAGCGCCAGCGTGTGGCCGGTGCCGTTGCCGTGCTTCTGTAGACCGGCCTGGTACTCGTGGACGACGTTGCCGCGCGCGTCGAGGTCGCGCCAGCCGGTGCCCGCGGTGTCGTACTCGCGGATGCCCGCGCCGGACAGGGTGGCCTCGTCACCCCAGCGCGCCCAGCTCGTACGGGGGTTCGTACGGCCGAAGTCGATGGTGTCGGTGCGGCGGAACGAGTCGAGGAGGCCGCCGCCCGGCAGCGGCCGGCGCTCGAAGACCGGTACCGGTGCGCCGGTGTCGCTGAGCAGCACCACGCGGCCGTTCGCGGCACCCGTCAGGTCCGCCTTGCCGTGGTGGAACACCCCAGCGCCGGCGCCGTCGGGCCCGGTCCGCTCCCACACGCCGTTCGGGTGGTCGAGGACGTACTGATAGGCGGTGGGCCTGCCCTTGTCGAGGACGTTGAAGCCCTGCTTGACCAGGGTGCCGTCGGTGCCCATCTGGATGAACTCCCCGTCCCGCGGCCCGCCGGTGTGCACGTGGGTCACCCGCAGACCGTCGGCCGTGGCGGTGACCTCCTGCCCGCGGAAGTGGGCGATGCGCGTACCGGTCGCGTCCTCCAGCCAGGCGGCACCCTGCGCCGGGGTGACCAGGTTCAGGCCGTCCGGCACGCCCGGCAGCGCCGGGAGGGGCCGGCCGGTGGCGACGGGAGCGCCGTGCTCGTCGTACCGGGTGAAGGTCCCGTCGACCTCGTCGATCTGGCGCGGATGGGGCTCGGTGAGCTCCGAGAAGTATCCGTGTGCTGTGGGGAACGTCTCCGTGCCGGACAGCGAGTCCGTGTCCCGCAGCGACGAGGCCGGGCCCGAACCGGGGGTCCCGTCATGCGCGTGCGGTACGGGCGGCACGGGTGGCACCGGCGGGACGGACGGCACGGGCGCGGGCGACGCGTGTTCGGCCGCCGCCACCCTCAGCTCGGCGGCCTCCGCCTCGGCGAGCCGGACCTCCGCGGTCACGACCTGCTCGCGCGCCGCGTCCAGCCCGGTCCTGTTCGAGGACCCCCTCCCGACCAGGTCGAGCGCCTCGAGCCGCCGGAACTCCGCGTGCGCCCGGTTGAGATCGCGACGGGCGTCCTGTACGGCCGCCTCCGCGTCCGCCGTCGTCAGCGGGTCGTCGGCGCGCGGGGTCAGGTCCGGCCCCTCGTCCAGTGACCCGGCGTCCTCGTCGGCACGCCCCTTGCCCTTGCCGGGCGCGGGGGGTGCGACCGCGTCGTCCGTGACGGCACGGGTGTGCGGCACGTGAACGTGGTCGTGGCCGTGGTTGCGGACCTGGGCGTGGATGAGTTCGAGGTAGCGGGAACGCAGTCCGCCCTGGGTCAGGCCCTCCGGGGCGGCGTTGTGGTAGTTGCCCATGAGGCTGCCGTCGACCTCGGGCCGGTGGCCCGCCGTCGAGTCCCGGTACTCGTCCCGCAGACCCAGCTGGTGACCGAGTTCGTGCGCGAGGTCCTGCTCGGTGGCGTCGATGCGCCACTGGTGCTGGTTCATCGCACCGTCCGGGCCGCCCACGTTCACGTTCAGGTGGGCGTCGGCGGCGTTGCCCGTGACGCGCTCCAGCGTGACGTGCAGGACACTGCCGTCGCCGAGCACCTCACCGGGACGGTTGAAGACCCTCTCCACACCGCCCAGCGCTCGCTCCCACAGTGCGTCCACCTGAGCCGGCGACAGACCGTCGGCGGCCAGCCGGACCCGCACGGTCAGATCCGTGACGGAACGCTCGCCCAACGGGAACGTACGCACGTCGAAGCCGGCACGCACCTCGTACCGCGGCGCGTGGGCGCCACCGCCCCGCGGCGTCGACACCGGGTCCACCCACGAGTGCTTCACCGTGTTCGGCGCCGCCGCACCGCGCGCCGCGTTCCAGCCCGGGTCCAGCGTCAGGTCAACATGGCCGTCACCAGCACCGTGGAGGAAGTCGTCCGCCGCACCCGCCGGCGCGGAAACCGCCCGCGCGGAGACCCCAGCGGGGTCGTCCAGCACCGGGAAGGACCTGTCCCCGCTCTCCCAGCGCACCGTCACGTTCTCCGTGGCCGAGCCGTGGACGACGGTGTGCCGCACGTCCCGCTGAAGCCGCTCCAGCGTGTCCAGCAGACCATCCGGCGGGAAACGCCTGTCGAGCGCATCGAGCAAGCTGTCCTTCGAGACGCCGAGCTCGTCCGCCAGGTTCTGCAGGTGACCGGGATTGTTCCGCCACCCGCGCGTGGCGTTGTTCGGGCCCACATGAATGGAGTTGTCCGCCGTCAGAATCGACGGCCCGTGCGCGTCGATCAGATCCTGGGCAGCCCTCGAACGCGCGGTCAGATGGAAGTCGCTCCCACTGATCGTGACCGACGAACCGCCGGCCACCCGCGTCTCATGACTCGAAGTGAGGACCACGTTCAGGTGGACCGCCACCTCCGCCTGCGTCCCACCGTCCGTGACCGTGATGACGATCGGGCGCGAGATGAGGTTGTTGCCCCCGTTGTTACGGGTCTTCACGCCGAACTCGAAGCCACCGAGCACTCGACGCTCGTCCCCCGGCCTCCCGCCGCCCCTGCCGACGATGGCGTCCAGGACCCCGTCCCCGGTCAGCCGCGCGGAGCCAGAAGCAGCCGGCGCCGCCGCCGAGACGGACTGCGGCAGGTGCTTGTTGATGGCGTCGACCAGGGCGTTCCGGGTGTTGGCCGCGAGACCCACCAACTGGAGGGCCGTCTCTTTGCTGCCCGCATCGGTGACGAGTTGGGCACGGGCCGTCTCGTCGAGCACATCGGAGACCCTGCCCTTCACCATGCGGGTACCGTCCGTGGTGATCCCATGGAAGGCGATCTTCGCCAGGGCATCCGAGGTGCGCTTCACCTCCGTGATCCCCGGATGGTGCTGGACAAGGTAGTGCTGGATCTGCTTCGTCCATGTGTCGGGGTCCGCGTGACTCTGGGTCAGTCCGGTGAGGAGCGTCTCCGGCTTGTCCGACAACACCTTCTTGGCGATGCGCTCGCCATCCGTGACCACGGCAAGAGTCGAGTCGAACGCGACCATCTTGGACTTGTCCGACCAGTCGAAGTGGCGGTTCTTGATGAGGCTGTCGAGAAGGTGCTTCCCCTCTTCGGCTTCGTAGACGATCCTTCCGGCCTTGCCGAAACGGATGTCGCCCTCAAGGCCTTGCAGAATATTGGGTTTGACACGGATGAACGTATTGGGCTCAGGGAAATAGATCGCCCGTGCGTCGCTCTTCGCCATTGCGTCGCGGACGGCCAGATCGATGTCCGCCGCCTTCTTCTCGGCGATGCCCTTGGGCGTGACGCCTTCAGGAAGTGTGTATCCACCGCTCACCATCTCGGGAGCAGATCCGTTCTGGTCGGTCAGCGTCTGGATCTTCGCGGCGGCGCGGTCGAAGAGCGGCTTCCCGCCGACGACCATGCTCTCCACGTCGGCATCACCGACGTGCAGGTACACCTCGCCGCCGTCACTCCGCCTTACCTGGGTGAGCATGTCGCGCGTGAATTCGTCGCGGACGACGGCCTCTCGGAGGGCGCCGTAGGGGATCATCTTCTGGCCGCCGTCCCTCAGCAACTGGGCGCTGGGTTGCTCCCAGCTGAAGCCGGTGACCCTGACCGAGAAGTCGCCTTCCTTTTCCCATTGCTGAGCGAACTTCCTCACCGCACTGGTGATCTCAGCTTCCTTGCCCGCGCCGTTGACACCGATGACGAGGCCCAGCCGCTCGCCTAGGGACTCCTTGCCGAACGCCTTGCCGTACGTCTGCGCCAGCTTCAGCAGATCGGTGTCCGCGGTGGCGATGACGGTCGCGACGAAGCGGACGTCCTTGCCGGCCCGGAGCGAGCCCTTGGCCATGCCGTCGTACTGGGCCACCGGCGTCAACCGGTAGTGACCAGCGATGTTCTGGTAGCCGTCGGTGAACCGCATGGCGTCCGTCTGCCGCGTGAACGTGGGCGGGACGGCCGCCGACTGGGAGGTGCCTGCCCTGCCGCCGCTCTTGCTGGGCGCGTGGGGCGCGATCCCGTCGACCGCGTCGACGTCGACGTGCGGCACATGGACGTGGTCGTGACTGACGACCTGGGCGTGGATGAGGTCCAGGTAGCGGGGCCGCAGTCCGCCCTGCGACAGGCCCTCGGGCGCGGCGTTGTGGTAGTTGCCCATCAGGCTGCCGTCCACCTCCGGGCGATGCCCGGCGGTGGTGTCCCGGTACTCGTCCCGCAGGCCCAGCTGGTGGCCCAGCTCGTGCGCGAGGTCCTGCTCAGTGGCGTCGATCCGCCACTGGTGCTGGTTCATCGCACTCTGCGCACGCCCCACGTTCACGTTCAGGTGCGCGTCGGAGGCATTGCCCGTGACCCGCTCCAGCGTCACGTGCAGGACGCTGCCGTCACGCAGCACCTCACCAGGCCGGTTGAAGACCCGCTCCACACCCGACACCGCACGGTCCCACAGGGCATCCACTTCCGGCTGCAACAAGCCTTCGTCGGCCAGCCGCACCTTCACCGTCAGATCCGTGACCGAGCGATCTCCCAGCTCGAACCTGCGCACGTCATAACCCGCACGCACCTCGTACCGCGGCGCATGCGCACCACCACCCCGCGGCGTCGACACCGGGTCCACCCACGAATTCTTCACCGTGTTCGGCGCCGCCGCACCACGCGCCGCATCCCAACCCGCGTCCAGCGTCAGATCCACCCGCCCCGCACCCGCACCATGGAAGAAGTCATCCATGACGTCCGCAGGCGCGGAAACCGCCCGCGCCGACACACGATTCCTCTTCTCCGGGACCGGGAACGACTTGTCACCCCGGAACTCCACCGTGATGACCTCGGAGGTGGAGGCGTGGACGATGGCGCGCTCCACATCCTGCTGGAACCGGTCAAGCGTGCCCAGCACACCATCCGGCGGGAAGCGCTTCTCCAGGGCCTGCTTGAGGCTGCTCTCCGAGACACCCAGCTCCCGCGCCAGATTCCGGAACTGGTCGGGCCGGTTGTTCCAGCCGGACTTGTGGTTGTTCGGCCCCACGTGAACAGAGTTGTCAGCGGTCAGGACGGACGGCCCATAGTCGTCGATCTTGACCTGGGCGGCCTGCGACCGCGCGGTCAGATGGAAGTCGCTCCCCTTGATCGTGACCGACGACCCGTCAAGCCTCCCGCTCGGGGTGACCATCACATTGAGGTGGACGGCCACCTGAGCGGTCTTCTCCCCCTCGGTGACCGTCATCAGCACAGGCCGCGAGATGAGGTTCGTGCTCCCCTCGTCGCGGACCTTTCCGAACTCGAAGCCACCGAGCGTACGGCGGGAGCCGTCGACCGTGCCCGATCCCGTGATGCTGTCCAGGATCCGGACGGCATCCGGGGTCAGCCGCCCGCCCGTACCGGCACCCGCATGAGCGGCCGTGGACGTACCCGCACTCGGGGCGGACGGGGAGACGGACTGCGGCAGGCGCTTGTTGATGCCGTCGACCAGTGCGTTGCGGGTGTCAACGGCCATGTCGAGCAATTGCCTGACGGCCGCCGGGAAATCGTCCGACACCTTGTTGAGCGCGCCCGCCGCCGCCGGAACGGCCTTTCCGAGCTCCCTACGGGTCAACGTCTTGAGGGTCGTGATGCCATCCGCCCGGATGTCGTGGAAGGCGATGGCCGCCAGGCTCTTCCCGATGTTCGCGTCCTTCGCGAGCACGGCCGGGTGGTGCAGCTCGATGTAACGGTCGATCTGCTCGGTCCAGGTCTTCTCATTCGCATGGCTCTGCGTGAGACCGGTGAGCATCGACCGCGGATCGTCGCCCACTTCCAGGGCGATGCGCTCGCCGTCGGTGACAAGGGCCAGGCCCGAGTCGAACACGACGGCCTGGTTCTCCCGTCCCTGCC
Source organism: Streptomyces sp. NPDC001902 (assembly GCF_042891295.1). Lineage (NCBI taxonomy): Bacteria > Bacillati > Actinomycetota > Actinomycetes > Kitasatosporales > Streptomycetaceae > Streptomyces > Streptomyces sp. NPDC001902. The sequence continues at coordinate 28,147 of NZ_JBIATA010000040.1, read as the reverse complement.
ACAAGTGGCGGCGGTTCTTGACCAGGCTGTCGAGGAGACGCTCGCCCTCCCTGGCCTCGTAACTGATGGTCCTCCCGGAGACCTCGCCGAACCTGATGTCCTTCTCCAGGCCGAGGGAGTTGGCCGGGTCGACACGGATGAAGGTGTTGGGCTCGGGGAAGTAGATCGTCCGTGCATCGGTCTTCGCCATCGCGTCGCGCACGGCCAGGTCGAGGTCCGCGGCGTTCTTCGCGCCACCCTCGGGGAGGGTGTAGCCGCCGCTGACCATCTCGGGAGCAGATCCGTTCTGGTCGGCCAGCGATTCGATCTTCGCGGCGGCGCGGTCGAAGAGCGGCTTGCCGCCGACGACCATGCCCTTGACGTCTGCGTCGCCGACGTGAAGGTACACGTCTCCCTCGGCGTTCAGCTTGACCTTGTTGATCATCGCATGGGTGAGGTCGTCCCGGATCACCGCCTCACGCAGCGCGCCGTAGGGGATCTCCTTCTGGGCGCCGGCCGCGACGAGCCTGGGATCGGGCTGGCGCCAGGTGAAGCCGGTGACGGAAACCTCGAAGTCGCCCTCCTGCGCCCACTGCCGGGCGAACTTCCGCACCGTGTCTGCGATCCGGGTTTCCGTGCCGGCGCGCCCGTTCACACCGATGACCAGGCCGAGCCGCTCGCCCAGGACCGACTTGTCGGTGAACGCCGTCCCGTACGTCTTCGCCAGCGTGAGCAGATCGGTGTCCGGGGTCGCGATGACCGTGGCGACGAAGCGGGTACCTTCACCGCCCTGAAGCGCGCCCTTGGCCGCACCGTCGTACTGGGCCACCGGCGTCAACCGGTAATGGCTTGCGATGTCGCCGTATCCCTCGCTGAAGCGCACGGCGTCCGTCCGCTCCGTGAACGTGGGCGGCACAGGCCCCAACTGCGAGCTACCTGCGCTGGTGTTGCCCTTAGGTGCGTGGGGGGCGATCCCGTCGACCGCGTCAACGTCGACGTGCGGCACATGGACGTGGTCGTGACTGACGACCTGGGCGTGGATGAGGTCCAGGTAGCGGGGGCGCAGTCCGCCCTGGGACAGGCCCTCGGGCGCGGCGTTGTGGTAATTGCCCATCAGGCTGCCGTCCACCTCCGGGCGATGCCCGGCGGTGGTGTCCCGGTACTCGTCCCGCAGACCCAGCTGATGACCCAGCTCGTGCGCGAGATCCTGCTCGGTGGCGTCGATCCGCCACTGATGCTGGTTCATCGCACCATGCGAGCCACCCACGTTCACGTTCAGGTGAGCATCGGAGGCATTGCCGGTGACACGCTCCAGCGTGACGTGCAGAACACTGCCGTCGCCCAGCACCTCACCAGGCCTGTTGAAGACCCGCTCCACACCCGACACCGCACGGTCCCAGAGCGCATCCACCTCTGTCGACGACAGGCCCTCGTCGGCCAGACGCACCTTCACCGTCAGATCCGTGACCGAGCGATCTCCGAGCTCGAACCTGCGCACGTCGTAGCCCGCACGGACCTCGTACCGCGGCGCATGCGCACCACCACCCCGCGGCGTCGACACCGGGTCCACCCACGAATGCTTCACCGTGTTCGGCGCCGCCGCACCACGCGCCGCATCCCAACCCGCGTCCAGCGTCAGATCCACCCGCCCCGCACCAGGACCCGCACCGTGGAGGATGTCGTCCACCGCACCCGCCGGCGCGGAAACCGCCCGCGCCGACACCCCAGCGGGGTCGTCCAGCACCGGGAAGGACCTGTCCCCGCTCTCCCAGCGCACCGTCACGTTCTCCGTGGCCGAGCCGTGGACGACGGTGTGCCGCACGTCCCGCTGAAGCCGCTCAAGCGTGTCCAGCAGACCATCCGGCGGGAAACGCCTGTCGAGCGCATCGAGCAAGCTGTCCTTCGAGACGCCGAGCTCGTCCGCCAGGTTCTGCAGGTGACCGGAATTGTTCTTCCAGCCCCGCGTGGCGTTGCTCGGCCCCACATGAACGGAGTTGTCCGCCGTCAGAATCGACGGCCCGTGCGCGTCGATCAGATCCTGGGCAGCCCTCGAACGCGCGGTCAAGTGGAAGTCGCTCCCACTGATCGTGACCGACGAACCACCCGCCACCCGCGTCTCATGACTCGAAGTGAGGACCACGTTCAGGTGGACCGCCACCTCCGCCTGCGTCCCACCGTCCGTGACCGTGATGACGATCGGGCGCGAGATGAGGTTGTTGCCCCCGTTGTTACGGGTCTTCACGCCGAACTCGAAGCCACCGAGCACTCGACGCTCGTCCCCCGGCCTCCCGCCGCCCCTGCCGACGATGGCGTCCAGGACCCCGTCCCCGGTCAGCCGCGCGGAGCCAGAAGCAGCCGGCGCCGCCGCCGAGACGGACTGCGGCAGGTGCTTGTTGATGCCGTCGACCAGCGCGTTCCGGGTGTCGACGGCCATGTCGATCAGCTGCTTGAACGTAGCCTTGTCGTCCCCGGTGGCCTTGATCAGCGCCTTCCATTCCGCCTTCCGGTTGGTGCCGAGGTCCTTCACCTCCAGCTTCGTGAGGGTGGTGGCGCCGTCCGCCTCGATCTTGTGGAAGGCGATGGCCGCCAGGCTCTTCCCGGCGTTCGCGTCCTTCACCAGCACGTCCGGGTGGTGCAGCTTGAGGTAGTGCTCGATCTGCTCGGTCCAGGTCTTGGCGTTCGCGTGGCTCTGGGTCAGCCCGTTGAGGATCGACCGCGGGTCGTTCCCCACTTCCTTGGCGATCCGGTCCCCGTCCGTGACGAGGGCGAGACCAGAGTCGAACACCACGGCCTGGTTCTCCCGCCCCTGCCACAGGTGGCGGCGGTTCTTGACCAGGCTGTCGAGGAGACGTTCCCCCTCCCTGGCCTCGTAACTGATGGTGTCCCCGGAGATCTCGCCGAACCTGATGTCCTTCTCGAGGCCGAGGGAGTTGGCCGTGTCGACACGGATGAACGTGTTCGGCTCGGGGAAGTAGATCGTCCGCGCGTCGGTCTTCGCCATCGCGTCGCGCACGGCCAGATCGAGGTCCGCGGCGTTCTTCGCGACGCCCTCGGGGAGGGTGTAACCGCCGCTCACCATCTCGGGAGCGAGCCCGTTCTCGGTACTCAGCGATTCGATCTTCGCGGCGGCACGCTCGAAGAGCGGCTTCCCCCCGACGACCAAGCTCTTCACGTCGGCGTCACCGACGTGCAGGTACACCTCTCCCCCGGCGTTGAGCCGGACCTTGTCGAGCATGCCACGGGTCAGGTCGTCCCGGATCACCGCCTCACGCAGCGCGCCGTAGGGGATCTCCTTCTGGGCGCCGGCCGCGACGAGCTTGGGATCGGGCTGGTGCCAGGTGTAGCCGGTGACGGAAACCGCGAAGTCGCCCTCCTTCTCCCATGCCTGGGCGAACTTGCGCACCGTGTCGGCGATCGCGGTTTCCGTGCCGGCGCGGCCGTTGACACCGATGACCAGGCCCAGCCGCTCGCCGAGGGACTCCTTGCCGAACGCCTTGCCGTACGTCTTCGCCAGCTTCAGCAGATCGGTGTCCGCGGTCGCGATGACCGTGGCGACGAAACGGGTCCCGTCGCCGGCCTGAAGCGCGCCCTTGGCCATGCCGTCGTACTGGGCGAGGGGCTTCAACTGGTAGTGACCGGCGATCTTCTGGTAGCCCTCGGTGAATCGCGTGGCGTCCGTCTGCCGCGTGAAGGTGGGCGGGACGGCCGTCGGCTGCGAGGGATTCGGCTTGGCCTTCTTCGGTGCGTGGGGCGCGATCCCGTCGACCGCGTCGACGTCGACGTGCGGCACATGGGCGTGGTCGTGACTGACGACCTGGGCGTGGATGAGGTCCAGGTAGCGGGGGCGCAGTCCGCCCTGGGACAGGCCCTCGGGTGCGGCGTTGTGGTAGTTGCCCATCAGGCTGCCGTCCACCTCCGGACGGTGCCCGGCGGTGGTGTCCCGGTACTCGTCCCGCAGGCCCAACTGGTGGCCCAGCTCGTGCGCGAGGTCCTGCTCGGTGGCGTCGATCCGCCACTGGTGCTGGTTCATCGCACCATGCGAGCCACCCACGTTCACGTTCAGGTGCGCGTCGGAGACCTTTCCGGTGACCCGCTCCAGCGTCACGTGCAGGACGCTGCCGTCACGCAGCACCTCACCAGGCCGGTTGAAGACCTTCTCCGCACCCGACACCGCACGATCCCACAACGCGTCCACCTGCGTCGGCGACAGACCCTCTCCGGACAGACGCACCTTCACCGTCAGATCCGTGACCGGACGCCCACCGAGCTCGAATCTGCGCACGTCATAACCCGCACGCACCTCGTACCGCGGCGCATGCGCACCACCACCCCGCGGCGTCGACACCGGGTCCACCCACGAATGCTTCACCGTGTTCGGCGCCGCCGCACCACGCGCCGCATCCCAACCCGCGTCCAACGTGAGATCCACCCGGCCGGCGCCAGAACCCGCACCGTGCAGGACGTCATCCATCACACCGGCGGGCACCGAGACGGCAGACGCCGACACACCCCCGGAGTCACCTCGGACGGGGAACGACTTGTCGCCCTGGAAGTGGACCCGCACGTCCTCCGCGCCGGAGCCGTGGACGACGGCGTGCCGCACGTCGTCCTGGAACCGGTGGAGCGTGTCCAGCAGTTCGCCCGGCGGGAAGCGGTTGTCGAGGGCTTCGATGAGCTTCTGTTCCGAGACGCCGAGGGCCTGCGCGAGGTTCCTGGTGTTGCCCGGCCTGCTGTTCCAGCCGGTCTTGGCGTTGCTCGGCCCGACGTGGATGGACTTCGACGCGGTATCGCTGGACGGACCGTGCAGGTCGATCAGGTTCTGGTCGGTGTGCGGTCGCGCGGTGAGGTGGAACTTGCTCCCGGTGATCGTGACTTCCGTCGTGTTCGCGAGCTTCCTGCCCGCCACCGTGACGTCTGCCTCGTTGCCCGAGCTGAGCATCACGTTGAGGTGGACGGCCACCTTGGCTTCCGTCCCGCCGTCCTTGACGGTGACCACGAGCGGCCGTGACACGAGGTTCTTGCCGTCGTTGCTGCGGGTGCCCGCGCCGAACTCGAACCCGCCGAGCGTACGGCGTTCGTCGCCGTTGCGCCCGCCCGTGCCGACGACGACGTTCAGGATCTGATCATCGGACAGCTTCGCGGAGCCCCCCGAGGCGGCCGGTGCCGCCGGGGAGACGAACGAGGCACCGCCGGACTGGTCGACCCGCGCGGCCGTACCCGTGAACAGGCCGTCGCGGGGCACGCCGTCGCGGTCGAGGAGCGAGGCGGTGAAGACGAGGTCGTCGTAGCTGTCGTGCACGCCGTCGACGGCCGCTCCGGCAGCGCCGTCGCCGGGTGCCGAGGCCGGTGCCGGGCCGTGCGCCGGGGACGGACCCGGACCCGGGAGGTGACCACCGCCGGCTCCGGAGGACGACGGGCCGGGGCCGCCCGAGTGGGCTCCGCCGGTCCCGGGCGGCGCCGGGTGCACGCCAGGGGCGCGGCCCGCCCCCGGTCGCGCGTTGTGTATCTCGACGGTGAAGGAGTGCCCGTTGGCCTGGGCGAACTGCTCGAGTTGCAGCTTCTGTGCCTGCAGGGCCGGGTCGAACCCGTCGTCCACGAGTACGACGCGGTTGAGGTCGTCCCACTTCACGCCGCCGTGGATCTGCGCCTCGAAGTACCTGCCGAGGTTGCGCTCCAGCGTTCCGGCGTCACGGAATCCGCGGAACGCGCTGTCGTACCGGAAGTCGGTCGCCTCGGCGAAGGCCAGCCGGACCAGGGGTTCGGGGCCGTGGTTGAGCAGCGGCAGCATGTTGCCGCGGCCGGTGACGCTCCGAGCGCCCTCGAGGCCCTCGATGAAGCTGTCCGCCGGCGTGAACGTGGCGCGCTGCATCACGTCGGGATTCAGGTGGAAGACCGCCCGCCCGTACATCTTCACGCCGCTCGGCCGGTACTTGGACGTGAGGGCCGCGTAGTTGGGCAGGTCCACGAGGTCGTCGGCGGTCGGGGCGAACGGCCGTCCTTGCGCGCCCGGGTAGATCCCGGACGCCTCGGTCGTCCGCTTCACGGACGCCGGCAGGCCGAGAGCCTCCTCCGTCTTGCCGCGGGTGACGTAGTACCCCGCGTTGGCGTTGTTTGCCTCCCACGCGTTGCGGAGCAGCTGGGTGTCCGAGGTCAGTGCGTCCAGGAGCGTCCCTCCGGCCGGCGTGATGTCGCCGAGCTTGAGGTTCACCGTGAGGGAGAGGTCCTCCTGGAGGTGCCGGTGGACCTTGGCGATGAGCTCGTGGGCCTGCGCCCCGTCGAGCGGGTAGCCCTCCGCCCACTTCCAGTCGCCGCTGTTCAACTTCTGCGTCAGCAGGTCCGTGTCCGCCGTCAGCGTGCGCAGGGCCCGCCGCTCGGCCATGACGATCGCGGAGAGCTGCGGCATCCGCAGGTTCGCCAGCTCCGGGCGGCCTTCGAGGGCGTGGAACAGCTGCACGTTCTCCTCGAACGACTTCTGCTGCTGCACCAGCACCGACTTCAGCGCGTCGTCGTGCTCCGCGCCCGCCAGCCCCTTGGCCAGGATGTCCTGGTGCGCCGTGAGGTCTCCCTCGTACGCCTCCCTGCCGTTGCCCCCGGGCCATCCCTTGGCGGACTCCGGCTCGCTGATCCAGCGGGCCACCGTCAGGTCCTGGCCGCTGGGCACCAGTGCGTGGCTGGTCTTCCCGCCTTCCAGCGGGGTGACGACGTGCGTCGCGGAAGGGACGTGGTCGACGGACTGCACGACACCTTCGGGGGCGGGCGGAACGACATCGGCCCGGCCCCTGCCGCGGAACAGCGACCGCAGCCCCTCGGGCAGGTGCGGAGCCGCGCCGCCGAGCCCGTACCCGCGGTACGCCTGCACCTCGGGGAACGGCGCGCCGCCGGTCACGTCGGACCAGTGGGCCTCCGCCTGGGCCAGCGCGGCGTCGGCCTGCCTGACGTGCTGCCACGACTCGAGGTACCGGAAGCCGTCGGCCTCGGCCGAGGTGCCGAAGCCTTCCACGTAGCGCGTCTGCAGGTCGTCGCGGATGGTCCGGGCGTTGATCAGCTCGCGGCGGGCGTCGGTGATGGCCGCCGACGCGTCGATGTCCGACAGGTCGTCCCCGAGGTCCGCGCGCAGACCGTCGTGGTTCGACCCGGTGCCGGTGGTGTCCAGGGTGCCGGTGCCGGTGGGCGACTTGCCCTTCCCCTTGTCCCCCACCGCGGGGGGCGTGTCCGGGACGTCGTGGACCGCCGCGCCCACCGAACCCTCGGGCGCCGCAGGCCGCGCGTCGAGCACGGCGTCCATGAAACCGTCGGTGAACCGGCCCGCGTCGGTGTGCCACAGCGGCAGGTTCCGCGCCGCGTACAGGTAGGCGTTCTCCAGCTGCGCCGCGGTGATCCGGTGTTCCTCCAGGACGTGCGTCCCGCCCCCTGGGGCCCCGTCGACGGTGCCGCGGACGGCACCGAACTCGCCCGGCGCACCCGGGCCCAGGGGCACCGGCGCGTCCCGGCCCGGCAGCCAGACCGTCAGCGATCGGGCGCCCGTCGAGCCGTCGGTCCCCAGTACCAGCCGGATGTCGGCGGCGGGGTCGGCGATCGCGTGCTCCAGGTGCTGCCGCACCGGCCGCGTGTCGTCCATGAACCGTACGACGTCGTCCCCGCCGGCCCCGTGGACGACCGGCGGCGAACCGGCCGGCAGGTCGTCCACCGAGTGGCGGAACACGCCCATGTCGTCGAGCATGTCGTCGATCTCGTCGAACATGTGCTGCACGTCGGACGGGTACTGCACGGAGGACGGCGGCAGGTGCCCGGTGGAGTCCCCCGCGGCCGACGTGCCGGGACTCGGGGCCGGTTCCGGGACGCTGTCCACGGAGCCCCTCCCGATCCCCGAGAGCGAGTCGCCGGCGGCGGGCGCCGTCACCGACGGTCCCGGCAGATCGGACAGCCCCGGACGGAGCGTGCCGTACGTCTCGCCGAGCTGACGCGACAGCTGGCGTCCGGCGTCGTCACCCGAGGTGAGGATGGTGTGGGTGATCATCTTCTCGAACTGGTCGAGGATCAGGAGACGTTCCTTCTGCGGAGCCGTCGCGAGATTGCCGTCGATCAGGGGACGCTGGTGGTCGAAGAGCACGAAGGTCTTGGCCTGGTCGGTGGCGGCCTGGAACCGGCCCTGGTCGTGGAGCCGCCAGTCCTCCACCTCGCCGAAGGCGTCCTGGTACCGGATCGTGTCTTCGGCGGTCAGCTTGGCCACGGGCGACGTGCCGTCCGCCCAGTGCCAGGCGCCGTCGCGGCGCAGCATCGTGTCGACGAGCCGGTACGGGGCCGCCACCCACAGGTCCGCCACGGACTTCCCGAGCGCGGCGGAGACGAAGCCCTCGGCGAACCTCACGCAGTTGTAGCGGAACAGGTCGTACACGGCACCGGAGTTGGCCATCGCGTACCGGTACCCGTCGAACAGCTGCGCCGCGGTGATCCGGTAGGTGCCCAGTACGCGGACGTGCCCGGAGAGGAGGTATTCGGCGTCGTTGACGATGGCACCCGGGTTGCCGAAGAGGTTTCCGTCCTCGGGGTAGAAGCCGATCGTGAGCGGCTTGCGCTCGCCCGGCAGCATCACGGACACCATGGCGTGGCCCACGTCGTCGGAGAACTCGCGCCAGGTCCGGCCTCCGGGGCTCGCCACGAGGGCCACCTCGATGTCCGCGGCGGGGTTGTCGAAGGCCCGTTCCACGTGCTGCCGCAGCGGGCGGATCAGGTCCACGAACTCCGAGAAGCCGTCCAGGTCCTCGGTGCCGTGCTCGCCGACCGGGGAACCGGGCAGCGAGTCGTCGTCCATGTCGAAGTGCGAGCGCATCGGTGCGCCGGTGTCGTCCAGGACCAGGTCGTCGAGCCCGTCGAGCAGGCCGCTCTCCGGCCTCGGCGGGACAGGCGGTGCGTGGTGCCCGCCCGGCCCCGGGGTGACGGGCGCGTCGTCGGCGAAGTCCGTGTCCCTGACGCCGCCGGGGAGCTTCCCGCGTTCCGGGCCCGCGAGGTGCACGGCCAGCTGGTCGGCCTGCGCCCGGACGTCGACCTTGGTGAAGGCGGCGCCGCGCAGGTCCTCCAGCACCTGGCGGGCGGCGGTCACGGTCTCCACCGTCACCGCGTCCGCGCCCATCTTGCCCAGCTTCAGGTTGACCTCGTGGAACAGTTCCGCCTGGTGCGAGTGCACGCGCCCACCGCCCGACGTCGCGGGCGGCACCGGGGCGGGGTCCTGACGCAGCGGCACCGCCACGTGCCCGTCGCCGGTGACGGCCACCTTGTCGTGCGGGGCCGGGGTGACGACCGCGTCGTCGGTGCTCCGCGCGGGTGCGCCGGCGAACGCGTGGCCCGCGTCGACGTCCGCCGTCTTCCCGGCCCCGGTCCCGGGCGCGCCGGCGAAGGCCGGGCCGTCGACGGGACGGACGCCCCGGCCGTCGTCGAGGAGGTCGAATGCGGAGCGGGCCACGTCCTTGGGGGGCGTTCCGTGCACGCCGCCCTTGGGGAGGCCGGGAGCAGGTGCGCCGTGGGCGGCGGAACCGGGCGCGGTGTCGGTGACCACGGAGCCGGGACGGCCGCTGCCGGCGGGGCGCACGATCTCGTCCAGGCTCAGATGGGCCTGGTGGGCGCGTGCGGCACCGGCAACGTTGTCGCCGAGGGTGGACCCGATGTGCGTGGGCACCGGGTTGCTCGGCGTGGCCTTCGGGCCCGCCGCCAGCAGGTCGAACGCCGACCCCCCGGTGCCGGCGCCGTTCTGGTGCCCGGGGGCCCCGTTGAGCGGGCCGTGTGCGCCGCCCGTGCCGCCGGGTGCCGCCAGGAGGTCGTGGGTTCCGGCCCCGCTCGGCGGGGCCTGGACCGCGGTGTGCGCGGCACCGGTTCCCGCACCCGGGGTGCCGGGGGCGGCGAGCAGGTCGTGGAGCGCCGTGGTGCCCGGGGCGGGCGCGGGCACCCCGGTGAGGGCGGTGTGCAGCGCGCCGGTCCCGCCGTGCGGTGCCGTCAGCAGGCCGATCGGGCCCTGGGAGAGCAGGCTCCCGTTGCCCTTGGCGGCCAGGGCGGTGATGTCGACGCCCTCCTGCACGGCCGGGGCGCCCGCGGAGCCGGGCACGTACAGGCCCGAGGAGTGCGCCACGTGGCCGCCCGGGGCCGCCGCGCTCACGCCGAGTCCCTCGGTCATCTGTCCGGGTGTGACGTCGAAGGCGTCGATCTTCATCCGGTTCAGCTGCGTACCGGCGATGTCGACCACGTCGTCCATGTGCCGGACGGCCCGGAAGCCCGACGTCGAGCCGTCGACCAGCGAGGTCGCCCCGTGCACCGAGACCGGGTTCATCGTGCCGACCCGCAGCCCGCTCAGGTCGACGGTGTCGATGGGCGCCACGGAGAAGGAGGCCGGGCGGATGGACGTGTGCGTGTCCGCGAAGTTGCCGAACCGAACGTCGGACAGGTCCATCCGGGCCATGTTGATGTTGGCGTGCGCGACGTCGAAGTGCGGGGTCGCGCCGTGCGGGCCGATCGGCACGGCACTCGCGGTGTGCGCCGCCGTGCCGCCGACCGGCAGGTCCCACACGCCACGGCCCATGACGCCGCGGTCCCAGAAGCCCATGCGCAGGGCGCCCTTCAGCCCGTACTCCGCGATGTCGGTGTGCGTCACGGGCAGGATCAGGCGCGTCCACTTGCCGCCGGCCATCTGGCTGCTCCAGGTCTCCTGCGCGAAGAGCTGGAAGTTCTTCCACGCGCCCGGGGCGCCGGCCCGTACCGCGGTGGTCCAACCGCGGACGACAACGGGGATGGAGCGGACGCCCTGGACGACGACGAGCCCGTTCTTGACGAACACCGAGCCGGCGAGCGCGGGCAGGTTGTGGAAGTTCTGCATGACCCACAGGCCGCCCTGGCGCACCCAGGTGAGGCTGATGCGCGCGACGTCCCGGAGGCCGGTGATGACGGTGGCGAACCGGAACCCGCTGATGATGTCCCGCAGGGACAGGATGCTGCCGCGGCCCCACTGGATGCCGGCGGTGACACCGCTCTTGATGAGCTTGCCGATGCTGAAGATCGGCAGCGCCTTGGTGGTGGGGGCGATGATGCCGAGCCCGGCTAGGAACAGGTCGAGGAAGCCGATGTCACCGCGGGCGAAGTCGATGGCGGCCTTCACGAACAGCGTCATGTTGACGCCGAAGGCGAGCAGGGCGATCGGACCGCCGAAGATCAGCGCCGGGACGATGAGGATGATCGCCAGGATCTGGAACATCTCCCAGAAGACCTGGCACTCCGAGATCGGCAGCCGGATGTCGGAGGCCTTGTTGATGATGCCGGCGACGGCGTCGCCCTGCTCGCCGAGTTCCGCGCCCGCGCTCTCGGCGGTGTGCCGGTGCACCTCGATCTGAGGGTCGTCCTGCGGCAGACCGCGGGCGGCCGAAAGGGCCCCGTCGGCCTTGCCCTGGGCCTCCTCGACCCGGTTCGCCCAGTCGCCCAGGGCGCGGGAGACCTCCTCGAAGGAGTTGGCCACGTCGTTGATGTGGTTGCGCAACCGGTCGTCGATCTTGCCGCGCAGGGCGTCCGCGGTCTGTCCGGCGAAGACACTGCTGTCGGCGGTGTTCATCACCTGGTCGATGGCCTGCGCGATGAACCTCGCCTGCGAACCGATCGTGGACAGGTCCGTGACCAGCTGACGGATCTGGACCGGGTCTCCGGGCGTCGGGTCCCCGTGGAGACCGACCACGTTCCAGTCGCTCGGGCGAGGCATGCGGGGGATCCCTCCCAGTTCGGAGCAGGGAGCTCGGCGGAACTCTCCACGTGGACCACGCGCGAGGCCCACGCGTGGTTCATGTGACGTGCGTCAAACCTGCGCGCGGCGGTGAACCGGCGGGGGGCGTGGTGCGTGGTCGAGGTGACCGGATTCTCCAAGGGCCGTCCGGAGGTCCCCCGTGCCCGAGATCAAAATCGACTACGACGTCCTCAACGACGCCAAGCAGCGCCTGGAAGCCCTGGCGGGCGAGATCGACCCGCTCATCAAGAAGGGCATCTTCGGGCGGCTGAGCTCGGGCTACGGCGAGGCGCAGGCGGTCCTCGGCCATGAGGGCGTGGCCACCGCGATGTCCACCTTCCACACCAACGCCACCAGCACGATGGGGCGCGCGGACAAGGGCATCAAGGAGCTCGCCGGGGCCTTCGGCTCCGTGGGCGAGGCCTTCCGGGAGTTCGACTCCGAGCTGGGCGCCCAGATCGGTGTGATGAGCGCCAACCTGCACGTGCAGAACTGGAAGCAGCAGAAGGCCCAGTGGGAGTACAAGCAGCAGCACCTGAAGGAGTGCGAGGGGCCGGGTGAGCTGCCGGACTTCTGCTCCGCCACGGACCCCGGTGACACGCCTCCCGACTTCCACCTGGACACCAACCGCGGTCACATCGACTCGCACGTGGAGGTCGACAAGGACGGCAACGTCACCAAGGAGGTGACCACCGTCGAGTACGACGGCAAGAAGTACACCTCCACCACGACGTACACCGGTCCGAGCTACACGACGGACACCACGTACCCGGACGGCAGCACCGCCCACACGGTGGCCAACATCAACGGCGACGGCAGCGGGACCATGACCGTCACCAACAGCGACGGCGGCCACACCGAGTACACCCGCGGCCCGAAGGGCTCCGACGGCAAGACGCCGGAGTGGACGTACTCCGGCGGCGACAAGCCGGGCGGCGACCCCGACGACCCGAAGAACCCCAACAACCCGGACACCCACCCGCAGAGCCCGGGTACCCACGGCGGAACCAACCCCAAGATCGCCTGATCGGGAGCACCCCCCACAGGCCCGTCATCAGAACAGAAAGGCGATGCAATGCCTGCGATTCACATCGTTCCCGAGGACGTCCGGCAGCGGGCGTCGGCGCACGCGTCCACCTGCACCGAGTGGATGGCCCGGCTCGAGGGCCTGAAGGGCCAGGTCGAGAGCATGCTGAACGACGAGCTGGTGCTGCCCCAGGCCAGCGGTGCCATCCGTGACGCCTACCAGCAGTTCACCGGCAGCCTCACCCAGGCCATCCACGGCCTGGAGAACTTCGGCGAGGCGTTCACCTCGATCGCCAAGGGCGCGGAGGACTTCGACACCCAGGTCGCGAGCAACTTCAAGAAGTAGCGGCCGCACGCGAAGGGCCGGGCGGGGCATCGTTCCCCGCCCGGCCCTTCGTCGTGTCCGGGCCCGTGGCGGGGGGGGCCCCCCCCCCCCGGCCCCCCCCCCCCCCCCCCCCCCCGGGCGGCCCCGGGACCGCCACCACCCGCGCCACCACCACCCAGCCCCCACCCCCCCGCCCCCCCCGCCCCCC
>NZ_JBIATA010000040.1:0-14847 GCF_042891295.1 Streptomyces sp. NPDC001902 | reverse complement strand
CACACTGCACGCCGTCGCGGCCCCACGCGAGGGGCGGGGGGGGGCAGCGGGCCCCGCCCGGCCCTGCGGGGGGCCCGGGCCCGTGCCGGGGTCCGCACCGGAGTGCGGACCACGGCACAGGTGTCACTCCGTGCGGAGCGAGGTCAGCGGCACCTGGAGCGCCATCACCTCGCTGCCCCGACCGGCGGTCCAGCCGCGGCCCACGTGGGGTGCCACCCGTGTGACGGCGTGCGGGAGCCGTACGCCGATCAGGTCTCCCTCGGTGATGCTCTTCGGCCCCAGCAGCAGGCCGCGGCGGGCCTTGCGGGCGCTGGACATCCAGCCGCTCATACCGCCCTGGACGCCGTCGGCGGTCGCGGCGTAGACGAGGCCGAGGCCCTGGTCGCGGCCGGACACCGTGATCTCCTTGAGGAGTTTGTCGGCGCCGGACATCGCCAGCAGGTCGGCGTCGTCGACCATCACCACCCGCGGTCCGGGCAGCGCGGCGAGCGCCGAGCGCACCGCCTCCTCGGTCGGCTCGGTGTCGGTGATGACGCGGACCGTGGTGTGCCTGCTGAGCCCGCGCAGCGGGGACTCGCGCGGGGTGAGGACGACCAGTGAGGTGCCGCCCGCGAGCAGCGAGACCGCCAGCGAGGCCAGGGCGTTGCTGCGCCCGGACCCGGTGGGGCCGATGACGCCGAACACCGCGGACGCGCCCGCGAGGTCCACACCGACCGGTTCGCCCTCGTCGCCGCCGACGCCGAGCAGTCCCCACAGGGGCCGCCGCTGCTCGGCGGGAACCTTGTCGTAGACGTCGGCGAACTCCGCCGACCTGGGCAGCGAGGCCACCTTGAAGGGGCGCCGTGCCTGCGGCACCCGCGCGTCACGCTTGAGCGCGGCGGCGCCGATCTTGCGGAGCGCCTCGACCTGCTCGGTGCCGCCGCCCGGGGCGAGCAGCGCGACCTGGGTCTCGGTACCGGTCAGGACGTGCCAGCCGCGGCCCGGCGGGATGTCCGCGGGCAGCTTGGCCGCCTTCATGCCGATGGCCTGGACGTCGGAGCGGTCACCGGGCCGCAGCAGCAGCCGGTGGTCGTTGTGCGCCGCCATGCGGCCGCCCAGCAGGGCACGTTCCGAGGTGCCGACGAAGTGGATGCCCGCACCGGCGCCCTCGCGGACCAGGCGGACCATGTCCTGGTACATGTGGCTGTACTCGTGCTCGTCGAGCATGGCCGACAGGGCGTCCCAGCCGTCGACCAGCAGCAGGATGTGCGCGGGGCGTTCCGCCTTCGGCAGCACCTTGCGCAGTTCGCCGATGCCGGTGGCGTTGTGCTGCTGCGCCAGTTCCTGGCGGTTGACGAGTTCCTGGTTGAGGCGGCGCAGCAGCCGTTCCAGCCGTTCGGTGTCGTGCCGGGCGACGACGGCGCCGCAGTGCGGGAGGGTGGTGAGCACGGCCAGGCCGCCGCCGGCCGCGTCGATGCCGTAGAAGTGCACGTCGGCGGTGCTCTGGTGACGGGCGGCGGAGCCGGCCAGGGTGCGCAGCACCTGGGTGCGGCCGGACCGGGGCGCTCCGATGACGTACAGGTGGCCGAAGCTGCTGAGGTCCGCGGCGGCCACGTGGCGCTGCTGCAGTTGCGGCACGTCCTCCAGGGCGTACGGGATGAGCAGGCGTCCCTCACGGACGGGGTTCATCGCGTCGAGGTCGTCCAGCAGGACCCGGCGCTCCAGCGCGGGGAGCCAGGGGCTGGGCTGCGGGATGTAGTCCTCCAGCCGGTCCACGGCCGTGCGGATCTCGTCGACCAGGACCTGCAGGTCGGTGGGGGCGGGCGCCTGGGCGCTCTGGGTGAGGACGACTTCGGAAACGGCCGGCGCTGCGGCGCGTCCGAGTGCGTCCCAGGACAGTTCCGCCGCCACGACGGGCTTGCGCGCGCCGCTTTCGGCCTCGGTCTCCTCGTCGGTCTTCGGCCGCGGCCGCTCGGCGCCGACCCAGGCGGTCTGGAAGGGCTCCGCGGACTTCGGGCCGCGCCGCACCAGGGCGCGGCCGGGGGTGGTGGCGGAGATGTCGACGGCGTCCGTGACGTCGATGACGTCCTGGCTCTCGGACTGGTCGGTGACCCGCAGCGCGATCCGGAGGTTGGTGTTGGCCCGGATGTCGGCCGTCACCACACCGGCGGGACGCTGGGTGGCCAGGACCAGGTGGATGCCGAGGGACCGGCCCCGCTGGGCGATGCTGATCAGGCCGGGCACGAAGTCGGGTACCTCGCGCACCAGGGTGGCGAACTCGTCGATCACCAGCAGGAGCCGGGGAAGCGGCGCGAGCGTGGGGTCGGCGGCGCGCTTGGCCTGGTACTCGGGGAGGTCCTTGGCGTTGGCGGCGGCGAGGACGTGCTCCCGGCGCATCAGCTCGGCGCCGAGGGACTCCAGGGCGCGTTCGACGAGGTGGGCGTCGAGGTCGGTGACCATGCCGAGGGTGTGCGGCAGCTGCGCGCACTCCTTGAAGGCGCTGCCGCCCTTGTAGTCGACGAGCACGAAGGTCAGTTCGTCGGGCCGGTTGGCGGCGGCGAGGGAGGCGACGAAGGTCTGCAGCAGTTCGGACTTGCCGGAGCCGGTGGTCCCGGCGACCAGTCCGTGCGGACCGTCCTGGACGAGGTCGAGGGAGAACGGGCCCTCGAAGCCGCTGCCGAGCACGAAGGAGGTGGTGGAGGGCCGGGCTCGCCAGCCCGCCAGGATCGTGTCGGCGCTGGGCGGTTCCTGGTTCAGCAGGTCCAGCAGCTTCACGCGCTGCGGCAGTCCCGCGTCGTGCTCGGGGCTGACGTCGCGGACCGGCGCCACGGCACGGGCGACCTGCTCGCACCACTCGGGCGTGACCTGGTCGGCGCGGACCGCCGGGACGTCGGGCGTGCCGGGGCGCTTGACGGTGAGCCGGCCGGCCGCGGCGAGCACCACTCCGGTGCTCTCCTCGGGCAGCAGCCGCTCCTGCTCGTCGAGGCAGACGCTGAAGACGCGCGCGGCCGGGCCCTCGGTGAGGACCTGGACCATGCCGGGTACGTCGCGCAGCCTCCGGGCGCCGTCGGCGATCACCAGGATGTCGGGGCCGATGAGGGCGGCGTTGCGGTCGGAGGTCGTAGCCCGCTTGCGGACCTGGATCTGCGCGACCAGTTCCGAGACGCGGGCCGCGGTCGACTCGGGGTCGTTGCCGATGAGGACGAGCGGGCCGCCGGGCGCGGCGGGCCGCACGTGCGGGAGCCAGCGCACCCAGGCCCAGTCGTCGGCGCGCCCGGGATCGGTGAGCAGCACGATCCGCAGGTCGCGGGGGCTGTGCAGCACCGCCGCCTGCACCGCCATCCAGCGGGCGAGCGGCTGCACCTCGGCCGCGGGGCCCGCCACGCCCACCACGCCGTGGCCGCTGAGGTCCATGCCGATCGGGGCGTCGGGGATGTTCCAGCGGATGGTGCGGTGGTTCTCGTCGCGGGCGGGGTCCTCGAGTTCGCGCAGCGAGGGCTGGTCGGCGGTGCCCAGCCGCAGGACGAGGTGGTCGGGGTCGTGGCGGCGCCGCTCCCACAGCCGGCTGCCCGGCCCGGTGGCCATCAGGGCGACGGCGGCGGGGTCGGGGCCGGTGACGTGGCGTACCCGGCGCTCGCGGGCGACGGCCTCGCGGACACCGTCCTCGACCGCGGCGCGCCGACGGTTGTACTGCCGGTCCGCCTCCTCGTAGTCCTTGCGGGCGGTGCGGCGGCCGGTGACCCAGTTGGAGACCATCATCATCGGGCCGAGCGCGATGAAGACGACGAAGTAGTACGACTTGAAGATCGCGACCATGAAGAAGCCCATGATCACCGGGGCGATCATCATGGCTGCGGGGAAGGGGCGCTTGCCGGGGGCCGAGGGCGGCGAGGGCAGCCGGACCCGCTCGCCGTCCAGGTGCGGGGCGATGCGGGGCGGGCGGTTGTAGTCGATGCCGAAGCCGTCCGCGGACTGGGTGACGGCGGCGTCCGCCTCGACCGGCGCGCTCATCCGCAGCAGGACGGAGCCCACGGTCAGGTCCTCGCCGGGCGGCCACGGCACGGGCTGTCCCGGGGCGGCGGTCCGCTCGGTGGTGACCCGCTGCGGGCGGGTGCGGCGCAGCGCGGTGACGGCGTCGTCCGGCGGGGGCGCGGCGACCCGGCCGCGCACCTCGTCGCCGGGCGCGGTACGGGTGCGGTGCCAGTGTGCGGAGCCGTCGGCGCCGACCGTCACCCACAGCCCGCCCTCGGGGACGCCATGGCCTTCGAGGCGGATCGCGCACAGCGGCCCGGAGCCGATCTCGTGGCTGCCGAAGCCGAGCAGCCAGGTGCGTCCGGCCTGCGGTCCGGAGACCACGTGGACCTCGGCGAGCACCGGCCCGGCGTCGGTCTCCGCGGCGACCCGCACCCGGTCGGGGTCAGTTCCGGCGGCGCCGAGGCCCAGGACGCCGCCTTCGCGCAGTCCTGCCGAGGCGACGGGCGCGTCCGGGTCGAGCCGGCGGCCGTCGAGGTAGAGGTCGCGGGTGCGCGTCCCGTCCACGGCCTCGGCGAGGTCCGCGACGGTGGTGCGCGGTGGCAGCCCTACGAGGTGGTCGCGGCGCGCACCGTCCGCGCCGTCGACGGTGGTGATGGTGAGGTTCACGGTCTTCCCAGTTCGGGCGTCACGAGGACGAGGAGCGTGCGGTGGCGGCGGAGACGCCCGCCGGTCCGAATGCGGTCGGCTCGGCGAGGTCGTCCTCGTCGCCGTGTTCGGTGGCGGCGGGGGCGGTCTCGGGGCGGGGGGCGGCCGGGGCGGGCTCGGGGCGGGGGGCGGTCGCGGAGACGGCCATGGCGGTGGGCGGGAGTCCGGTCTCGACGAGGTCGTCGTCGGCTGACAGGGTGCCGAGCACCTTCGGCGGGTTCGGACCGGAGCCACCGTCGTCCCCGGGGACGGGCGGCAGGGTGCGTACCAGCCGGGCGACGGCGCGGGCCAGGGGCAGCGCGTCGACGGTGAGGGCGGGCGGGCCTCCGTGCAAGCGCAGGTGGCCGTCCCGGTCCGCTTCCAGGATCAGGGTGCTGTGGTGGGCCACGCCCAGGGTGAGCAGGCGCACGCGGGCCGGACGGTTGCGCTCCGGTGCCTCGGCGCTCACGGCGTAGCCGGCGTCGAGCCGCTCGAAGACGTCGGTGGGGCCGTCGTGCCGGGGGTGCACCCCGGCGCCGACCACGACGCGACCGGCGGGGAGGCGGGCGTCGAGCTGGGCCGCGAGGGCCTGCAGGACCGCGCGGGCGGTGCGCCGCTCGCCGGTGACGGAGACCGCCGGGGGAACGGCCGTCAGGTCGAGGAGCACCGCGTCCGTACCGGCCCTGCCGAGGCAGACGAGCACGGGGGCCTCGCCGCCGTGCCCGGTCTCCGGTGCGGTGCCGAGGTCGGCGCGGCCGATCCACCACAGGCGCGGCTCGGCCGCGTCGCGGGCCCAGGGTTCGGGCAGCGCGCCCTCGCCGTGGCCGTGGGCGACGTACACGCCGACGACGTCGGTGCCCAGCAGCGTCGCGTACGGCCGGGCGCCGGGCCGTTCGGCGGCGGCGCGGCGCAGCGCGGTCGCCGCATCCGTCCACCCGGCGTCGTCGCGCAGCAGGCGCGCGAGCACACGCAGGCCGCTGCGGTGCCGCAGCTGCGTACGGACGGGCGTGGCGAAGGCGCGTGCGGCCGTCGTCAGTTCGCGCACGACGCGGCGGCGCAGTGCGCCCCAGCCCCCCTTGCGGCGGACGAGCCAGTGCGCCACCACGACGACGAGGATCAGCAGACCGATGAGCGCGATGAGCCGGGTCCAGCCGGCGGGAACGTTCACGCGGCCACTCCGTCCACACCGCGGCGGGCGAGTTCGGCCCTCAGGGCCCGCACGCCGTGGTGGGTCCGGGACTTGACGGTGCCCCGCGGTACGCCCATCTCGGCGGCGGCGTCGGCCCCGGTCTGGTCCATCACGTGCACCCGGACCACGGCCTCGCGGTGCGCGGGCGGCAGGGCGCTCAGCGCGGCGAGGAGCACGGACCGGTCCTCGACGAGACCGGCGTGGTCGCCGGCGTGGTCGAGCGCGGTGCCCGCGAAGTCCGCGGCGGTGATGCCGACGGGCACGGAGCGGTCGCGGCGGCGATGGTCGACGACCAGGTTGCGGGCGACCCGGAAGAGCCACATGCGGACCGGACGCTCGTGCACGTCCAGCCGCCCGGCGCGCTGCAGGGCACGCAGCAGGGTCTCCTGCAGCACGTCCTCCGCGGCATGCACGTCGCGGCCCATGAGGCCGGTGACGAACCTCCGGAGACTGTCCCGCTCGGCGATGATCAGGCTGGCGACAGCACTGTGTTCGTCGGCGCCGCCGGTGTTGTGGTCCGCGAGGATGTCCGCCTCGCCCTCACGACAGTCGGACTCGTTCACACACATGGCGTAAAGATTAAGCTGCTGAACGAGATGCTCTGACCACAGTGTTGGCGCATATTCGATCATTCACTGTCACACTTGGTGAAATCTTAAACTATTGTTCACCTTGCCGAAATCGAAGGGCGGACGCGCGCCCTACGCTTCCGCGCAGATTCCCGAGCCGACAGGAGACCACGTGCCTCCCCATCCCGATCCACGGGACCCCGAGGTTCTCGACGGGGCCACGCCCCGTTTCGCGGACACCTTCGCCCGACGCCCCTCGCTGCCGCACCGGCGGCTGCTGCCGGACAGGCGGGCGTGGAGCGTTCTGGCGACCACGTCGGCCGTCATCGGCTGCGCGGTACTGGTCGTGCCCTTGATGGCGCGAATCGACGTGCTGCCCGACGGGGGCGGCAAGGGCGACCCGGTGGCGGCCGTCCAACCCAGCGCTTCGCAGAGCGGCGTCCTGCCGGCGTCGCCCGGCACGAACGGAACCAAGGGCTCCCCCGCCGGGGGCGGCAACGTCCCGCCGGCCTCCGGGCCCCGGGGAGGCACGAACGGCGGCGGCGCGGCGGGCGGCACCGGCAGCACCGGCGGCGGCCTTCCGGCGGTGGGCGGTGAACCCGGCAGCACCGGAGGCGGCGGGAGCACCGGAAGCGGCGGGAGCGGCGGCGGTTCGGCCACCGGCGGCGGTTCGGCCTCCGGCGGTTCCGGCGGCTCGTCGGGCTCCACATCGGGTTCGTCGGCCGGCCAGCCCACGCCCAGCAAGACGCAGCAGCCCGCCACCGTGCCCGGCGTGCGGATCCGCAGTTCGCAGAGCGGACGCTGCATCGCGGTCAGCGGCGCGAAGAACAGCACCGGCCGCGACGGCGCCCGGCTGCAGATCCAGGACTGCGACGGCGGCGCCTGGCAGAAGTGGGACTTCCGCTCCGACGGGACCATACGCGCTTTCGGCATGTGCATGGACCTGGCCGCCGCCTCGTTCACGGACGGTGCGGTCATACAACTGGCCCGCTGCAACGGCGGCTGGGCCCAGCAGTTCAGGCTCAACACGTCCAGCGACCTGACGAACAAGAACAAGTGCGTCGACGTGGTCGACAAGGGCACGGCCGCCGGCACCCCGCTCCAGCTGTGGACGTGCTACGGGACGAAGAACCAGAAGTGGTACAAGTCCTGACAAACCGCACATGACACACCGCACGTGAACGCCGTCCCCGCCCCTCCTCGGGGCGGGGACGGCGTTCACGTCACGGCGGACGGGGTCGGGGGGTCGCAGGTCGGCCCGGCCGTCAGCCCCGGCCGTCCGCCAGCACCACCGAGCGCGTCAGGTGGCGGGGCGCGTCCGGGTCGAGGCCACGTGCGGCACCGAGCGCGGCGGCCAGCCGCTGGACGACGACCAGGTCGGAGAGCGGGTCGCGCCCCAGGGCCACCAGGCGTCCGCCGGTGCGGGCGATCTCCCCCGCCAGCCCGGCTGGGAGGTCCGCGGGGTCGCCGAACCACCAGGCCACCCGGCCGGGCCCGGTGACGCTGATCGGGCCGTGCCGGTACTCCATGACCGGATACGCCTCCGTCCAGGCGCCGGCCGCCTCCCGCATCTTGAGCGCCGCCTCCTGCGCGACGCCGTAGGCCCAGCCGCGGCCGAGGAAGGTGAACTGCTCGGTCTCCAGCAGCCCGTCGGGCAGCGGCGCGGCGAGCGCCGCCTCCGCCTGGGCGGGCAGTCCGGTCAGGTCCTCCCCCAGCAGGGCGCGCAGCAGGACGAGTTCGGTGGTGGCGAAGCGCGTCTGGACGACCGAGGTCTCGTCGGCGAATTCCAGCACCACCGCCGCGTCGGCCAGCTCCATGACCGGGGTGGCGGGATCGGCGGTGACCGCCACCGTGGGGGTGGTGCCGCGCAGCCGGGTCAGCACCTCCAGCACCTCGGTCGTCGTGCCGGACCGGGTGAGGGCGACGACCCGGTCGTACGCCCGGCCGGCCGGCATCTCCGAAGCGGCGAAGGCGTCCGTCTCACCCTGCCCCGCGGTCTCGCGGAGCACGGCATAAGCGTGCGCCATGAACCACGAGGTGCCGCAGCCCACCACCGCCACCCGTTCACCGGCCCGGGGCATCGCGGAGCGCCACGCCGCCGTCTCCGCGTCGTCCGCGAGCCCGATGGCGCGGCGCCAGCACTCCGGCTGGGTCCGTATCTCGGTCTCGGTCCTGCTCTCGCTCATCGATGGACTCCGTCCCTGTCCGGCGGCCCTTGACACCGAGCACGCCCGGTCGAGCATCATGTGTGAAGTTGCTCGACCCTAGCAATTTTCCTGCAGAAAATTGCATGCAGCTTCATACGGTGGCGGGACGGCGGAAGGGGGGAGACGGCCGGTGCGACGGCAGGCCAGGTCAGGCGCGGACGACCTCCACGCCCGCCGCCGCGAAGGGCTCGGTGAGCGCGGTCGGGGCGTCCCGGTCCGTCACCAGGACGTCGACCTCCTCGACCGGGCAGATCCGTGCGAAGGCACGCTTCCCGAGCTTGGAGGCGTCGGCGACGACCACGACCCGCTCGGCGCGCCGGGCGAGCGCACGGTTGATGCTCGCCTCGCCCTCGTGCCGGGCCGCCGCGCCATGGGTGACGTCGATGGCGTCCACGCCGAGGAAGACCAGGTCGAGGGTGAGCTGCGCGAGGAGTTCCGCGGCCAGCGGCCCGATCAGCTCGTACGAGGCCGGCCGGGCGACGCCGCCGGTCACCACCAGCTTCACGTGCCGCCGGACGGCCAGTTCACCGGCGATGTTCAGCGCGTTGGTGACGACGGTCAGCGCGGTCTCGGTGCCGCTGTCGGCGAGGTCGGCGCGCGCGGCGAGGGCGCGGGCGACCTCGGTGGTCGTGGTGCCGCCGTTGAGCCCGACCACCGTGCCCGGCTTCACCAGGGCCGCCGCCGCCCGGGCGATGCGCTCCTTCTCCGGGGCGTTGCGGGCGGCCTTGTAACGCAGTGGCAGGTCATAGGCGATCGCGTTGATCACGGCGCCGCCGTGGGTGCGGGTGACCATGTTCTGCCGGGCCAGTTCGTCCAGGTCGCGCCGGATCGTCGCGGCGGACACCGCCAGTTCGGCCGCTGCGGCCTCGACCTCGACGCTCCCGTCGCGGGTCAGCATCTCCAGCAGCGCGCTCCATCGGGCCTGTGGTCCCGCCATCTCCTCGCCCCCTGTCGGTGGGTGTGCCGGCCCGGCCCCGCGCCCACGCGCGGCAGCGCACATTTCTGCGCTTTTTCCAGGTCGAACCATCATCTTGACTCAATATCATTCCATCGAGAGGTCGCCGCGTCATGCCGCTGGTCCCCACCGCCGAACTCGTCCGCGCGGCGCACGCCGACCGACGCGGGATCGGCGCCTTCAACGTCATCACCCTGGAGCACGCCGAGGCGGTCGTCGCCGGCGCGGAGGCGGCCGGACGCCCCGCGGTCTGCCAGATCAGTGAGAACGCGGTCCGTTTCCACGGTGGTTCCCTCGCCCCGATCGCCCGCGCGACCGCCGCGGTGGCCGAGTCGGCCGCGGTCCCCGTGGGCCTCCACCTCGACCACGTCACCGACGAGGCCCTGCTGCGCCGTGCCGCGGACTGCGGCTTCGGCTCCGTGATGTACGACGCGTCCACCCTCCCCCACGACCGCAACGTCGCCGCCACGCGCGCCGCGGCGGACTGGGCGCACGACCACGGTCTGTGGCTGGAGGCCGAACTCGGCGAGATAGGCGGCAAGGACGGCGTGCACGCCCCGGGGGCCCGCACCGACCCCGACGAGGCCGCCGCCTTCGTGACCGCCACCGGGATCGACGCCCTCGCGGTCGCCGTCGGCAGCTCGCACGCCATGACGACCCGCACGGCGCGGCTCGACCACGACCTGATCGCCCGTCTCCGCGGTGCGGTGACCGTCCCGCTGGTCCTGCACGGCTCCACCGGCGTCCCCGACGACGAACTGCGGCGCGCCGTCGCCGCGGGCATGGTCAAGATCAACATCGGTACGGCACTCAACATCGCCTTCACCGGCGCGGTGCGCGGCTTCCTTTCGGCCGACTCCGCCACCGTCGACCCGCGCCGCTACCTCTCCTCCGCGCGCACGCAGATGGCCGCGGCCGTCGAGAGCGCCCTGCGGGTCCTCGGCTGACGCAGGACGCCGGACGCCGGACGCCGGACGCCGGGCGGCGGGCGGCGGGCGGCGGGCGGGTCAGCGCCGGCCCGCCGCCTGGAGTTGCCGGAGCGTCCAGCCGCGCCCCCGCACGTCCAGCGGGCGCGTGGCGGCGGTGAACAACTCCGCGGCGCGCCGGTAGGAGAGCCGCCCGCGGCCGGTGCGGAACAGCGGCCCGTCGACCCGCCCGAGGGCGAGCAGCGGCAGCAACCGGGCCGATCCGTCCCCCCAGCGCAGCGGCACCCCGGTGCTCCGGCGGGTGCGGCGGCCCGGCAGGTCGAGGTCGTCGACGTCCAGCGCGAGCAGCCGTTCGATGGTGGCCCCGGTCTCGTGGAGCAGATGCCAGAACGCCTGCTCCCGCAGCGGCGCGGACAGCCGGAGCACCTCACGCACCTGGTCGGCGCCGAGTCCGGCCCCGGCTCGGCGTGCCTTCGGCACGGGCAGCGCCCGCAGGTCCTGCGTGGGGTCGCCCGACAGCCAGCCCTGCACACGCCACCACGTCACGGCGCTGCAGAGCACCGACAGTTCACGGTTGGCGGTGCGGGCACCGACCGCCGCGGACCGTGCCGTGAAGGCCTCGCGCAGCCGCCCCGCGGTGCCCGGTGCGTCGAGCAGGGCCAGCGGTACCGCCGGGGGCTCGGCGTTGCGGCGCCCTCCGCCGACGGGCAGGGGGCGGTCAACGAGCCCCCAGGCCCAGGTGGCCAGCGCGATCCGGTAGACCCGCCGCGAGCCTGCGCCCAGCCCGGAGGCGGCGAGGAAGCGGTCGACAGCGACGGCGTACTCCACCGGCTGGGTCATGCGACGCCCCTCCCCTGTCGATCCCGAGATCGACCGCAGTAAATCACTCTGTGGTGTGAACTGCGGCCATCCTAAGTTGATTCGACCCGACTCAATAATTTCTTTCGCGAGCCTGGCGTGTCGCCGCGCGCCCCCTGCACGCTGCGCCCATGGCATTCGATCTCCGCCCCGCGGTCCTGCGCGAACGCGACTTCCGGCGCTTCTTCATCGGCTACACCACCTCGTTGTTCGGATCGTCGATGGCGTCGGTCGCGCTGGCCTTCGCGGTCCTGGAGACCGGCGGCGGGGGCACCGAGCTCGGCCTGGTCCTCGCGGCGCGGATCCTGCCGCTGGTGCTGGTCCTGCTCGCCGGAGGCGTCCTCACCGACCGGTGGGGCAGCCGGCAGGTGATGCTCGCCGCGGACGTCACCCGCTGCCTCACCCAGGCCGGCCTCGCCCTGGCCCTCCTCGGCGGCGATCCGCACATGGTCACGCTGATCGCGCTGGTCGTCGTCTGGGGCGCGGCCGAGGCCCTGTTCACCCCGGCTCTCGACGCGCTCGTCCCCCGCATCGTGCCGGGTGACGCGCTCTCCGACGGCAACGCGCTGCTCGGCGTGGCCCGATCGGCGGCCTCGATCGCGGGCCCGGCGATCGCGGGCGTCCTGACGGCGGCCGCGGGCGCCTCCGCGGTCCTCGCCGTGGACGCCGTGAGCTACGGGGTGAGCGTCGTGGCCCTGCTCCTGCTGCCGCGGACCGTCCGGGCCGCGGGGCCGGCCTCGTCCTTCGTCGCGGAGCTGCGCGAGGGCTGGACGGAGTTCCGCTCCCGGACCTGGCTGTGGGTCACCTCGGTCCACGTCTGCCTGTTCAACCTCTTCGTGTGGGCGCCGTTCCTCGTCCTCGGGCCGCTGGTCGCCCAGCGGAATCTCGGCGGGCCGAGCTCCTGGGGCCTGGTCATGGCCCTGTACGGGGCGGGAGCAGTGGCGGGCGGCGTGGCGATGCTGGGGCGCCGGCCCCGCCGGCCGCTGTTCGTGGGCACGGCCGCCACCCTGGGCTGGGCCATGCCGTCGGCCGCCCTCGCCACCGGGCTGCCGCTGCCGTGGATCTGCGCCGCCGCGCTGGCGGCCGGAGCCGGCTCGGCCGTGTGCGGCACCCTCTACGCCACGGCCACGCAGTCCCAGGTGCCACCGAGTGCGCTCGCCCGGGTCAGCGCCTACGGCACCTTCGGCGCCTTCGCGCTCGGGCCGGTGGGCCTCGCGGCGGCCGGCCCGGTGTCCGTCCTGTTCGGCGTCGCGGGGGTGCTGGGCTTCGGTGCGGTCTGGCAACTCGCGGCCGTGGCCCTGGTCCTGACGCTTCCCGCCGTACGGGCGGCCCTCCCGCGGCCCGGGTCGACGGCCCCGGCCCCCGGCGGGGAGCAACAGGGCGTGGGCAGCCCCTCCCCCTCGTCCTGAGCCCTGCGGGGCCGTCAGGCGCGGTCGTGGGGTCATGCGCAGCGCCCGGCCGGACGGGGGCAAGGTGCAGCGTGAGCGTGTCGACCGCCCGGCGTCGAGCGCCGGGCCGATCGCGACGCCGCCGGCCATGAGGACGACGTCGAGGTCGTCACCGCGGAGCTCACGCGCGGCGGCGAGGCCGTGACGAAGCCGTCGAGGGGGACCGCGAGGTCCCGGGCTGCCGGATCCGAATCGGGTTGCCGTCGACCTGCGGGAACCGTTAGCGTCCCCCGGCCGACCGGGTGTCACCGGCCGGCTTCGTCGACGAGGAGGTGTGCGGCACATGTGCAGGAGTGCCCGGCAGTCGGTCCCGCGTTCCCTTTCCCACCTCCTCACGACGGAGACACCTTGTCCATGCGCATCACCCCACTGACCGACCCCGCTCACGGCCCGTCCGGCTACCGGCTGGCGTGGCTGGCGAGCGACGCGGACGCGATTCCTCTCGGATCGGCGTTCCTGCGCCTGTTCAGCGGTCCCGGCCAGGAACACCTCACCGAACTGAAGCTCCACGTCCATCCGGTCGAGCGGCGCCGCGGCGTCGGCTCGCGGCTGCTCGCCGCGGCCGTGGCGGCTGCCCGGGCGGACGGCCGGCGTTGCGTCATCGCCCAGGCCGAGGCCGGTTCGCCCGGTGACCGTTTCCTCCCGGCACGGGGTTTCCGCAAGGCCCTCGCGCTGACGTTCGCCCGGCTCCCGATGGCCGACGTGGACATCAGTGCCCTCGGTGAACTCGTCGAGCGTCCGCACCCCGGATACCGGCTGGCGTCATGGCACGGGACCGTGCCCGATGACCTCGCCGCGACGTTCGCCGCGTCACGCCGGGCCATGGACGACATGCCGATGGACGACGTCGCCTACGGCACGGTGACCTGGGACGTGGACCGGGTCCGTGCTG
Organism: Streptomyces sp. NPDC001902; assembly: GCF_042891295.1. Classification (NCBI taxonomy): domain Bacteria; kingdom Bacillati; phylum Actinomycetota; class Actinomycetes; order Kitasatosporales; family Streptomycetaceae; genus Streptomyces; species Streptomyces sp. NPDC001902. Next base: position 1,165 of record NZ_JBIATA010000040.1, on the reverse strand, counting down.
CCGCCCAAGCCGTCGAGGCGCGAGGGGAGTCGCTGCACACCGTGGTGGCCGTCGACGACGCGGACGGCTCCATCGCCGGGTTCACCGAGCTGGTCGTGCCGGGCGACGGCAAGGGGGACGGCCAGCACTACGGCACCGCAGTCCTGCCCGAGCACCGGGGACACGGTCTGGGGCGGTGGATGAAGGCCGAGTCGATCCGGCAGGCGCGCGAGCGCCACCCCGGACTCGACGGTCTGCTGACCGATACCGCCGACGGCAACCGGCCCATGCGGAACATCAACGACGCGCTGGGCTATCGACCCACGCACCAGGCGATCGAGTACCAGCTCGACCTGTAGGGCGCCGGGACGGGGCGCGGGCTCCTCCCTCGCCCCGTCTCAGACGAGCTGCAGCAGGCAGCCCGCCGCGAAGACCGCGACGAGCAGAAGCGCGGCGAAAGCCGTCGTCAGCGCGACGCATGCCGCCTGGTCGCCGCCTGCGCCGTCCCGCCGGGGGCGGTCCAGGGGCAGGCCGGCCCAGCGGACACCGGCGGCGGGGCGGACCGTCAGACCGTGGTCCGACGCGAGGGCGGCGACGATCGGCAGGCCCCGGCCGTGTTCGGAGGTGCCGTGCGTGACGGCGTTGGTGACCAGCTCGGAGACGACCAGGAGGGCGTCGTCCGCGGCCTCCTCCGGCACCTCCGGCAGGTCCAGGGCACTGCGCACCTGACGCCGCAGGGTGCCGAGCTCGCGCGGGCCGTGCCGGACGGGGAAGCACAGGACGGCGTCGTGCACCCGCCCGTGGCGCAGCCGCCACGGGCGGGGCGCCGCGGGCAGGACGTCCAGGAGTCGTTCCAGGCCGTAGCTGGTCCGACGGCCGGTCGGCACGCCACGACCGGCGTCCTCGGCGGCGGAAGGTCCTGCCTCCCACCACGGCGGAGGCCGGCGCACGTCAGCGGCCCGCGCTCTGGCCGCCGTCGACCGGGAGCACCACACCGGTCACGAAGGGCGCCCTCTCCAGGTACAGGACGGCCTCGACGATGTCGTCGATCTCGCCCATGCGCCCCACCGGGTGCAGGCCCGCCAGCATCTCGTGGGTCTCCACCGGGTGCATCGGGGTCTTGATCGTCCCCAGCGCCACCGCGTTCGCCCGGATGCCCTGCGTCGCGTACTCGGTCGCCAGCGCC
>NZ_JBIATA010000039.1:0-77364 GCF_042891295.1 Streptomyces sp. NPDC001902 | reverse complement strand
CTACGACAAACGCGCCTACACCTACCTCGGAACCGTCACCGTCGCAGCCCTGATGATCTGGCTCCGCACATGATCCAAGAAACAGAACCTAGGCCAGGTCCTACGCCTGCGGCCGGTTACGCCGCCGCGGCGCCCCGCCTACTGTCCTGGCCATGGATACGACAGGGACCCTGGACGAGGCGCTCCAGCGACTGCACGGATCGGGGCCCGAACGACTCGGACGGCTCACCAACCACGCGCCGATGGCCGTCGAGGCCCTCGCCGCCCACGGACAGGCCCGTTCGGTGCACCGCTGGCTCGACCTCTACGCGCGCAAGCTCGAGGAGTTCCCGTCCGGCACCGAGCAGGTCACGGCCGGCAACTGGCGTGCCGCGCTCGGCGATCCGCGCCGGGCCGCCGACTGGATCGGCTACTTCGGGCGCGAGATCGCCGAGCATCCCTGGCGGGAGGTGCTCACGCTGTGGTGGCCCCGACTCCTGCCCGGCTTGTACGGCGGCTCGACGCACCCGGTGATCCGGGTGGGCCACGCCGTACGCACCCTGCTGGCCGGCGACAGCACCGGACCCCGTCTGGCCGAACTCGCCCACGGCCTCGGCTACTGGGCCGCCCGCCACCACCCCGTCGCGGACCTCGCACCCCTGCCCGGCGCGGGCAGCGCGGCCGCCGCCCTCGACGCGGTGGTGCCCCTCGCCGTACGGGACGGCGGCTTCCCGGCCCGGCTCGGCCGCGTCACGGGCCTGCCGGTGTGGGCGGCGGCGGTCACGGACCCGGACGAGGCCCGAACCCGCCTCACCGAATTGGTGCGGGCGGCCACCCACCGGTACGCCACCCACGGCCACGGCGAGGAGACGATGCTGGTCCACGCGGCCACTGCCCCCAACGCCGTCCTGCGCACCCTGCCCGCGCTCCCGCGCGCCCTGTGGGTGCCGAGCCTGCGGGCCGCCTGGACGGCCTCCGCCGCGGTGACCGCGATGTACGCGCCGGACGCGCCGGACGCGTACACCCCGCCCGGCACCTTCACGTCCGAGGAGGTCTTCGAACGGGCCCTGGAGCACGGCGACGAACACGTCATCAAACTGACCGACACCGCCCTCGACGTCGGCGACGGACCGGCCCTGGCGGCCGCACTGCGCTCCATAGAACTGAGCGAACCGCTGCGGTAGTCGGTTGCCCGGCGGGGCTTGGACGACAGGACCTAACGGCCCCGGGTGCCCGGTGAGCGGCGCAGCCGGAACAGCAGGGCGATCGCGGCCATGCCGCCGAGCAGGGTGGCGCTGCCGAGGGCCAGCAGGGTGCGCCCCGGTCCCCCGCTCTCGGCGGCCACGGGCTGGGTGGCCGGGGTACGCACGGCGTCCCGCGGGGAGGCCTGGGCGGCCGCGGGGGATCCGGCCGTCCGAATGGCGGAGGGGGACGCCGTGCCCTTTGACGCCGCGGCTCCGGGCGTCGCGGAGGCCGAAGCCGGCGAGGGCTTCGCCGGCTTCGCGGGCTTCGCGGGCTTGGCCGGTGCCTTGGCCGCGGCGGCCGGGAAGACGACGTCGGAGCACGAGTAATACGTGTCGGGTGTCGAGGAGTTCTGCCAGATCGTGAAGAGGACGTGGTGCCCGGTGCGGTTCGAGGGCAGCCGCCCGCTGATGCGGTAGGCGCCGCCGGACACGGGCGGGTCGGTGACCTTCACGAAGGGGTCGCTCGCCAGCGACGACCAGGTCAGCGGGCGGGTCGGGTCGTAGCCCTCCTTCGTGAGGTACAGCCGGAACGTGCCCTGGTGCGGGATGGTCGTCCCGTACGCCATGGTGAAGGCGGCGCCCGGCGTCAGCCGGGTGGCCGGCCAGTCGGAGCGCGGCAGGTCGAGGCCGCGGAAGGCGGCCAGCCCGCCGCTGCACAGCTTCCCGTCCGGGATCACCTGGCGGTCGCGGCCCGCGACTCCGGCGACGCGGAGGTTGTCCCAGTCCGCGAAGGGCCGGCTCCCTCCGTTGGCGGCCGCGGCGGCCCGGCAGGCGGCCGTCCCCACGTACTGTCCGCTTCCGGACGCGCACGCCGCGGCGCGGCTCACCGGGGACACCGGCGCGCCGTGGGCGGCCGCCGGTCCCGCCAGGGCCAGCGGCAGCAACGTGGCCGTGCCTGCGACGACGGAGCTGAGCACGTGGCGCGATGGGGCCATGCCGGCCGCCTTCCTGTTGCCGTTCGGTGGATCGGAACGCACGTCCCCCCGTAGTACGGACGGTCGGCGGGGGGTGTTCAGCCGGGTGGGGGGTTCCCCGGGAACCGGTCGCCGAGGAATCGTGTCTGTTGAGGAAAAGTCGACGCGGTCGCCGGCACCGCGCCACATGCAGGGGGGACAAGTGAATGAGCGGCTGGAGGGCTCCGGGGTACACCGAGGCCAGAGAACTGGGCTCGGGCGGCTGCGGTCGCGTGGTGCTCGCGTCCCATGACGCCACGTCAACGCCTGTCGCGATCAAGTACCTGAGCGACGAACTGCGGGGCGACCCGGAGTTCGTGCAGGAGTTCCGAGCCGAGGCACAGCTGCTGGGAGGTCTCCACACCCCATATGTCGCCAGTCTGTACGAGTACGTGGAGGGTCCCGCAGGGGCGGCCATCGTCATGGAGCTGGTCGACGGCTTGGCGCTGAGGGAGTTACTCCGCCAGGAAGGAGCCACCGGGCCCGAAGCAGCCCTGGTGGTGCTCAAGGGGTCGCTGCTCGGCCTCGCCGCCGCCCACCGCACCGGTGTGGTGCACCGCGACTACAAACCGGAGAACGTCCTGGTCGCGGCGGACGGATCGTCGAAGCTGGTCGACTTCGGCATCGCCCTGCGCAGCGGAACCAAGGGGGCCGTGGCGGGAACGCCCGCCTACATGGCCCCCGAGCAGTGGAACGGGCGCCCGGCATCGCCCGCGACCGACGTGTACGCGGCGACCGCGACGTTCTACGAGTGCCTGACCGGCCGCAAGCCGTTCCAGGGTGAGAACTTCGCCGAGCTGGCCGTCCAGCACATCGAAGCGCCGGTGCCGGTCGAGCAGGCACCGGAGCCGGTGCGTGAGCTGATCCTGCGCGGGATGGCGAAGGACCCGGCGCTGCGTCCGGTGGACGCCGAGGCGTTCGTGGCGGAACTGGAGGTGATCGCGGGAGCGGCCTATGGGAACGACTGGGAGGAGCGAGGGCAGCGCAGGCTCGCCGCGCTCGCGGCGCTGTTGCCGCTGCTCTTCCCGTCGGCGGGACCCGGGCCGGGGACGGTCGACCTGGCCACGACCATGGTCGGCGGCGGCGCACGGCGCCTGACACGTCAGGGCATGCTCGCCGCGGTGGGCGGTGTGGTCATCGCCGGGCTGCTGACCTTCGCCGCGGTGGCCTCGGGTGAGGGCCCGCACCGGACGACCGCCAACTGGACAGGGGAAACGACGAGAGCGACCCCGCGCGGCACCTCCGAAGCGCCGGGGACGACGGCTCCGCCGGGCAGTCCCTCGCCCGGCTCCCCGAGCCCGTCGCCCTCCACGCCGGAGAGCGCCCCGGCCTCCACCGGGGCGACCGCCGTCACCACGCCGGCCGCACCGACGCCGACCACGACGGCCTCGGCCACGGCTTCCGCGTCCGTGACGGCGACGCCGTCGGTGTCGCCCTCGGCATCGACGACACCCCCGGTGAGCGTGAGCGACGTCTCGGTCACCTCGCTCGCCCAGACGGGTGTATTCAGTGCCTCGGCCACAATCCGGCTCCGCACCAGTGATGCACGCCCCGTGACCGTCACGGTGACCTGGTACACGAGCGACGCGAAGGGAGAGCCCGGCACCGCCGACGGCGCACAGACCTTCACCCGCAGCGGTTCCACCTCGTACTCCTTCACCGCCGACCACACGTTCCCGCGGGGCAGCGGCTGTTGGTTCGGCGCGGTCGCCACCACCGACCCGACGGCGGCCAACGGGCAGTCGTTCCAGCAGATCCTCACCCGTGGTTGCGTGATCACGTGAACGGGTCACGCGACCTCCCACCGGAGGAGGACACCGAGCGCACCTTCCGTCTCGGCCCCACGGACGCGGCGCCGAACGACGCGAGCCCCCAGGACGCGAGGCCGCACGGCACGACGCCGCAGGACGCCGATCCCGAGTACAGCGCGACCGTCCTCGCCGAGCACTGGGCGCCGTCGGCACTGCCGACGGCCCGGCTCGAGCCCGTGGTCAGCGCCGAGGGGGCGGTACCGACGGTGAAGGCCGGCCCCACCGTCGTCCTGCCGGACCGGGTCGAGGGCGAGGTCATGCGGTTCGGGCCCGGCGTCACACCCGCCGCGGCGGCCCGGGCCAACGTCGCCGCCGAGGTGTGGCGGGGCCGGATCACCCCGCTTCCGCCGCCCGGACCGCATCGTCGCAGGTGGCCGCGGCGGTACGTACTGGCCGGTGCGGTGCTGGTGGCGGTGCTCGTCTTCCTGGCCTGGCAGCGCTTCGGTCCGGGCCTCGAGGTGAAGCGGGTGACGGTGACCCCGTCCCCGTCGGCACCCGCGTGCGACACGACCGTCGACCTCGTCGCCGTCGTCACGACCAACGGGCTCCCGGGCACGATCAGTTACCGATGGCTACGCAACGACGGCACCTCCTCCGACGTGCTGTACGAAGAGGTGCCCCGCGGCCGCCACGAGGCGCGGCTGCACCTGCTGTGGACCTTCCGCGGTCACGGCACGTACCGGGCGCAGGCGGAACTGCGCATCACCACACCCGGCCACCGCGCCGTCACGACGGGTTTCTCGTACGACTGCCCGTGACCCCCGCGACCACCGAGCCCGCCCGCGCACCCTGTGCGCGGGCGGGCTCAGCCATATGACGAGGCCTCAGCACACAGCCGTCGCCTTTTAACTCTCTTGACCGGGACGACCACTCTCGGTAGCGCTTATCGCATCTCCGCGGCTTTCCCGCAACCTTGCGAATCGGTGGTTTTTCCGCCTTTCGGGAACGGTACTCGTCGATTCATCGCGACTTCCCGAGCATTTGCGCAGTCCAGGGCCGCGACATACCACTTCGATCATCTTCGAGTGGCAGTCCGAACGAGGACGGCGGAGACTACGAGGAGCGACATATGGTTGTATGGCGAGAGAAGAGCTCACGACCGCATGGCTTCCGGATTACTCGCTCCGGCCCATAGCCGGGGCAAGAGGGACACCGGGTACCGGCTTTACCGGCCGCCCGTGGTCGACTTTTCCTCAAGGAGCTCACATCGTGGAAAAATCTGCAGAGGTCCTGGCGTCGGATCCCGCTTCGGATCCCGATGAATCTTCAACCACCGGGCGCCCCTACACCGCCCCGGCCGACGGCACGGAAAGGATCCTCGCCGACATCCTGGCGGGCATCGTGCACACGGACCGAGTGTCTGTGGACAGCCATTTCTTCACGGAAATGGGTGCCGACTCCCTGGTGATGGCACATTTCTGCGCCCGGGTGCGGAAGCACCAGGACCTGCCGTCCGTGTCGATGAAGGACATCTACCGGTACCCGACGATCAGAAGTCTCGCGACGGCCCTGGCGGACGCCCCGCCGGTCGGCGCCCTGACCCCCGCCACCCAGGCCCTCGCCGACGTGCCGCTCCCGGAGCCGATCCAGGTGACGGCGGCGAAGGGCACGCGGCGCTACGTGTTCTGCGGCGTGCTGCAGGCACTGTTCTTCCTGGGCTACTCGTACCTCGCCGCGCTCGTGGTGACGCGCGGGGCGGAGTGGATATCCGCCGGCACGAGCCCCTTCGACACCTATCTGCGGTCCGTCGAGTTCGGCGGCGCGGCCTTCGCGGGCGTCTGCGTCCTGCCGGTCGCGGGCAAGTGGCTCCTGGTCGGACGGTGGAAGCCGCAGGAGATCCGCATCTGGAGCCTGGCGTACTTCCGGTTCTGGTGCGTGCGGACCCTGATCCGGTCGAACCCCATGGTGCTGTTCGTCGGTTCACCGCTGTACGTGCTGTACCTGCGGGCGCTGGGCGCGCGAATAGGCCGCGGGGTGGCCATCTTCTCCAAGCACGTCCCGGTCTGCGCCGACCTGCTGACCATCGGCGACGGCACGGTGATCCGCAAGGACTCGTACTTCTCCTGCTACCGGGGGTACTCGGGGGTGATCCAGACCGGTCCGGTCACGCTCGGCAAGGAAGTGCTGATCGGCGAGGTGACCGTGCTCGACATCGGCACCTCCATGGGCGACGGCGCCCAACTCGGCCACGCCTCCTCGCTCCACAGCGGCCAGGCCGTCCCCGCCGGCGAGCGCTGGCACGGCTCCCCGGCCCAGCCGGGCGCCGCGGACTACCGCGTGGTCGCGCCGGTGCAGTGCGGCAGGAGCCGCCGTGTCACCTACTGCCTGAGTCAGTTGCTGATCCTCCTGGCCGCCTGGATCCCGGTCGCGGTCGGCGGGGTGGCGATCCTTCTCGCGGTGGTCCCGCGCCTGGACCTCCTGCTGGAGCCGGGCCCGGTGGCCCTGACGACGTGGACCTTCTACGCCGACGCCCTGGCCGCCTCCTTCGTCCTCTTCTGCGGGGCGGTGCTGCTGGGCCTCCTCGTCGCGGTCACCGTGCCGCGGATGCTGCACCCGCTCGTGAAGCCCGACACGGTCCACCCGCTCTACGGGTTCCGCTACGGGATCCACCGCACCATCGGCTTCCTCACCAACCGGAAGTTCTTCCGCGTCCTTTTCGGCGACAGTTCCGCCGTCGTGCACTACCTGCGCGCCATCGGGTACGACCTGTCGCCGGTGGAACAGACCGGCTCGAATTTCGGTACCGAGGTGAAGCACGAGAATCCGTACCTGAGCAAGGTCGGCAGCGGGACCATGGTCGCCGACGGACTGTCCATCATGAATGCGGACTACTCCAGCACCTCTTTCCGCGTCACCCGGACGGCGATCGGCCCGCACAATTTCCTGGGCAACCACATCGCCTATCCGCCCCAGGGCAGGACCGGCGAGAACTGCCTGCTGGCGACCAAGGTCATGGTCCCCGTCGAGGGGCCCGTCCGGGAGAACGTCGGACTGCTGGGCTCGCCCAGCTTCGAGATTCCCCGCACGGTGGACCGCGACAGCAAATTCGACCACCTGAAGGACGGCGAAGCGTTCCACCGCCTGCTGTCGGACAAGAACAAGCACAACACCGGCACCGCGGTGCTCCACCTGCTGCTGCAGTGGCTGCTGCTCTTCCTGGTGGCGCTGACCGCGTCCGTCGCCGCCGACCTCTACCCCGCGTACGGCGCCACCGCGGTCGCGGTCGCGAACGTCGTGGTCCTGGTGGTCACCGTCACCTACATCGTGCTCGGCGAGCGCATCGTCACCAGGTTCCGCGGGCTGCGGCCGCTGTACTGCTCGATCTACGACCTCGACTTCTGGCGGCACGAACGCTACTGGAAGGTGACGGCCGCGACGGAGTACCTGAACGTCCTCAACGGCACCCCGTTCAAGAACGTCGTCTGGCGTCTGCTCGGCGTGCGGATCGGGCGCCGGGTCTTCGACGACGGCCTCTTCCTCCCGGAGCGCTCCCTGGCCGCCATCGGCGACGACTGCACCCTCAACGCCGGCACGGTCATCCAGAGCCACTCCCAGGAGGACGGCGCCTTCAAGTCCGACCACAGCACGCTGGGTGCCGGCTGCACCCTCGGGGTCGGCGCCCTCGTCCACTACGGGGTGACCGTCGGCGACGGCGCCGTGATCGCCCCGGACTCCTTCGTGATGAAGGGCGAGGAGCTCCCCGCGCTCGCCCGGTGGGGCGGCAACCCCGCCCGGGAGATGCCCGAGAACCCGAAGACCCCGAACAGCGGCGGCGATCGCGCCACCGCGCTGATCAGCGGTGTGTAGTCCCGTGGAAACCGCGAGTGGAGGCAAGTCGATGGACATGGCAGCGCAGGCCGGCCGGGAGTTCTGGCGCGGAGTGCTCGTCAAGGGCGGGTTCACCGCGATCCCCCGCTGGACTCCCGAACCGGCCACCGGCGCCGCCGAGCACGTGGTGGCGGTCCCCGACGGCCTCACGGCGTCCGTGCGCCGTGTGGCCGAGGAGGTCGCCGTCCCGGTGGGCTCGGTGCTGCTGGCCGCGCACGCCAAGGTGCTGGCGGCGCTCGCCGGCGAGACCGACGTCGTGACCGGTTACGTCGCCGCGGGCGGCGCGGTGCTGCCGTGCCGGCTGTCGGCGGGTCCCGGCTCGTGGCGGTCCCTGCTGCTGGACGCGCACGGCGCCGAGTCGCAGCTGCTGGCCTTCCAGGACTTCCCCGTCGACGCGCTCCGCAAGGAGCTCGACCTGGCCGAGCCGCTGTTCGAGACGGTCTTCGACCTGTCCGGCGGTGGCGTCGAGCTCACCCCCGGCACCGTCCTCTGGGTGGGAGCCTCGGACCGCGACGGCCGGCTCTCGCTGCGGCTGCGCTACGCCAACGATGTCATGGACGAGGACGCCGCGGCCCGCGTCGCCGGCTACCACGTGGCCGCCCTGGCGCGGATCGCCGCCGACCTGGACGCCGAGCACACCCGCAAGAGCCTGCTGTCGGCGGAGGAGAACCGGCTGCAGCTCACCGGGATGGCCGGACCGCGCAGGAAGCTGCCGGACCGGCGGATGCACGAGCTGTTCGAGGAGCGGGTCCGGGCGCACCCGGAGGCGGTCGCGGCCGTCCACGGGGACCGCCAGTGGACCTACGGCGACCTCAACGCCCGCGCGAACCGCCTGGCGCACGCCCTCCTGGCGCGTGGTCTGGAGCGCGAGGGCGTGGTCGCGGTGGTCACCGAGCGGAACCTGGACTGGCTGGCGGCCGTGCTGGCGGTCTTCAAGGCCGGCGGCGCCTACCTGCCGATCGAGCCGCACTTCCCGGCCGGGCGGATCAGGAACACCCTGGCCCGGGCCGAGTGCCGCCTGGCGCTGACCGAGCGCGGCAGCACCGCCACGCTGGACGAGGCGCTGTCCGCGCTCCCCGAGGTGCAGCGGCTGACGGTCGAGGACGCCTACGCCGAGGACCACCCGAGCGAGGACCCCCGCGTGGCGGTCGCCCGCGACCAGCTCGCGTACATCTACTTCACCTCCGGCTCGACCGGGGAGCCCAAGGGCGCCATGTGCGAGCACGCGGGCTTCCTCAACCACCTCTACGCCAAGATCGACGACCTCGGCATCGGCGAGGGGCACGTGGTGGCGCAGACCGCCCCGCAGTGCTTCGACATCTCGCTGTGGCAGCTGGTCTCCGCGCTGCTCGTCGGCGGACGCACCCTGCTGGTGGAGCAGGAGACGATCCTGGACGCCGACCGCTTCCTCGACAAGGTCGTCGAGGGCCGGGCGAACGTCCTCCAGCTCGTCCCCTCCTACCTGGACGTCGTCCTGTCCGCCCTGGAGCGGCAGCCGCGCGAACTGCCGGACCTGCGCTGCGTGTCGGTGACCGGCGAGGCCCTGAAGAAGGACCTCATCGGGCGCTGGTTCGCCGTGCGGCCCGGCGTGAAGCTGGTCAACGCCTACGGGCTGACCGAGACCAGCGACGACACCAACCACGCGGTGATGGACCGGGTCCCGGACACCGACTGGGTGCCGCTGGGCCGGCCCGTCAACAACGTGCGGGTGTACGTCGTCGACGAGCACCTGTCCCCGGTGCCGCTCGGCGCGCCCGGTCTGGTCGTCTTCTCCGGGGTCTGCGTGGGCCGCGGCTACATCAACGACCCCGAGCGCACCCGGCAGGCGTACCTGACCGACCCCCACCACGCCGGTGAGCGGCTGTACCGCGGCGGCGACTACGGCCGCTGGCACCCGGACGGCACGCTGGAGTTCCTCGGCCGCAAGGACCACCAGGTCAAGATCCGCGGTTTCCGCATCGAGATCGGCGAGATCGAGAACACCCTGGTCCGTGCGCCGGGGGTGCGCGACGGCGCGGTCGTGGTCAGCGACGACGGCAGCCAGCTGGTCGCCTTCTACTCGGGCCCCGCGCCCGTGGAGGCGGACGTGCTGCGCGAGCACCTGGCGGCTTCCCTGCCCGCCTACATGGTGCCCGCGGCCTTCCACTGGAAGGAGAGCCTGCCGCTGACCGCCAACAGCAAGATCGACCGCAAAGCCCTGACGGAGCTCGCCACGGAGGAGACCTCCGAGCGGGACCCCGCCGGGACGGACCTGCAGGCCCCCGGCACCCCCGCCGAACTGCGCCTGGCGAGGGCGTGGGCGACGGTGCTCGGCGTCCCGCAGGAGCGGATCGGGCGCCAGGACCACTTCTTCGACCGCGGCGGCACCTCCCTGTCCGCAGTACGGCTGGCGATCCTGCTGGACCGCGCGATCTCCCTCAAGGACGTCACCGCGCACCCGGTCCTCGCCGACCTCGCCGAGGTGGTCGACGGCCGGACGACGCGCCGGCCCGGACTGCTGCAGGCCCTGTCGGAGCCGGACGGCGAGCCGCACGGCGCCCTGGTGTGCTTCCCGTACGCCGGTGGCAACGCGGTGAACTTCCGGCCGCTGGCCGCGGCCCTGCGGCCCGCCGGCTGTGCGGTCTACGCCGTCGAACTGCCCGGCCACGACCCGGCCTCCCGCGACGAGGACTTCGCGCCGCTGGCGCAGGTGGTCGACGCGGTGGTCGAGGAGATCGCCGGCCGCGGACTGTCCCGGATCCTGCTGTGGGGCCACTCCTCGGGCACCGCCCTCGCGGTGGAGACCGCCCGGCGGCTGCGGGAGCGGGGCGTGGAGGTCCAGCGCGTGTTCCTCGGCGCGCAGTTGCTCGGCGACTCCGCCGGACGGCGTGCCGCCGCCGACGCGCTGTCCGGCCGCAGCGACGCCGACATCGCCGCGGAACTGAGCGGCGACGGCGGTTACGGCCAGCTCGCCGAGCTGGGCAGGGCCCGTGCCGGGCACGTGGCCGCCGCCTACCGCCACGACTGCGTGGCGGCCCACCGATACTTCGCCGACGCGTTGGACTCCGCACCGCCGGTGCGGCTGTCCACGCCGGTCACCGTGGTCGTCGCCGCCGACGACCCGTACACGGCGGACCACTCCCGCCGGTACCGCGAGTGGCAGCAGCTGGCCGAGCACGTCGACCTGTACGAGCTCGCCCGCGGCGGTCACCACTTCCCCCGCACCTGCCCGGACGAGGTGGCGCAGGCGGTCCTGCGCGCCGCCGAACTCCTGGCCTCCCCATGAACGGCAACCGAGAGGAGACGCAGTTGTCGACCTCAGCTTCCCCTCCGTCCCTGCTCGACCTCGAGCTGCGGCCCGGTTCACCCCCGATCCTGCGCACCGGGGCCGTCCAGGACCCGGCGGGCTGGGCCGACGGGCACCGCGACGCGCTGCGCGCGGTCGTCGCCGAGCACGGCTCGGTCCTGATCCGCGGCCTCGGGCTCACCGACGCGGACAAGGCCGCAGGCGTGGTCAAGCGACTGGCCGGCCGGCTGACCGCAGAGAAGGAGGCCTTCGCGTCCCGGCGGACCTACGCCGAGGGCCTGTACTCCTCCTCCAACTGGCCGCCCAACCAGCCGATGTGCATGCATCATGAACTCAGCTACCGGCTCGAGTTCCCCGGCATGATGATGTTCGCCTGCCTGACCGCGCCGGAGAAGGGCGGGGCGACGGCGGTGGCCGACGCGCCGACCGTGCTCGAGGCGCTGCCGTCCGAGCTGGTCCAGCGCTTCGAGCGCGAGGGCTGGCTGCTCACCCGCAGCTACAACGACGAGATCGGGGCGACCGTCGCCGAGGCCTTCGGCACCGACGACCGCTCCGCCGTCGAGGACTACTGCCGCGCCAACGCCATCGCCTTCGAGTGGCAGCCGGACGGGGCCCTGCGCACCCGCCAGCGGCGCAGTGCCGTGGTCCGCCACCCGGTCACGGGCCGGCGCTGCTGGTTCAACCAGATCGCGTTCCTCAACGAATGGACGATGGACCCCGAGGTGCACGAGTACCTCGTGGACATGTACGGCGCCGAGGGCCTGCCGTTCAACACCCGCTTCGGCAACGGCGACCCGATCGGCGCGGACGTCGTCCAGCTGCTCAACACCGTTTACGAGGCGAACACCGCCCGCGAGCCCTGGCAGACGGGCGACCTGATGCTCGTCGACAACATCCGCACCGCGCACAGCCGCGAGGCCTACGAGGGCTCCCGTGAAGTGCTGGTCGGCATGGCCGACGCGGTGCGCCTGGCCGACTGCTCCCCGACCGTCGAGGTGACCACCGCATGACCAGCAACCGCTCCGCCGCACAGGGTTCCGCGCCCTCCGGGCCGCTCACCGTACCGCCGTTCGCGGTGGTCCCCGGTGTCCAGGTCCAGCGCGCGCTGCACGGGCGCGAGAAGCAGATCACGGAGCTCGTGGAGACCACCTACCGGCTGCACTCCGCCGGTGACTCGGTGAACCCGCCGTCGTACTTCCTGCGGTTCCCCGACCGTCCCACGGCCCGGATCATCGCCCTGCCCGCCTCGATCGGCGGTGACGTGCGCGTGGACGGCCTGAAGTGGATCTCCAGCTTCCCGGAGAACGTGGCGGCGGGCATCCCCCGCGCCTCGGCGGTGCTGATCCTCAACGACCACGACACCGGCTACCCCATCGCGTGCCTGGAGAGCTCCATCATCAGCGCCACCAGGACGGCGGCGATGGCGGCCCTGGCCGCCGACCGGCTGAGCCGCCCCGACCGGCGCCCGAAGCGCGTCGGATTCTTCGGGACGGGACTGATCGCCCGCTACATCCACACCTACCTGGTGGGCACCGGATGGCACTTCGACGAGATCGGCGTGCACGACCTGTCCACCGAGAGCGCGAAGGGCTTCCGCGGCTACGTCGAACAGACGGGCGCCCCGGGACGCATCACCCTGCACGACAACCCCGAGCAGCTCATCCGCTCGAGCGACCTGGTGGTCTTCGCCACCGTCGCCGGCGAGCCCCACGTACGGGACATGACCTGGTTCGGGCACAAGCCGCTCGTGCTGCACATGTCGCTGCGCGACCTCACGCCGGAGATCGTGCTCGGCTCGACCAACGTGGTCGACGACGTCGAGCACTGCCTGAAGGCGGACACGTCGCCGCACCTGGCGGAGCAGCTCACGGGCAACCGGGACTTCCTGGCCGGCACGCTGGACGACGTGATCGCCGGGCGGGTGGCGCTCCGCGAGGACCGGCCCGTGGTGTTCTCGCCCTTCGGCCTCGGAGTCCTTGACCTCGCGGTCGGCAAGTACGTCTACGACGAGGTGGCGCGCTCCGGCGAGCTGCGCGTCGTCGACGACTTCTTCCACGAACTGCGCCGGTACGGATGAACGGCCGCGACCCCGCCCCCACGACCCCAGGCCCCCGGACCTGGGCCCGGGCCCCCGACGGAGGGGCGGGCACCACGGCGACGGACGACAAGGAGCCGCATGCGGACGCACCTCCGGGAAAGACCAACGGTCCAGCCACGCAAGCTCATCAGTGCAGGACACAGCGGCCGCTGACGCGTTGCTCCCCCGTCTCGACGGGAGAGGCGCTGCAGATGAGGAGGCCATCGTGACAGTCATATCCGTTCCCCAGGCCTTCAACGAGGAAGAGCTCTTCGTCGACCTCGAGTCGATCTTCGGGCAACCGCTCTTCCTGAAGTGCGAGGGCTTCAACTTCGCCGGTTCGATCAAGCTCAAAGCCGCGACCGAGATGGTGGAGACCGCCGAGCGGGAGGGGATCCTGACTCCGGAGTCGATCCTGGTCGAGTCCTCGTCCGGCAACCTGGGCGTGGCACTGAGCATGATCGCCGCCAGCAAGGGCTACCGGTTCCTGTGCGTCACCGACGCACGGTGCAACCTGTCGACCAGGCTCCTGATGAAGGCCCTGGGCAGCCAGGTGCACATCATCTCGGGACCCGACGCCCATGGCGGCTACCTCGGCGCGCGGCTGGACTTCGTCCGCGCGCTGTGCGCCTCGGACGACCGGTACGTGTGGCTCAGCCAGTACACCAACCCGGGCAACTGGAGGGCGCACTACCGGACGACCGCTCCGGAGATCGCACGGCAGTTCCCCGAGGTCGACGTCGTGTTCGTTGGAGCCGGCACCACGGGAACGCTGATGGGCTGCGCCCGCTGGTTCCGTGAGTGGTCCCGGCCGGTGAAGGTCGTCGCGGTGGACAGCGTCGGCTCCGTGACGTTCGGCGGGGCCCCGGGCCGGCGGATGATCCCCGGGCTGGGCATGAGCGTCCACCCGCCGCTGCTCGACGAGTCCTTCGTCGACGAGGTCGTCCTGGTCGAGGAGGCGGACACCATCCGCGCCTGCCACCGGCTGGCCCGCCGCGGCTTCCTGTTCGGCGGCTCGACGGGCACCGTGGTCAGCGGCGCGATGAGCTGGCTCGAGAAGAACGGCGCTCCCGGCCTCACGTCGGTGGCGATCGCGCCGGACCTCGGCGAGCGCTACCTCGACACGATCTACCAGAGCAACTGGCTGCAGGACCTGTACGGCGAGGACGTCCTCGAACCCGACGAGCGGGCCGACACGTCCTGGGCCGACCCCGCCTGGGCGGCGGCGGCCGAAGCCGCGTGGGCCAACGCCCCCGCGGCACCCCCCGCCGAACCCGAACCCGAACCCGAACCGGCGAGGACGCCGTCGGTCTCACCCGACGGTCAACTGCACTGACGGCCGGGCGGCGACGCCGCCCCCGTCGAACGCGTGCTGCTGCGGCGGTCCCCGACCGCCGCAGCAGCACGTCCGCGTCGGGCCGGGTTCCGCAAGAGGCATTCGGGCCGCCTGCACTGAGTAGATCCGCCGCGCGGAAATGAGCACGCGTGCTCATCCCCCGCCCAGGAGCATCGCCGTAGCCTCGTGAGCACGGTCGGTAACGACACCTGGGACCAAGGGGGAACCTACGATGATCCGCCGCGCCGCCACCGCTCTGGCACTCTCCGCCGCTTCTCTGCTGATCGCCGCGGGGGTCGTCGCCGCCACCGGCCCGCAGTCCGAGGCCTCGACCGAAGCCTGGGTGGGGCCGGGCGTCGTCAAGGCATGGGTGGGCCCCGGAGCCGTCACCCAGGCATGGGTCGGACCCGGCGTCGTCAAGGCATGGGTCGGCCCCGGAACCGCCACCCAGGCATGGGTCGGACCCGGCGTCGTCAAGGCATGGGTCGGACCCGGAACCGCCACCCAGGCATGGGTCGGACCCGGCGTCGTCGAAGCCTGAGCCGGTCCGGGCGGCATCGCGGGCCGGATGACCCGCCGGTCCGCACGACGTGAAGGCGGGCGCCGTCGCCGGCGCCCGCATCCCCGTCCGGAACCGGCGCCCCCGGCCCGACACGCCCTTACATGGCAAGCGTTACCGGTGGTATGTCATGCGCATGACTACCTCTCGAAGCGCTCGCTTCGTCTCCCTGCCCCGCGCAGGCGCGGTGGCGGCCGCGGTCCTCGCGGTGACCGTGCCCGGGCTGCCACCCGCAGCCGGGGCCGCCGTCGCTGCCGCGCCAGGCGGCACCTTCTCCGTACAGAGCGCCGTGAACGGCCTCAACGCCTCCGACAGCGGCGGCACCGTGGCGCTGCACCGGCCCAAAGGCAACGAGGACCGCCAGCAGTGGACGGCCGTCGCCGTGACCGGAGGGCAGGAACTGCGCAGCACCGACGACGCGAGCCACTGCCTCGGGCGTTCCGGCGCCGACGCGGCGATCGTGGCGTGCGGCGGCGCGAGCGCGGCCTGGGAGATCACGGCGGCCGGCGACGGCACGTACGCCCTGGGCGTGCCCGGCACCTCCGACCGTCTGACCCTGGGCGACGCGCCGAGCGGGGGCGTGTACCCCGAGCGGCCGCGCGTGGGCGCCGCGGGCCCGCTGTCCCGGTGGTACCTCACACCCACCCCGCTCCCCCGGGCCGCCATGCCGCCCGCCGACCAGCGCACCCTGGACCAGGTCACCTTCCTGACCGCGCACAACGCCTACGCCAACGGCGTCGACGGCGGCTTCGCCCCGCCCTTCGTGAACCTCTTCCCCAACCAGGCGCGCGGCATCTCGCAGCAACTCGACGACGGCGTCCGCGGCTTCATGATGGACATCCACCAGACCCCGGACGGCGCGATCCTCTGCCACAACAGCTGCACGCTGGTCAGCCGTCCCGTCGCCCTCTGGGTGGACCTGCAGCGGATGGTCGACTTCCTCCGGCAGCACCCGGGGCAGTTCGTCACCGTCTTCCTGGAGGACTACGTCTCCCCCGAGGTGCTGCGCTCCGAGCTCTCCCGGGTGAACGGTCTGTACGACGTCCTGTACCGCCCCGACCAGGACGGCGTGCGCGAGCACGGCTGGCCGACCATGGCCGACCTGGCCGCGCACGGCAAGCAGCTGATGATCTTCACCGACCGGACCCGCGGCTCCGACACCGGTCTCGAGCGCGACAGCTTCGGCGTGCTGTACCAGCAGGAGTGGACCGTGGAGAACTACTGGTCGATGGGCTCCGGCGCGAGCACCTCCGACTGGTCCTGTTACAGCCGCTGGTACGGCGCCGGGGTCAACGTCCCGCTCACCCGCGAGGAGCCCGGATTCCGGCCGCTGTTCGTCATGAACCACTTCCGGGACACGACCATCGCCGGCACCGCGTCCACCGACAACGGCAAGCTGCTCAACCGCACCCAGAACTTCTGCGAGCCCGCGGCCCGCAAGAAGCCGACGTACGTGGCCGTCGACCGCTACGACCTCGGCTCGCCGAAGAGCGCGGTCGACCAGCTCAACACCTACACCGTGGTGCCGTAGCCGTGGCCGCGACGTTACCGCGCCGGCCCCTCACGGCCGTGGCCGCCGCGCTCGTCACCCTCATCGGCCTGCTCACCCCCACGACCGCGCTCGCGCGGGATCCGGAACCCTCGGCCCCCGCCGCCCCCGCGGCGCGGTCCGCCGCACTCGCCGCGTCCTGGACCCCGCCGCTCAGCACCCGCGGACGTTACATCGTCGACGCCGAAGGCAACCGCTTCAAGCTCACGTCCGGCAACTGGCACGGCGCCAGCGGCACCTGGAACGGCTCGGGAGATCCGGCCGACCCCGCGAGCCACCACGCCGGCGAGGACTCCGGCCGCATGCCGCTGGGCCTCGACCGGGCGCCGATCGCCGAGATCCTCTCCGGCTTCGCCGGACTCGGCATCAACAGCGTCCGGCTGCCGTTCTCCGGCGAGATGATCCACGACACCGTCCCCGTCACCGACGCGGCCGTCGCGGCCAACCCCCAACTACGCGGCAGGACACCACTGCAGGTGTACGACGCCGTGGTCACCGCCCTGACGGACGCGGGCTTCGCCGTCATCCTCAACAACCACACCAACACCACGCGCTGGTGCTGCGACGTGGACGGCAACGAGCGCTGGAACGCCTCGCAGTCCACCGCCGCCTGGGAGGACGACTGGCTGTCCATGGTCCGCCGCTACCGCGACAACAAGCGCGTCGTCGGCGCCGACCTGTACAACGAGGTGCGGCGTTCGGTCTGGGACGACCCCAACTGGGGCCTCGGGGACGACCACGACTGGTTCGCCGCCTCGCAGCACCTGGGCGACCGCATCCTCCAGGAGGCCAACCCCGACCTGCTGGTCGTCGTCGAGGGCATCAACTGGACGGGCCTGCCCGTCGACGGCTTCCCCCACGACCGCCCCACCCTCGAACCCGTGCAGCGGCTGTCCCACACCCTCGTCCGGTCCGGGAAGCTGGTGTACTCCGCGCACTTCTACGGCTACACCGGCCCCCGCCACAGCGGCGCCACCGGCATCGGCGAGACCCACGACCCGCGCTACAGCGACCTCGGGCGCGACGAGCTGTTCGCGGAACTGCGCCGGCAGGCCTTCTACGTGTCGTCGGACACCGGCCGGCACTACACGGCACCGCTGTGGATCAGCGAGTTCGGCGTCGGCGGCCGGGACGAGACCAACGAGAAGTCCCGCGCGTGGTTCGCGAACTTCACCGACTTCCTGATCCAGACCGACACCGACTTCGCCTACTGGCCGCTGGTGGGCTGGCACGAGAACCGCCACGGCAACGGCTGGGCGCTCCTGCACTGGGACGCCGCCGGTCACCGGATGGGCCCGTACGACGGCGACGACTGGCGGGCCGGCGCCTGGTCCCGGCTCGTCGGCAGCCCCGGCCGCACCGGGTACGTGGCCCCCGTCGCCCGCTGGTCGATGCTCAGCCCGGACCACGGCGACTTCGTGCAGAGCCTGCGCATGCGGGCCCGTCCCGACTGGGACCCCGGCGCACGCAAGGCGGCGTGCCCGGACGGGCAGCGTCTGATCGGGCTGGCCCACACCGGCAACCGCGGTCTGTGCACCGACACCGGCGCCGGGGACCTGTGGGCGTCCTCGGGCGCGTACCAGGTCGTCACGGACGAGCGGTACGTCCCGTCGGGCGGGGACTGGGCTTCGGGCTACACCAAGCTGCAGTGCCCGGCCGGTTCGTTCCTCTTCGGCTACGCCGTCCGCGGCGCCGCCGTCTCCAGCGCGCTGTGCGCCACCGCGGGCACGGCCCTGGGCGGCGGCGGGCGCACCGTGTGGTTCGACCGGGGCGACGACCGTCCCGCGTCGGGTGCCGGCGGGGACTTCGCGTACGGCAGCTACAAGGGCCAGTGCGCGGACGGCGAGTACGCGGCGGGCATCGCCTACACCGGCCGCTTCGGTTCCTCCCGCACGCCGGACGCGTTGTACTGCCGGTCGCTTCCGTAGGGGGCGGGTCCGTGCCGCCGCCCACCGCGCCCCTGTGGCGGTGGGCGGCGGCACGGGGCCCGGTCAGCTGCCAGGGACGGTGTCGGTGAAGACGGTGCCCGCGGTGCGGTAGGCGGCCACCTTGGCGGCGACCTGGGCCGGGGTCAGCACCTGGTCCTTGACGAAGTAGACGTAGTCCACCTGCTGGTCGTAGGAGCGCGAGGTGCTGCCCGTCTGGCCTGCGAGGTCGATGAGCCAGTGGTTGAAGTCGATCCACTGGCCGGTCTCGGGCAGGTAGGGCTCGCCGTGGGTGCCGAAGACCTGGCCGTCGATGTAGTAGGTGATGGCGTTGTTGTCGATGGTGAACTGCAGGTCGTGCCAGCCGTCGTAGCTCCGGCGGTTCTCCGAGTGGGTGTTGACGGCGTTCCACGGGTCCGGGTTGTAGGTCTCCCAGGACGTCGTGTACATGATGTTGCTCGGCTCGCCCCAGCCGCCGTTGGGCAGGTACTCGAAGTCCTGCTCGCTGTAGTTCGGGTCCATCGGGGCGTTGAGCGGCGTGAAGGCGAAGAAGGTCTGCACGACGTGGTCCCCGTCGGGGCCGCCGGTCGGGGTGTCGTCGAAGCGCACCCGGGCGGCGTAGGTGCCGTTGCGGAACTTGCGGGCGCTGGTCTGGATCTCGCTCTCCTTGGTGCCGGCGGCGGTGCCGTCGGTGGTGAGGCGCAGGTTCATGACCTTGTTGCTCCCGGTGCCCGCCACGAAGGTGACGTCCTGCGGGGACCAGGTGGCGCCCGGTACGCCGGGGCCGCCCTGGCCCGACTTCACGGTCCAGCCGTGGCTCTGCAGCGCGGGGTCGCTGCTCGAGGTGTAGCTGAAGTCGTCGAAGAGCGCGGGTGCGTTGGGGTCGGTGGGCGGCGTGGTCGGCGGATCCGTGGGCGGCGTGGTGGGGTCGTTGCCGGCGGGCGCGGTGCCCCAGACGACCGAGCCGCCGCGCTGCACGGTGACCTTGTCCCAGTCCGCGTACGACGTCTGGGAGCCGTTGAACGAGTAGTCGTCGGACTGGGTCAGGCGCTGCCAGTCCGCGCGGTGGAAGCGCAGTTGCATGTCGCCGGTGTTCTGCCCGGGGGCGAGCGATCCCGCGCCGGAGGTGAAGCCGATCTCCAGGTAACGGTCGGCGGTGGCGGTGGGGTTGGCGAGGGTGCCGAAGGTACCGGTGATGTTGGCGCACCCCTTGACCGCCCAGGAGCACGCGAAGCGGTACGCGGTGGTGGGGCTGTCGGCCTTGAAGTAGTAGCGCAGGGTCACCTCGCCGAGCGGGACGGACGAGGTGCCCCGGTTGGTGATCTCGAGCCAGGGCTCGGTCTGGTCCGCGGTGGCCCCGGACGCGCTCGTCCGGTACTGCGCGGTGAGCGTGGCCGCCGCGGCGGACGCGGGCAGCGCGACGAGCCCGGCGCAGGCGAGACCCGCCGTCGCGCAGGCGGCCACGGCGGTGCGGACCCGGGCGGTGGTGCGGAACGGTCCTGACATGGGGACCCCTTCCAGTCGGGTGGAGCGCGTGGGGGAGGGCTTACCACTTGGCAACTGGTCTTCCACTGGTAAGGGAAGGTGGCATAGACCAGATGAGGGGTCAAGTCCCGTAACAGGAAGGGAATTCGGGACGTCGACAGCCCAAGCTACGGCGGAAGGCTGGAGAACTGGTCAGCAACTGGATAGCCTCGGGCCCACGGCATTGCACGGCGCTGCACGGCACTGCACTGCACGGCCACGGAGAAGGGCGGGGCGCATGACGGGTGAGGCACCGCGGTCACCGCTGAAACGGGAACGGGTCCGCGACCACCTCCTGGAACTCGTCGAGTCCCAGGCACCGGGCACCCCGATCCCCTCGGAGCGCGCCCTGTGCGAGCGGCTCGACGTCTCCCGCCCCACCGTGCGCTCGGCCGTCGACGAGCTGGTCACCACCGGCCTGCTCGTCCGGCGCCACGGGAGCGGCATGTTCGTCGCCCCCGAGAAGATCACCCAGGAACTCGCCCAGAGGGAGAACGCCTTCAGCCTGCCGCAGGCCTCCGGCCACTGGCTCAGCCGCGTCCTGGAGTTCGCCACGGTACGGGCCGGCGCCCGCGTCGGCCGCAAGCTCGGCGTGTCGCCGGCCGCCGAGATCGTCTACATCGCCCGCCTCCGCCTCGTCGACGGCGAGCCGATGGCCGTGGAGTACCTGCACGTACCGGCCGACCTGGTGCCGGGGCTGCGCGCCGCCGACATGGAGTCCGGGGACTTCTACGCGTACCTGCGCGAGCGGCACGGCGTCCACGTGCACGAGGCCGTCCAGTCCATCGAACCCACCGTCGCCAACGAGGAGGAGGCCCGGCTGCTGCACGTGCCGGTGCTCTCCCCCGCACTCCTCTTCGACCGCCTCACCAGTGACGCCGCCGGCCGCCCCGTGGAGTACGTGCACTCCCTCTACCGCGGCGACCGCTACCGCATCGTCTCGCGCCTCTCGCTCGCCGACTCCGCGCCCGCGGGCCGGCCCGTTCCGGCGGGACACCACCCGGGCATGCCCCCCGACGAACGCGCCGTCCCGGCCGGCACGCTCGCCCACGTGGTGGGGGACGTACAGCCCCGCGGATGAGGGCCCGCAACCCGTACACATGTGCGGCCCTCAACCCCTATGATCACTCCGCTCCCGTGTCCACCGGAGCCGCGCACGACCCGAGACAGGCCATCCACGATGTCCAGCAAGCCCCCCAAATCCCCTCTGTTGCCCGCCCGCTGCGCGCAGGCGGCGATAGCCGCGGCCGCGATCCTGGACGTGTTCCGGGCGGTGGCGCTCCGGGACTACTTCCTCCGTCCCACGCAGCAGACCCTGCACACCTCCGGCATGGTCTCCATGGTCTTCCTCTACGCCATGACGCTCGCGATCGTCCTGTTCCTCGTCTGGCTCGCACGGGCGCGGCACAACGCGCAGGCGATGACCCCCCAGGCGTCCCTCCCGTCCCGCGGCTGGACCATCGGCGTGTGGTTCGTCCCGCTGGTCAACTTCTTCGTCCCGCGTCAGGTGCTCCTGGACATCGGGCGCGCGAGTTCGGTCTCGTGGCAGGAGACGCGCGACAAGACGGTCGTGAACCTCTGGTGGGTGGCCTGGCTCGGACACGCGCTGGCGCTCCTGACCGCGGGTCACATCGATCCGGCCTCGATTCCGCTGGTCGCGCTCGCGGAGGCATTCATGATCGCCGCGGCCGTACTGGTGGGCATCCTCATCGAGCGCATTACCACGCTCCAGAACGCCACGCTGGGCACCTCGGTGGCCCTCTCCCCCGTCACGCAGTCATGAGGCAGGCTGCAGCCATGACCGGCTACGACATAGTGCGGGTCTTCTGCGGACCCGGCGGCGACCACGGCGACCGGTTGGCCGTGGTGCGTGACGGAAGCACCGTCACCGACGAGCAGGACCGCGTCGCGTTCGCCCGGCGATCGGGCTTCGCCGAGACCGTGTTCGTGGACGACCCCGAGCGGGGCATCATCGACATCCGCTCGGCGGACGGACGGCTGCCCTTCGCCGGCTCTCCCTGCATGGGCACCGCCTGGCTGCTGGACGCCCCCGAACTGATCACCCCGGCGGGGGTCGTGGGCGTGCGTCTCGACGGCGAGTTCACCTGGCTGGAGGCCAGCCCCGCCTGGGCCCCGCACCGCACCCTGCGGCAGTACGACTCGCCCGAGGAAGTGGACGCCCTGCCCGTACCGCCACCCGGCGAATGGGTCTACGCCTGGGCCTGGGAGGACGAGGCCGCTGGACGCGTCCGCGCCCGCGGCTTCCCGGGCCGCGGCGACGGCGTCGACGAGGTCGAGGCCACCGGCTCGGCGGCGCTGCTGCTCACCGACCGCCTCGACCGCTCCCTGAACATCGCCCAGGGCCGCGGCTCCCAGATCCTCACCGCCCCCGCACCGGACGGGCTGGTCGAACTCGGCGGCCGCGTCCACCTGGAGCGCGCCGTCCCCGGCACCCCCACACGCACCCGCCCCGCGATCACTCTCGGCACACCGACCTCCTCCCGCCGCCGTATCCATCTGCTCGACCTCTGACCCATGGCCGGGGACCGGGCGGTGGACCTCATCTCGCTGACCGACGGGGAGGGCCGTCTCCTCGTCCGGGTGCTGGGGCGGCACGTGCCCGGCGTGCTGCCCCGGCACGACGTCCTTGACGCGGAGATCACCGTGACGAGCGGGTTCGCGCAGCGGCGCCTGGGAGTCTGCCTCGATCCGGACGACCTGGACCGCTGGTCCGATGTCCTTACGGCTGCCCGACGGCTGGTCCGATGAGCACGTCGAGCGCCTGCGCCGGGTGCGCGAGGCATGGCCCCGTGATGGCGGAGACCTCACCGAACGCCTACGAGCGGCCTCGTTGACACGTGCTGCGCGTCGTCGGCTGTGAGACCGCCCTGAGGTCCGTCAGCGAAGGAGGGAGCCGTCCATCGCGCCGAGCCGGCGGATCTCGTCGAGCGGGAACGGGGTCTGCCTGCTCTGACGCTGGAAGGAGAGGTTGAAGTCGGAGATCACCGCGGCGACCGGCGCGTGCCGGGCGAGGATCGCCGTGGCCACCTCCGGGATTCCCGTGGGGCGTTTGCCCTCCGCGTAGGCGCGCACCAGCGCGTAACGGCCTTCCCGGTCCTCCCTCCGGAATCCGTACAGTGCGGTGACCAGCCAGTTCACCAGGTATGTGGCGGTGTAACAGCGGTCGTAGGCCTGATGCCGGTCGAAGAAGTCGGCTTCCTCCTGCGACAGTTCGAACCCGGAGGACAGGGCGAGGCCGTAGTCCGCGAAGTACAGCCGCCGGCCGTCGGTCAGGATGTTCTCGAAGTGCGCGTCGAAGTGCAGGAGCCCGTGGCCGTTCATGAACGAGATGCCGGCCTCCAGTTCCCTCTCCACCATGGCGCAGGCCCGGTCGGCGGTCTCGTCCCCTGCTTCGACCTGGGTGCCCAGCCACTGGTGCAGGTTCTGCGGGATGTACTCCAGGAAGAGCGCGACGCTCGCCGAGGACTGCTGGAGCGCCTCGATCCGGCGGCGCACCTGCGGTCCGCCGCCCCAGTAGGCGACGGCCCTTTCGATGTCGGCCAGTTCTTCGGGCAGGGGCGTCGAGTCCGGCAGCACCCGCCAGTGGTACATCAGGGGGAAGCCCTCGTGTTCCCCCGCGAGCACCCAGTTGGTCGTCATGGTGTGCACGGCGAGCTCGCGCCAGGCCCCGAAGCCCGGCCCGCCGATGGTGCCGACGCCGTACTGGCAGAAGACGGGCATCTCGAACAGGTTCGCCGTGGACCGGACGTGCTCGGGTTGCCTCTCCAGATCGGTGAGGGGCACCCGTTTCACGAAGACCGGGGTTCCGGCGACCTCCAGCAGGGCCGCCTTCCCCCCGATGCCGGACCCGAGCGGTACGGCCGTGTCGACGAGCTCGCGCAGGGCACGGTCACTGCGCAGGGCCAGGGAGGTGGAGACGGCACCATGGGCGGCCAGACGCCCACCACGCGACATGTCGGGGCACTTCACTGCGGCCTCCACCTTGACACTCCCGCCGAGCGCAACGACCACACTCTATGTCACGCTCCACGACGGAATCCGGGGAGGGCCGGCCCCGGCGGACCGCCGCCGGGGAAAAATGCCTGGCCCCGGCGTTCCGCTCCGTCGCAAGATGCCCGCATGGGCGAACGGTTGCGGAACAGCGCATGGCAGTACGTCGCGGGGATCGTGCCCGTCGAGGACCTGCCCATGCTGGCGGCCCACGCGCTCGTGGACGGTGACGATTCGCCGGCACTGAGGGAGCTCGCCGGGCTGTCGCGCCGCGACGACGCGGCCGGGATCCGTGAGCTGTACCACCGGGCCCTGAGTGAGCTGGGCATCCCGGTGCCGGACGAGGAGACCGCCGGCCGGCGGGTGCTCCTCGACCGTGCGCGGGCGCTCGTCCGGGGTGAGCTGACCGCGGTCGAGGTGGCGTGCGGGCTCTACGCGGCCGCGGCGGACACCCCGGAGGAGACCCACTTCCTCGAGACCGCTGCCGTGTACAGCGAATGGCTCCTCCCCGCGCTCCTGCCTGGCTGGGAGCGTGATCTGTGCGCCGCGGCCCTCGCCTTGGTGACGTCCGCCGGCCGGCCGTGACTGCGGGCCGGCTAGGACCGGCGCGCGTACAGCGCGTTGCCCAGCGCCAGCACGCTCAGGCCGAACATCAGCACGCCAAGGGGGACATGGACCGACGGTATGTGGGCGATGCCCAGCACCACCTGTGCCGAGGCGAGGACGAGGAAGCAGGAGGCGTACAGGATGGGGCGGGGCGATCCGCCGCCCGGCCGCCACGCGAGGATCGCGGCGAGCACGTACAGCATCGAGGCGCCGTACATCACGCGTGCTCCCACACCGTGCAGCACCTCGCCGTGGGACGAGGAGAGCAGTACTCCGGCGGTGACCGCCTGGAAGAAGATCGCCGAGGTCTGCAGGACGATCGCGACCTGGAGGAAGGTGAGGCTGCGGTGTTCTGCCGTTGTCCGTGTGGCCATGACGCGGTCCCTCTTCTGTCGCACGGGTGCGGATCGGTACTGTCCCGTCACTCCGACGACCTGGACCCGTGAACTGTCAGGCGGGGCACCGGCCTGACGAACGGGTGCGGTGTCCCGTCGAAGTGACGGGAGCAGAAGCGGACGGGACGAACAGGGAGCGGTCGCGAGGATGAGCAGCACCCCATTCCGGTCAGGGCACGACCGGTCGGAGCCGGACCTGAGCGTGGTCGTCGGCGAGCGGCGCCATCTCATCAACCTCGCCTACCGGCTGCTCGGTTCGCTGGCCGAGGCCGAGGACGCCGTGCAGGAGACCTACGCCCGCTGGTACGCGATGTCGCGGCAGCAGCAGGAGGCCATCGAGTCGCCCGGCGCCTGGCTGACGACGGTGGCGAGTCGCGTCTGCCTGGACCTGCTCGGCTCGGCCCGCGTCCGGCGCGAGCGCTACGTCGGCTCCTGGATACCCGAGCCGCTGCCCGACCGTGCGGAGTGGACCGGCGGGCGCACCGTCGGGGGCGGGGCGGAGTCGGCCGACCCCGCCGACCGGGTCACCCTGGACGAGTCGGTGACCATGGCCTTCCTGGTCGTGCTGGAGGCGATGACGCCGGCCGAACGCGTGGCGTTCGTCCTCCACGACGTCTTCCGGTTCCCCTTCCCGGAGGTCGCCGGGATCGTCGGCCGGACACCGGCGGCCTGCCGGCAGTTGGCGTACTCGGCCCGCCGGCGTGTGCGCGACGAGCGGGACCCGGCGGTGCCGGCTGCCGGACAGGCCGGTGTGGTGCGGCACTTCAAGGAGGCCTGGGAGGCCGGGGACATCAAGGCCCTCGTCGGCCTCCTCGACCCCGATGCCACGATGGTCGCGGACGGCGGCGGGCAGGTCGGCACCGTCCTGCGCCCGGCCGAAGGCGGCGAGCGCATCGCCCGGTACCTGGTCCACATCGCGGCGAAGTCGCCGGGTCTGACGCTCCTGGAGCGGACGGTCAACGGCCTGCCCGGCCTGGTGGCCCAGCACGCCGGGGTCACCGTCACCGTGGCGGCGTTCGGCGTCACCGGCGACCGCGTCACCCGCATCTGGGCGGTCCGCAACCCGGACAAGCTCCGGCCGTGGACGGCGAGCGGATCCGCCTGACGTCGCCGCTCAGGCGACGTCCGCGCTGCCTTCGCGGTAGACCTTCGCCGAGGCGATCCGCCCCTCGCGGAGCTCGTAGAAGGCGGCGATGGGGCAGGTGCGGCGCTCGCCGCGGTAGGTGAGGGTCTCGGTCATCTGGCAGGCCGCACGGTCGTCCGCGGCAATGAGGTCGTGCACCTCCAGCGTCGGGAGCAGCCCGCGCATCGCCTCGTCGAAGAGTCCGGTCAGCGCGGCGCGGCCGCGCACCGTGGTGGTACCGGTGATCCACACGGCGTCGTCGGTGAAGCCGGCGAGGAGCGCGTCCAGGTCCCGGGCGTTGAAGGCCGCTACGTGCGCGTGTATCGCCGCCGCGGCGTCAGTGGTGGTCACGGGTGCCAGTGTGGCAGGGCCCCGCGGGGCCGACCTGGCAGTGGTCGGTCCCCCGGGGCCGGTGGTGCGGTCCCGGCGTCAGTGCCGGCGTCGGCGTCGGCGTCAGTTGACGTTGACGGCGGACCAGGCGGCGGCGACGGCGGTGTACTCGGCGCTCGACGCGCCGTAGAGGTCGGTGGCGGCCTTGAGGGCGGCGGTGCGGGCGCCCGCGTAGTTGGTGCCGGAGGTCATGTACACCGTGAGGGCGCGGTACCAGATCTTGCCGAGCTTGTCGCGGCCGATGCCGCCCACCGTGGAGCCGTTGCAGGTGGGGCTGTCGTAGCTGACGCCGTTGATCGTCCTGGCGCCGCTGCCTTCGGCCAGCAGGTAGGCGAAGTGGTTGGCGACGCCGGAGGAGTAGTGGACGTCGAGGTTGCCGACGCCCGAGCTCCAGCAGTCGGCGGAACTTCCGTCCTTGGAGGGCTTGTCCATGAAGCGCAGCGCTGCCTTGCCGAAGCCGGGCTTCACGATGCGTTCGCCGATGAGGTAGTCGCCGGTGTCGGAGGCGTTGCCCGCGTACCACTCGACCAGCGTGCCGAAGATGTCCGAAGTGGCCTCGTTGAGGCCACCGGACTCCCCGGAGTAGGTGAGGCCCGCGGTGCGCGAGGTGACCCCGTGGGACATCTCGTGCCCGGCGACGTCGAGGGCGACCAGCGGCCCGAAGGTGGTGCCGTCACCGTCGCCGTAGGTCATGCAGAAGCAGCTGTCGTCCCAGAAGGCGTTGTTGTAGTTGTTGCCGTAGTGGACGCGGTTGTACGAGCCCTTGCCGTCGCCGGCGATGCCGCTGCGGCCGTGGACGGTCTTGTAGTAGTCCCAGGTCTCGTCGGTGCCGTACTGGGCGTCGACGGCGGCCGTCGCGCGGTCGGCGGTGGTGCCGGTGCCCCAGTGATTGTCGGCGTCGGTGAAGAGGACCGCGGGGGCCCGGGAGAAGCAGATGCCGAAGATGCACAGGTCGGTCTTGTTCTGCGCGTCGCCGGTGTAGGTGTTGCCGCGGGTGGGGTCCTTCAGCTGGTAGGTGCTGCCGCTGAGGGTGGTCTCCAGGGACACGGTGCCGGCGTACAGGGACTTGCCGTCCCCGGCGGCGGTCTCCAGGGCGTCCCAGGCGTCGATGCGGGCGCCGGTGCGGGCGTCGGTGAGGACGACGCGGGCGGCGGGGTTGCCCAGGCTGTCGAGGCCTACGGCCGTGGTGCGCCAGGCCAGCCGGGGCGTGCCGTGCAGCGCGTCGACGACGAGCTGCGGCTTGGCCTTGGCCTGCCGGAAGGTGGTCCCGCGGTGGGCGGAACGGAGCGCGGCCAGGCCCTTGTCGGCGGCGGTCGCGGCCTTGACTGCGGGGGTGGTGCTCGGGACGGCGAGGTCGGAGCGGGTGGCACGCTCGGCGCCCTCGTAGGCACCGCCCGGGGCGAGGTGGACGACGAGGTCGCCGCCGAGGACCGGCAGTCCGCGGTAGGTCCGGTCGTAGCGGACGTGCTGGGCGCCGTCCGTGTCGGTGACGACGTCGCGGACGGTACGGCCCTGCGCGGACGTGAGGGAGAGCCGGCCGGCGTTGGCCGTGACGGCGGCGTCGGCGCGGGCGACGCCGGTGGCCCGGGAGGGGAGGTCCCGTCCGGACGCGGAGGCCGCGGAGGGCGTCAGGAGGGCGGCCGTGACGGCGGTCGCGGCGAGCGCCGCGGATATGGCGGTCGCGGCACGTCTGGTGCTGGGCTGCATCGTGCTCCTCTGGTGGGGGGCGTGCGCGGTCCCCGCATCTGCGTCCGGCCACGGTGGGGCGGCCCCGGGTGCGGAGGTGAGGCGGTGCCAGATTTAAGTGCCCATGACATACGGATGTCCAGAGCGCGTCCGTGGTCCACACACGGGAACCGGCCGAACCACACACGGCGGACACGCGATGGGCGCAGGTCAGCCGGACGACCGGCGCGGATCGGCCCCCGTCGGACGCTCCGCGCCGGTCAGCTCACCTCGAACGCGCCGTGCCTCCCGGCCCCCGCCGAGAAACGCGCCGCGCCCTCCCCCGCTTCCGCGAGGGACACCCGGCCGTGCCGCAACTCGACCTCGAGCGCGGCCGTTTCCTCCAGACCCTCGGCCTCCAGCACCGCGAGCCGGTCGTGCCGTACGCAGGTCTGCGGGAAGGCCGCGATCTCCGCGGCGAGCCCCTCGGCGGCGGCGCGTGCCCCGCCGACCGGGGCCACCCGGTTGACCAGGCCCATGGCGTACGCCTCGGCCGCGGCGACCGGACGCCCCGTCAGGATCAGGTCCATCGCGCGGGAGGTGCCGATCAGCCGCGGCAGCCGTACCGTCCCGCCGTCGATCAGGGGCACGCCCCAGCGCCGGCAGAACACCCCGAGCACGGCGTCCTCCTCGGCGACCCGCAGGTCGCACCAGAGGGCGAGTTCCAGGCCGCCGGCCACCGCGTGACCCGAGATCGCCGCGATGACCGGCTTGCCCAGCCGCAGGCGGGTGGGCCCCATGGGCCCGTCCCCGCCGCCCCCCTCGGTCACGCCGGTCACCTCGTTGCCGCGCGGGGTGCCGATGGCCTTGAGGTCGGCACCCGCACAGAAGGTGCCGCCCTCGCCCCACAGCACGGCGACCGAGGCGCCGGGGTCGGCGTCGAACTCGCGGAAGGCGTCGGCCAGCTCGCGCGCCGTCGGGCCGTCGACGGCGTTGCGCGCCTCGGGGCGCGAGAGCACCACCGTGGTGACGGGTCCGCTGCGCTCGACACGTACGGGCATGGCCTGTTCCCTCCGCCGCCGGTCACCTCTGCCTGGTCAGGAGAGGTTATCGCCGTGGGTCAGGGTCTCCCAGGCGACGAAGAGGTTGTTGCTGCCGGCCGGGCGCTGGGACTCGGTGAGCGCCTGGGTGTTGGTCATGGCGTAGCCGAGCCGGTTGTGGATCGCGTTGTAGCCGACCTCGGTGACCGGCCCGAGCCCCAGGTTGAGGTGCCCGCCGCACAGCCAGGACGGCACGGCCTCGCCCCGCTGGTACTTGGACTGGAAGCCCAGCGCCTGCCGGAGCCGTTCGCCGACCTGCGGGTAGAGGTCCTCGCCCTGGATGCGGCTGGTCTCCGCGACGTGCGAGATCGACGAGATGCCGTAGCCGGTGTGCGTGAAGTCGCGGCAGGTCTCCTGGGTGAGACCGGTCACGAAGGTGGACTGGCCCTGCCAGTAGCCGACGATCTCGTCGCGGGTGTCGAGCCCGCTGCCGGGCACGGTCCTGGGCAGCGCGCCGTCGGTGTCCAGGTAGACGTACGCGGCGACCCGGTTGAGGTAGCGGGTCACGGCCTTGTCGTACGAGGTGCGGTCGTCGAGGAAGACGGAGATGCCGACGGCGGCCTCCATCATGCTGAGCTCCCAGTTGCCGTTGCTCTTGGAGCCGTTGATGACCTCGGGGAGGTAGACGTTGCGCAGCATGGTGGCGAAGCGGTTCACGTTCGGCCAGCTGGTGTACGTGTAGCGGATGATCTCCGCCGCGCGCGGCCACACCGAGCCCGCCCAGCCGGTCTGCAGCGGGGCGTTGCTGTTGGTGTGGTCGGTGATGGTGGCCGACCAGGCGTCCATCAGCTGGATCGCCTTCTGGGCGTACTTGGCGTCACGGGTGACGTACCAGGCCAGCGCGTTGGTGTAGGCGGCGATCGCGTCCTCGCGCTCATCGGTGCAGCCGTAGTTGGGGTTGGAGTAGGAGCCGCACTCGACGACCGCGCGCGGCTTGGGGGTGCGCGACTGCGAGGCGTACGCCGACGCCATCATCTGGTCGTAAGCGCCCTTCCAGGGCTGCGCTCCGGCCTGCACCTTGCTGCGCGCGAAGTCGAGTTGGGCTCGGCTGACCAGGACGCCGGGGTGGCTGAAGGCAGCGGGCGCGGCGTCGGCGCGACCACTGCCGGGCAACGCGGTCAGGAGGGCGGCGACCAGCGCCGCGACGAGGGCGAAGACGCCCTTGGTGAGGAGACCTTGTGACCTGTGGGACATGGGGGGACGCCTTCCCAGGAGACGGCATATTCACATGGGTGAACCGCGGATGCACCCGTGAACACTGCGATTGACGGATGACGGTAGGACTAGACCAATGCCCCGTCAAGTCCCTTGTCGTGCACGGCTGATACCTGCCACCGCGATGCACACGGCTCGGACGGGCCGACGGGGCGCGAGGACACGTATCTGACCCACCCTCACACCTGCCCCCGCCCGGCGGCGCTCCGATGGCGGGCCCGCCTCCCCTCCCCCAGGCTCGATACGCATGCGCCCATCCCGAAGGGGTCCCCATGGAACTGCAGCTTCAGGGCAAGGTCGCGGTGGTCACCGGAGCCGGCCGGGGCATCGGCCTGACGGTGGCGCAGACGCTCGCGCGTGAGGGCGTGCGCGTCGTCGCGGGCAGCCGCAGCATCACCCCGCAGGCGCGAGGCCTCCAGGACGCCTACGACGTGACCCCCGTGGCCGTCGACCTCTCCACCCCGGACGGCCCCGCCGAACTCGTACGGCAGGCCGCCGAACGCTACGGAGCCGTCGACGTCCTGGTCAACAACGTAGGCTCCGGGACGTCCCGCAGCGGCTTCCTCGAGGTGGACGACGCGGAGTGGCGGCGCGTCTTCGAGATCTCCTTCTTCAGCGCGGTCCGCACCACCCGCGCCGCGCTCCCCCACATGCTGGCGGCGGGCGGCGGCGCGATCGTGAACATCACGTCCGTCAACGCACGCCTCCCCTTCCCCATGGTCGTGGACTACTCGGCCGCCAAGGCCGCACTGGCGAACCTGACGAAGTCACTGTCCGAGGAGTTCGCCCCGCGGGGCGTCCGCGTCAACGCGGTCGCCCCCGGCCCCGTCCGCACGCCCTTCTGGACCGCTCCCGGGGCCTTCGCCGACCAGACGGCCGCGGCCGCCGGGACCAGCACCCAGGAGGCCCTGGACGAGGTCGTGCCGCGCACCATGGGCATCTCCACCGGGCGCATCACCGAGCCCGAGGAGGTCGCCGCCCTGGTCGCCTTCCTCGCCTCGCCCGTCGCGGGCAACGTCACGGGCGCCGAGTTCACCATCGACGGCGGCCAGATCAAGACGACCTGACGCCCCGCCACGACGGGGAACACGCGAAAACAGGGGCGGCCGACCCCGTCCCACGAGTCGGCCGCCCCCTCACAGGGCTCTCCCCCACGGTGAACCCCGTGGCCTTGGTTCACGGCATCGGCGTCAGAAGGCGAAGACGCCGGCCGTGTCGCTGCCGCGCAGCATGCACGGGTTGCCGAAGGTCTGCGCGAAGGTGACGCGCCGGCCTTCCCAGACCCCGTCGGCGGTGACCACGACCGGGTCCCACACCCGGGTGCAGGTCACGCCCCCGGCGTCGGCCGTCATCGCCGCGAAGTCCCCGTGGACCGCGGTGAGCTCCGCGCAGGCGGCCACCGGGTCCGGGTGGTCCCCGTACGGGGTGGGCTTGCACCGCAGCACGACCGCGCGCTGTATCGTCGCCGTCGCGGGGTCCTCCCCCTTCCCCACGGACAGGACGAGCGCGGACGGCGCGTACAGGCTCGTCGCCCCGGCCGGCCGGGCTTCCGCCGAGCCGGCCGCGACCCCCGCCGAACACACCGCCGCCACCAGGGCCAGGCAGGTCCCCACCGCACTGAACCGCATAGCGAACACTCCTTCGGCAATTGATCCGGTTATCGGACGTCGAGGAGTCTTGTGCATCGAACGCCCGCCCGTCACATCGCTCCGCGACTTTCGGTCACCGGTTGTTCACAGTGTGTACTATCCGTTGTGTCGCACTTGCGGTGAGCTGGGCGTCCGGGTGAATGGACTCAGCGGAGCCGGGGCCTCCGTGAAAGCGCCTTCACGGATCGACACATCGTCTCCACATCGGCCGGAAAGCAGCGGGCCGCCGCCGTGTTCTGCACACGCCGACGACCCGCGAGGACGGTGCCAGGGGGCGCTATCCGGTGTAGCCCGCGAAGATCCGCGAGAACTCGTACGGGGACTGCGGGATGTTGGTGCACATGTAGAGCGCGCCGGTGCAGGCGTTGCGGTCCCGGGTCGTCTCCCAGAAGGCCAGCAGGCCCAGGTGCTTGCCCTGGGCGAAGCTCACCAACTGGCGCGCGTCGGCCTGGTCGTAGATCCGGCCGTCGTCGTTCTGCCCGAGCATCGGCGTGACGCCCACCATCGCCCACAGCTGGGCGTCGGACTTGGCGGGGTAGAGCGACTTGAGCTGGGTGAAGGTGCTGTTGGCCGCCTGGATCGCCGCGTCGCCGTAGTCGGCGCTGCGGTAGTAGTCCATCGCCATGATGTTGACAACGTCGAGGTTCACCCCGGCGTCCCGGGCCGAGCGCACGACGCCCAGACCGTCCGCCGTGAGCCCCTCCGGCAGGACGGGCAGGGTGAGCGAGATCCGCAGCCCCGGATGGGCCTGCTGGAGGCGGGCCAGTGCCTGGGAGCGGCGGGCGACGGACGCGGGGTCGGCGGTGGCGGCGCCCTCGATGTCGAAGTCGGCGTACGTCAGGCCGTAGGCGTTGACCACCGCGTTGTACTCGGCGTACAACGCGTCGACGGAGCCGCAGGCCTGCGCGAGTTCGATGCCGCTGGCACCACCGAAGGAGATCTTGACGTCACCGCCGGCCGCGCGGATCGCGTCGATCTGGTCCTTGTTCCAGGCGTCGCGCGGGTCATAGGCGTTGAACCACATCGCCTTGCAGGACGAGGCGGTGATGAAGGCCATCGTGAAGCTCTTCAGGCCGCTCGCCGAGGACAGCGTGGTGAGGCTGGGCGTCGGCCAGGCGCCCATGTCGACGTACGGCGCGGTACGCACGCCGCCCGGGGGCGGGTTGGTGCCGCCGGAGGTGGTCGTGCCGCTCACGGCGGTGCTGTACGCCGAGGTGTTGCCCGCCGCGTCCTTGGCGCGGACCCGGAAGG
Organism: Streptomyces sp. NPDC001902; assembly: GCF_042891295.1. Classification (NCBI taxonomy): domain Bacteria; kingdom Bacillati; phylum Actinomycetota; class Actinomycetes; order Kitasatosporales; family Streptomycetaceae; genus Streptomyces; species Streptomyces sp. NPDC001902. The sequence continues at coordinate 43,888 of NZ_JBIATA010000039.1, read as the reverse complement.
AGTAGGCGGTGCTCGCCTGCAGCCCGCCGGCGGTGTACGAGGTGCCGGTCACGGCGACGGGCGCGGCGCCGTCCCGGGAGACCTCGTAGCCGGCGACGCTGCCGGAGTTGTCCGTGGAGGCCGTCCAGCGGACGGTGAGGGAGGAGGAGGTGGCCGAGCCGACGCTCACCCCGCCGGGGACGCTGGGCGCGGTGGTGTCCGGTCCGCCGCCGGTGCCCGTGCAGGACCCACCGTTGAGCTTGCAGTTCGCAGGCGCCCCGGTGCCCGAGGAGACCCAGCCGAAGGCGGCGGTCGCGCCGGGCGCGAGGGTGCCGTTGTAGTCGCGGTTCTTGAAGGTGTAGTGGCTGCCGCTCTGGGTCATCAGGGTGTCCCAGTACGAGCCGACGCTCGTCCCCGACGGCAGGTCGAACTCGACGGTCCATCCGCTGAGCGTGGTGGTGCCGCCGTTGGTGATCGTGTACTGCCCCTGGTATCCGGTCTCCCAGGTGGACGTCTTGACGAAGGCCGCGCTCGGCGCCGCTGCGGCGGCGGGCGGGGCGAGGAGCAGGACGAGCGCTCCGACGAGCGCCGTGACCAGGGCCAGAGTTCTTCGCATCCGGGCCTCCCGTGGGGGGAACGCGCAGTTGGTCTGTACCAAATGCATCTGGTGTAGACCTATCGAGTTGATGCGTTCGCGTCAATACGCGGAGCGGTCCGGGATCACGGAGCCGCACCCCCTGAGTGGCGGCCGGCCCGGTGGCAACCGGGTGAACGACGGCCGGGCCGCACCCGCGGACGCCCACGGGGCAGGCATCATCGCTGAAGGCCGGGGCCGGTGCTCCCTCCTCCCCGATCGTGCCGGGCGGCCCGGGAGGTCGTCATGCACATCCTGCTCATGGCGTCGGCGTTCAACAGCCTGACGCAGCGCATGTACGCGGAACTCGGCGAGCTGGGCCACGCCGTCGCCGTGGAGGTGACACCGGACGGCGACGCCATGCGCACGGCGGTCGCCCGCCACGAGCCGGAACTCGTCGTGGCACCCATGCTCAAGGCGGCGATCCCCGCGGACGTCAGGACCGCCCGCACCTGCCTCGTCGTGCACCCGGGGCCACCCGGCGACCGCGGCCCCGCCTCCCTGGACCGTGCCGTCCAGGAGGGCGTCGCCGCATGGGGCGTGACGGTCCTGCAGGCCGAGGAGGAGATGGACGCGGGCCCGGTCTGGGCCGCGGTGGACTGCGCGGTGCCCCCGGTCGGCAAGAGCGACCTGTACCGGGGCGAGATCTCGGACGCCGCCATGGAGGCCGTCCTGCTGGCCGTCGACCGGTTCGCGACGGGCGCGTACGTCCCGCGGCAGCAGGGCGACCCGGCCCTCGGAGCGGTCGTCCGCCTCCGCCCCGCCCTCGGCCAGGACGAGCGGCGCATCGACTGGGCCGCCGACCCGACCACGACCGTGCTGCGCAAGCTGCGCGCCGCCGACTCGCGGCCGGGCGTCCTGGACGAGCTCCTCGGCGCCCGCTGGTTCCTGCACGGCGGCCACCCCGAGGACCGGCTGCGCGGCGAGCCGGGGCGGCTGCTGGCCACCCGCGCGGGCGCGGTCTGCCGGGCCACCCGCGACGGCGCCGTGTGGATCCCCCGGCTGCGGCCCCGTCCCGCCCCCGGCGGCCCGCCCACGTTCGCGCTGCCCGCCGTCACCGCCCTCGGCGCGCTCCTGCCGCCGCTGCCGGAGGAACCGTTGCCCCCGGAGCTCGCCGGCGACCGTGCCACCTGGGCCGACATCCGCTACCGCGAGTACGGCGCGGCGGGCGTCCTGTCGTTCACGTTCGCGGGCGGCGCGATGTCCGCCGCCGACTGCCGCCGGCTCCTCACCGCGTACCGCCACGCCTGCACGCGGCCCACCTCGGTGCTCGTGCTGGGCGGCACCCGGGACGTCTTCTCCAACGGCATCGACCTCAAGACCATCGAGGCCGCCGCGGACCCGGGCGCCGAGTCCTGGGCGAACATCACCGCCATCGACGACCTGGTCGAGGCGGTCCTCACCACCACCGACCGCCTGGTGATCGCCGCGCTCGGCGGCAACGCGGGCGCGGGCGGCGTGATGCTCGCCCTCGCCGCCGACGAGGTCTGGTGCCGCCAGGGCGCGGTGCTCAACCCGCACTACCGCCTGATGGGCCTGTACGGCTCCGAGTACTGGACGTACACCCTGCCCCGCCGGGTCGGCCCCGCCATGACCGCGCGCCTGACGGAGCAGGCGCTCCCGGTCGGCGCGGCCGCCGCCCTGCGGATCGGCCTGGTGGACCGGCTGCTGATGTGCGGCCCGCAGGAGTTCGGCGCCGACGTCGCCCGCCTCGCGGCCCGCCTGGCCCGTACGGCCGGGACCCAGCCCAGGATCGCCGCCAAGAAGGCGGAGACCGAGCGCCGCGAGGCGGAGCGCCCCCTGGCGTCCCACCGCGCCGAGGAGCTGTCCCGCATGCGCGAGGCCTTCTTCGACCCCCGCTCCCCGTACCACGCCCTCCGCTCCGCCTTCGTCCACCGCCGCACCCCCGCCGGCACCCCAGCGCACCTGCGGGAGGCGTCGGCGGCCTCCTGCCCCTGAGGGGCGGCTGCGCGGATCGCGGGGCGGTCACCGTATTGGCCCTCTTCGACGTCCCCTCCCGGCGAGCCACTCGCTATCAAGGGGGATAGATGCCTTTATGTGGCATTTGTCGCTCGATGAGGAGGCATCCCGATGGATGCGACTGCTTCGACCAAGAACGACGCCGCGCGTACCCCGGCAGCCGGGGACGAGCAGGCCCCGATCCACATTCTCTGGATCAACGCGGGGCTCAGTTGCGACGGCGACTCGGTGTCGCTGACCGCCGCGACGTTGCCCAGCATCGAGGAGATCGTCCTGGGCGGCCTTCCCGGGCTCCCCAAGATCCAGGTGCACTGGCCGCTGATCGACTTCGAGTGCGGTCCGGTCGGGGGCGCCGACACCTTCATCGAGTGGTTCTTCAAGGCCGAGCGCGGCGAGATCGATCCGTTCGTCCTGGTCGTCGAGGGGTCCGTCCCCAACGAGGCGATCAAGGCGGAGGGCTACTGGTGCGGTTTCGGCGACAACCCCGAGACGGGCCAGCCGATCACCACCAGCGAGTGGATCGACCGGCTCGCGCCCAAGGCCCTGGCCGTGGTCGCCATCGGCACGTGTGCCACCTACGGGGGCATCCACGCCATAGAGGGCAACCCGACCGGCGCCATGGGCGTGCCGGACTACCTGGGCTGGGAGTGGAAGTCGAAGGCGGGCATCCCGATCGTCTGCGTACCCGGCTGCCCCATCCAGCCGGACAACTTCGCCGAGACGCTGACGTACCTGCTCTACCAGGCGGCCGGCTCCGCGCCGATGATCCCGCTGGACGACAAGCTGCGCCCGGCATGGCTGTTCGGCGCGACCGTGCACGAGGGCTGCGACCGGGCGGGCTACTACGAGCAGGGCCAGTTCGCCGACCGCTACGACTCGCCGCAGTGCCTGGTGAAGATCGGCTGCTGGGGCCCGGTCGTGAAGTGCAACGTCCCCAAGCGCGGCTGGATGGACGGCATCGGCGGCTGCCCCAACGTCGGCGGCATCTGCATTGCCTGCACCATGCCCGGCTTCCCGGACATGTTCATGCCGTTCATGGACGAGCCCCCCGGCGCGCGGCTGTCCAGCACCGCCAGCGGCGCGTACGGCGCGGCGATCCGGCGGCTGCGCTCCATCACGGCCAGGACCGTGGACAAGGAGCCCAAGTGGCGTCACACCGGCCGGAAGCTCACCACCGGCTACAAGGCGCCCTGGTGACCTCACGGCACCGCCCCGGCCACTGACCACCCCCTCCCCCGCTTGACGAAGGGCACGCACACACCATGGCTCCGAAGACGAAGACGGCCGGAGACGGCAGTGGCCTGATGGAGATGTCCTGGGATCCGATCACCCGGATCGTGGGCAGCCTCGGTATCCACACGAAGATCGACTTCAAGCAGAAGCGCGTCGCGGAGTGTTACAGCACCTCGTCGGTCTTCCGCGGCTACAGCGTCTTCATGCGGGGCAAGGACCCCCGCGACGCGCACTTCATCACCAGCCGGATCTGCGGCATCTGCGGCGACAACCACGCCACCTGCTCGGTCTACACGCAGAACATGGCGTACGGGGTGAAGCCGCCGCACCTCGGCGAGTGGATCATCAACCTCGGCGAGGCCGCGGAGTTCATGTTCGACCACAACATCTTCCAGGAGAACCTGGTCGGGGTCGACTACTGCGAAAAGATGGTCCGCGAGACCAACCCGGGCGTCCTGGAGCAGGCCAACCGCACCGAGGCCCCGCACGCCGCCGAGCACGGCTACCGCACCATCGGCGACATCATGCGCTCGCTCAACCCGCTCGAGGGAGAGTTCTACCGCGAGGCGCTGCAGGTCAGCCGCTACACCCGCGAGATGTTCTGTCTGATGGAGGGCCGGCACGTCCACCCCTCCACCCTCTACGCGGGCGGCGTCGGCACCATCGCGTCGGTGCAGTTGTTCACCGACTACCTCACCCGGCTGATGCGGTACGTGGAGTTCATGAAGCGCGTCGTGCCGCTCCACGACGACCTCTTCGACTTCTTCTACGAAGCCCTGCCCGGCTACGAGGAGGTCGGCCGCCGCCGCGTCATGCTCGGCTGCTGGGGCGCGTTCAACGACCCCGAGCACTGCGACTTCACGTATGCCAACATGACCGACTGGGGACGGAAGATGTTCGTCTCCCCCGGCATCGTGGTGGACGGGAAGCTGGTCACCAACGACCTCACGCAGATCAACCTGGGCATCCGCATCCTGCTGGGCAGCTCCTACTACCAGGACTGGGAGGGCCAGCAGCAGTTCGTCACCCACGACCCGCTCGGCAACCCGGTCGACCCGCGGCACCCGTGGAACCAGCACACCATCCCGGCGCCCCAGAAGCGCGACTTCGGCGACAAGTACAGCTGGGTGATGTCCCCGCGCTGGTTCGACGGCAAGGAGCACCTGGCGCTGGACACCGGCGGCGGACCGCTCGCCCGGCTGTGGTCCACCGCGCTCAACGGACTGGTCGACCTGGGGTACGTGAAGGCCACCGGGCACAGCGTGGTGATCAACCTGCCCAGGACGCTCACCAAGCCGGAGACCACCTTCGAGTGGAAGATCCCGCAGTGGAGCAACGCCCTGGAGCGCAACCGGGCCCGCACGTACTTCCAGGCCTACGCCGCCGCCTGCGCCCTGCACTTCGCCGAGATGGGGCTGGAGGAGGTCCGCGCGGGCCGCACCCAGACGTGGGAGAAGTTCGAGGTCCCGGACGAGAGCATCGGCGTGGGATTCACCGAGGCGGTGCGCGGTGTGCTCTCGCACCACATGGTCATCCGTGACGGCAAGATCGCCAACTACCACCCGTACCCGCCGACCCCGTGGAACGCCAGCGTGCGCGACAGCTACGGCACCCCGGGCCCGTACGAGGACGCGGTGCAGAACACCCCGATCTTCGAGGAGAACTCCCCGGAGAACTTCAAGGGCATCGACATCATGCGGGCCGTGCGCAGCTTCGACCCGTGTCTGCCGTGCGGCGTCCACATGTACGTCGGCGGCGGGCGCACCGTGGAGAAGCTCCACGTCCCCACCGGTCTGAGCGGCATGGCCGGATGAGCGCGGAGCAGACGGCGCGGCGCGTCGAGGAGATCCTCGACGCGTTCGCGGCCTCCGGTGACGGCGAGACGGCACGCGCCGCCGAGGAACTGGTGCGCACCCTCATGGAGTTCTACGGCGCGGGCCTGACGCGCGCCGTCACGCTCCTCAAGAACGGCACGGCCGACCCGCTCGCCGTGCTGATCGCCGACGAGATGGTGGCGGGTCTGCTGACCCTGCACGACCTGCACCCCGAGGACACCCTCACCCGGGTCGGCCGCGCCGTCGAAGCGGCGCGCGCCGGGGCGACGGTGGGCATCGAGCACTTCGACCCCGAGACCGGCACGCTGCGGCTGAACGCCCGCGAGGACGGCGGCTGCGGCTGCCCCAGCACCATGGACGCCACCCGGCAGCGCATCGAGGCCGCACTGTCCTGCTTCGCGCCCGAGGTGACGGTGGTCGAGATGCCGCGCTCCGGCCCGGCGGCGGGCGAGCCCGCGCTGCTGCAGATCGGCAACCGTCCACCGGGGGCGCCGTGAGCCCGCGGACCCCCGCGGCCGGACTGCGCCGTTTCGTGGCGCCCCGGCAGCCCGCGATCGAGCGCTGCGAGCTGTGCGGGGTGGAGCTGACGGGACCCCACCGGCACCTGGTCGACACCGGCAAGCGCGCGCTGGCCTGCGCCTGCGTACCGTGCGCGCTGCTCTTCGAACGGCCCGGCGCCGGCGGGGGCCGCTTCGCCTCCGTGCCCGACCGGATGCTCAGCGACCCGGGCTCGGTGCCCGGCACGGCCTCCTGGCAGCGGCTGCGCATCCCCGTCTCGGTCGCCTTCTTCTTCCACAACTCGGTGCTCGACCGGCCGGTGGTCCTCTACCCGAGCCCGGCCGGCGCCACCGAGAGCGAGGTCGATCCGGGCACCTGGCGGGAGGTCTTCGGCGACTCGCCGCTGGCGGCCGCGCTGCGGCCGGACGTGGAGGCGCTGCTCGTCCGCCGGGACGGCGACGGGGGCGACGGGGGCGAGTGCTTCCTCCTCCCGGTCGACCGGGCCTACGAGCTGGTGGGCCGGCTGCGCCTGAACTGGCAGGGGTTCGACGGCGGTTCCGGCGCCCGCGCCGAACTGGCCGCCTTCTTCGACGACGTACGACAGCGGGCCGCACCGGTGCCGCGGGAGGGGTTGCCGACGTGACCGAGCTGGACTTCGCCTGCACGGGCGTACGGGCGGACCGGTACGCCGCCGGACCGACGCTGGTCTTCCGGCTGCGCATCACCGCCCCTGGCGGGGAACGGGTGCACGCCCTCGCGCTGCGCTGCCAGTTGCGCATCGAACCGGCGCAGCGGGCGTACGGCGAGGCCGAGGCGCAGGGCCTCGGCGACCTGTTCGGCGAGCGCGAGCGGTGGGGCAGCACGCTGCAGCCGATGCAGTTCGCCCAGGTGTCGCTGATGGTGCCGGGCTTCACCGGCGAGACCGAGGTGGACCTGCCGGTGCCGTGCACCTACGACATGGACGTCGCCTCGACGAAGTACTTCGAGGCCCTGGAGGACGGCGAGGCGCCGCTGCTGCTGCTCTTCTCCGGCACCGCCTTCCTCGGCCCGGCCGGCTTCCAGGTGCAGCCGGTGCCCTGGGACAAGGAGGCCGTGTGCCGCATGCCGGTGGCGGTGTGGCGCGAGACCATCGACGCCCACTTCCCGGGGTGCGGCTGGATCCGGCTCCCGCGTACGGCGCTGGAGTCGCTGCGGTCCTTCCGCAGCGCGAACGCGCTGCCCTCCTGGGAGGCGACCGTCGAGGCCCTGCTCGCCGGCGCCGCCGCCCCGGCGGGAGGTGCCGCCCGGTGACGGCCGCCACGGAACGCTTCGCGACGGCCCGTCAGGCCGCCGACGCCGTCCTGTTCGAGGGCTACGTGCTCTACCCGTACCGGGCGTCCTCGGCGAAGAACCGGATGCGCTGGCAGTTCGGGGTGCTCGTGCCCCCGGTGTGGGCGGACGCGTCCGGCGAACCCGTCCTGCAGCGGACCCAGATCCTCATGGAGCCGCGCGCGGACGCCGCGCTCCACGCGGAACTGCGCTTCCTGCACACCCAGCGGCGCACGGTGGAACGGATCCTGCCCGACGGCGAGTTCGAGCCCACCGACGAACTCCAGCTGCCGGACCGGGTGCTGGTCCCGTGGGACGAGGGCGTGGAGGAACGCGTCGAGGTGTCCGTCGACATCGCGGCGCTGACCGCCGAGGACGTCGTCCTGCCCTTCACCGTCCCCGCGACGGAGGAGAGCGAGATCGTCACCGGCGCCGACGGCAGCCCCGCCGGGCGCGTCCTGCGCCGCCGGGCACGCCTGGAGGGCGTCCTGCGGATCTCCGCCGAGGAACTGCCCGGCCCCTACCGGGTGCTGAGGCTCACCGCCGTCGCGGAGAACACCGGGTGCGCCCTGGCCTCCAGCCGCGAGGAGGCACTGCCGCACGCGCTGGTCTCGGCCCATCTGATGCTGGGCCTGACCTCCGGCTACTTCGTGTCGATGACGGACCCGCCGGAATGGGCGAAGGCCGCCGTCGCCGAGTGCCGCAACGAGAACACCTGGCCGGTGCTGGCGGGCGACCACGGCGCGGCGAACGTGGTGCTCTCCTCCCCGATCATCCTGGAGGACCATCCGCGGATCGCCCCGGAAAGCCCGGGGGCGCTCTACGACGCCACCGAGATCGACGAGATCCTGGCGCTGCGCACCGCCGCCCTCACCGACGAGGAGAAGCGGCAGGCGCGCGGTACGGACGACCGGGCCGCCGCGGTGATCGACCTGGCCGAGTCCATGCCGCCGGAGGTGATGGAGCGTCTGCACGGGGCCGTGCGCGCGCTGCGCGAGGTCACCGCTCCGGCAGGCCCGCCCTCCGCGGCTCCCCGGACCCCCTGGTGGGACCCCGGCGCCGACGCCTCGGTCGACCCGGCCCGGGACCGCGTGATGGTGGGCGACACCTGGGTGGCCGCGGGGAGCCGGGTCGTACTGCAGCCGGGACGGCGGCGCACCGACGCACAGGACCTGTTCCTGCACGGGCGCAGCGCCCAGGTGGAGGCGGTGCTGCACGACGTGGACGGCGGGGTGCACCTCGCGGTCACCGTCGACGGCGACCCCGGCGCGGAGATCCGCCGCGAACAGGGCCGGTTCCTGTACTTCCAGCCCGACGAACTCGCTCCCCTGGAGGACGCGTGAGCACGGGCGGCGTGCTGGTCGCCGGCATCGGCAACATCTTCCTGGGTGACGACGGCTTCGGCGTCGAAGTGGTGCGCCGGCTGTCCGGGCACCCGCTGCCCGACGGCGTCCACGTCACCGACACCGGCGTGCGGGGCGTGCACCTGGCCTACCAGCTCCTCGACGGGTACCGCAGCGTGGTCCTCGTCGACGCCGTCGCGCGCGGCGGCTCCCCCGGCACGCTGCACCTCATCGAGGCTCCGCCGCCCGGCGGCGAAGGCCCGGGCGAGGCCCTCGTGGACGGGCACCGGATGACCCCGGACACCGTACTGGCGCTGCTCGACACCCTCAGCGCCGGGACGGATGCCCCCAGGCCCTCCCGGGTCCTGGTGGTGGGCTGCGAGCCGGCCTGCCTGGAGGAGGGCATCGGTCTGAGCGCTCCCGTGGCCGCCGCCGTGGACGAGGCCGTACGCCTGGTGCTGCGGGTCGTCGGCGAGGAGTGCGACCGGCCCGCGGACCCGCACGCGGTGGCCTGACCGGCCCGCCGCGCCACAGATCCCGGCAACGAGCAGAAAGGAGCACCCCGCCATGTGGAAGATCGCCCTGAGCGCGGTGGGCGCGGCCGTGGCCGCCCTCGCCTTGTCCCGCGTCCTGCCCGACGTGAAGCGCTACCTGCACATCCGGTCCATGTGAGGCCGAACGGGTAGGCCGTCGCCGCCCCGGCGGCGTGGCGGGCCGGGTGCCCCGGGCGCCGGGCCTTCAATGAGCCGCGTCAGCCGCCGGCACCGCCCACCGGGCGCGCCGGCAGCCGGGGCCCGGCCGGCACCCGCACACCGGAGAAGAGACCGATGCACGAGATGTCCATCGCAGTGGCGGTGGTGGAGCAGGTCGAGGAGGCCGCCGCCCGGCTCGCGGACGGTACGGGGGCGGCGCCCTCCGCGGAGTCCGTCCACCTGGAGGTCGGCGAACTCGCCGGTGTCGTGGCGGACGCCCTCGCCTTCAGCTTCGACCTCGCCTGCACCGGCACCGTACTGGAGGGCGCGGCCCTCACCACCGAGACCGTCCCCGGCCGGGCCCGCTGTGCGCGCTGCGCGCGGGACTGGCCCACCGGCATGCCCCCGCGGCTGACCTGTCCCGGCTGTGACAGCGCGGCGACGGAGCTGCTGTCCGGCCGTGAACTGCGGATCACCGAGGTGCGGTGGGCCGCGCAGCGCCGGCCGGCCGCCACACTCCCCGAGGAGCGCTGAGGACCATGTGCAAAGTGACCGATCTGCAGCAGTCCGTGCTCGCCAGGAACGACCGCGGCGCACAGGACCTGCGCCGGGAACTGGCCGCACGCGGAACCGTCATGGTGAACCTGCTGTCGAGCCCGGGCAGCGGCAAGACGGCGCTGCTGGAGTCGGAACTGGGGCTGGCCCGGTTGCGGGGGGTGCCGGTGGCGGCGCTCACCGCCGACCTGGCCACCGAGAACGACGCGACCCGGCTGGCCCGCTCAGGTGCCCCGGTGCGGCAGGTGCTCACCGACGGGCTGTGCCACCTGGAGTCGGCGATGGTGCGGTCGCAGGTGGACTCGTGGCTGCCGGAGGGCACGCACCTGCTGTTCGTGGAGAACGTCGGCAACCTCGTCTGCCCCGCCTCGTACGACCTCGGCGAGTCACTGCGCGTGGTGCTGGCCTCGGTCACCGAGGGCGAGGACAAGCCGCTGAAGTACCCGACGGCCTTCGGCCTGGCGCATCTGGTGATCGTGACGAAGCACGACATCGCCGAGGCGGCCGGCTTCGACGAGGCGGCCTTCCTGGCGGCCGTCGCCCAGGTCAACCCGGGCGTGGAGGTGGTCGTCACGTCCACGCGGGACGGCGACGGCGCGGGCGTGCTGCTGGAGCGGGCGCTGGCCGTGCACGCGGGGGCCGCGGTGCACCGTCCGGTGATGGCGCGCACCGCCGTGGAGAACGGCCACGCGCACGGGCACACCCATGCGCACGGGCACCCGCACCAGGACGCCGCCGGGCACACCCACTCCGTGGGCCACACGCACTGATGCCGGGTCAGCCGGGGCCCGCGGCCCGGACCGCGCAGCGCCGCAGGGTGCTGGTCCGGGGGGTCGTGCAGGGGGTGGGCTTCCGGCCGTTCGTGTTCGGTCTGGCCCGTGAGCTGGGGCTCGCGGGCCACGTCGGCAACACCGGCGACGGGGTGGTCGCCGAGGTAGAGGGCGCCCCCGGCGCGGTGGCGTCCTTCTGCACACGGATCGGCTCCGAAGCGCCGCCGCTGGCGGTGGTGGAGTCGGTCTCCCATCATCTGCTCCCCCTCGCGGGCGGCACGGACTTCACCATCAGCCCCTCGCGCCCCGGCGACGCGGCCTCCCGCACCCTGGTCTCCCCCGACACCGCCACCTGCGAGGCGTGCCTGGCCGAGCTGCGCGACCCCGCGGACCGCCGCCACCGGCACCCGTTCATCACCTGCACGCACTGCGGGCCGCGCTTCACGATCGTCACCGGCCTGCCGTACGACCGGCCCAACACCACGATGGCCCGGTTCCCGATGTGCGCGACGTGCCGGGCCGAGTACGAGGACCCCGCCGACCGCCGCTTCCACGCCCAGCCCGTCTCCTGCCACGACTGCGGTCCCCGGCTGCGGCTGGTCCTGCCCGGCCCGAAGGGCGCGGACGGCACGAAGGGCGCGGACGGCACGGACGGCACGACATGGCAGGGCGAACCGCTCGCGGAGACACGGCGGCTGCTGGCGGCGGGCGCGGTCGTCGCGGTGAAGGGCCTGGGCGGCTACCACCTGGCCTGCGACGCGGGCAACGAGGAGAGCGTACGGCTGCTGCGGGCCCGCAAGGACCGCGGCGACAAGCCGTTCGCCCTGATGGCGCGGGACGTCGCGGACGTGGAGCGGCTGGCCCACGTCGGCCCGGCGGAGCGGGAGTTGCTGACCGGCGCGCGTCGGCCGATCGTCCTGCTGCGGCGGCGCGCGGGGGTGCGCGGGGTCGCGGAGGCCGTGGCGCCGCGGGTCGCCGACCTCGGGGTCATGCTGCCGTACACCCCGGTCCACCATCTGCTGCTGGGGCTGCCGGGCGATCCCCCGGGGCCCCGGCTGCTGGTGATGACCAGCGGCAACCTGGGCGGGGAGCCCATCGTCACCGACGACGAGCAGGCGCTGGAACGGCTGGCGGGCCTGGCCGACGCATGGCTGACGCACGACCGGCCCATCCATGTGCCGTGCGACGACTCGGTGGTGCGGATCTGCGACGGCGAGGAACTGCCCGTACGCCGCTCGCGCGGTTACGCGCCCTTCCCGGTGCCCCTGCCCGTGCAGGTGGCACCGGCGCTCGCCGTGGGCGGCGACCTGAAGAACACCTTCTGCGTGGGCGAGGGACGGCACGCCTGGCTGTCGGCCCACGTCGGCGACATGGACGACCTGGCGACGCTGACCGCCTTCACGGCCGCCGAACGCCAGTTGGAGGAGATCACCGGAGTCAGGCCCGTGCTGCTCGCCGCGGACCGGCACCCCGGTTACCGCTCGGTGGGCTGGGCCCGGCGCTCCGCGGGCGAGCGGCCGCTGCGGCTGGTGCAGCACCACCACGCGCACGTCGCGGCGGCGATGGCCGAGGCAGGACTGGACGGGACACGTCCGGTGATCGGCGTCGCCTTCGACGGGACGGGCCACGGCGACGACGGCGCGGTGTGGGGCGGTGAGTTCCTGCTCGCCGACTACGACGGCTTCCGGCGGCCCGCGCACCTGGCGTACGTGCCGCTGCCCGGCGGGGACGCGGCGGTGCGCCGCCCCTACCGGATGGCGCTGGCGCATCTGCGGGCGGCCGGTCTGCCCTGGGCGCCGGAACTGCCCTGCACGGCCGCCTGCCCGGAGGACGAACGACCGGTGCTGGCCGCCCAGTTGGAGCGGGGGCTGCACTGCGTCCCGACCTCCAGCATGGGCCGGCTCTTCGACGCCGTCGCCTCGCTGGCCGGGGTGTGCCACGAGGCGGGGTACGAAGCGCAGGCCGCCGTCGAACTGGAGGCCGCGGCGGTGGCGGCGGGCCGACTGCCCACGGAGGGCTACGCCTTCACCCTGCGCATCGGCGCCGGCGCCGACGGAGCGACCGCCTGCGACCCCGGCCCGGTGCTGGCGGCCGTCGTCGCCGACCTGCACGCGGGCGTGCCCGCCGGGGTGGTCGCCGGGCGCTTCCACCGGGCGGTGGCCGACCTGGTGCACCGGGTGTGCGCGGCGGTTCGGGAGGCGGAGGGCACCACGACCGTGGCGCTCAGCGGCGGCGTCTTCGCCAACGCCCTGCTGTCCTCCGCGTGCGCGCGGGACCTGCGCGAGGACGGGTTCACGGTGCTGCGCCACCGGCTCGTCCCGCCCAACGACGGAGGCCTGGCGCTCGGCCAGTTGGTCGTCGCCACCCGCGGCGGCCCCACGAACCCCCACCCACAGCGAGGAGACAGCTGATGTGCCTGGCGGTACCCGGCAAGGTGCTGGAGATCGAGGAACGGGACGGCACCAAGATGGCGACCGTCGACTTCGGCGGCGTGGTGAAGGACGTGTGCCTGGAGTACCTGCCCGACCTCCAGGTCGGCGAGTACGCCATCGTCCACGTCGGCTTCGCGTTGCAGCGGCTCGACGAGGAGTCGGCGCGGCAGACGCTCGCCCTCTTCGGGAACCTCGGGCTGCTGGAGGAGGAGTTCGGCGACCCCTGGCAGCAGGCGGCCGCCGAGGCGGGAACGACGGCGGAGGCGGAGCGGTGAAGTACATCGACGAGTTCCAGGACCCGGAGCTGGCGCGGAGGCTGCTGGACGACATCCACGCGACCGTGACCAGGCCCTGGGCGCTGATGGAGGTGTGCGGCGGCCAGACCCACACCATCATCCGGCACGGCATCGACCAGCTCCTGCCGAAGGAGGTGGAACTCATCCACGGCCCCGGCTGCCCGGTCTGCGTGACCCCGCTGGAGGTCATCGACAAGGCACTGGAGATCGCCTCCCGCCCCGGGGTGATCTTCTGCTCCTTCGGCGACATGCTGCGCGTCCCCGGCACCGGGCGCGACCTCTTCGGCGTCCGCGGCGAGGGCGGTGACGTGCGCGTCGTCTACTCCCCGCTGGACGCCCTGCGGATCGCCCGGGAGAACCCCGACCGCGAGGTCGTCTTCTTCGGCATCGGGTTCGAGACCACCGCCCCGCCCAACGCGATGACGGTGTACCAGGCCCGGAAGCTCGGCATCGCCAACTTCAGCCTGCTGGTGTCCCACGTGCGCGTCCCCCCGGCGATCGAGGCGATCATGCGCTCGTCGGACTGCCGCGTGCAGGGGTTCCTGGCGGCCGGTCATGTGTGCAGCGTGATGGGGACGGAGGAGTACCCGGAGCTGGCGGACGGGTTCGGTGTGCCGATCGTCGTCACCGGCTTCGAACCGCTGGACATCCTGGAGGGCGTGCGCCGGGCGGTGCACCAGCTGGAGCGCGGCGAGTACCGGGTGGAGAACGCCTACCCGCGCGCCGTGCGCCCAGAGGGCAACCCCGCGGCGAAGGCGATGCTCGCGGACGTCTTCGAGGTCACCGACCGCGCCTGGCGCGGCATCGGGGTCATCCCCGACAGCGGGTGGCGGCTGTCGGAGCGGTACCGCGAGTACGACGCCGAGCACCGGTTCTCCGTCACGGGCATCACCACGCGGGAGCCGGCCGCCTGCCGCAGCGGCGAGGTCCTGCAGGGCCTGATCAAGCCGCACGAGTGCGAGGCGTTCGGCGGTGCCTGCACGCCCCGCACGCCTCTGGGCGCCACGATGGTCTCCAGCGAGGGGGCCTGCGCCGCGTACTACCTCTACCGCCGGCTCGGCGGGACCAGCGCACCCCTGGAGGCGAGCCCCGTTGGCTGACATCGCAGAGACCCTCGCCGCCCCGGACTTCTCCGGCTGGACCTGCCCGGCGCCGCTGCGCGACCAGCCACGGGTGGTGATGGGCCACGGCGGCGGGGGCGCGCTGTCCGCGGAACTCGTCCGGTACGTCTTCGCCCCCGCCTTCGGCGGCGAGGTGCTGGCCGGGCTCGCCGACTCCGCGGCCGTGACGCTGGGCGGGGCCCGGCTGGCGTTCTCCACCGACTCCTACGTGGTGCGGCCGCTGTTCTTCCCCGGCGGCAGCATCGGCGACCTCGCCGTCAACGGCACGGTCAACGACCTGGCGATGAGCGGGGCCAGGGCCGCCTACCTCTCCTGCGGCTTCATCCTGGAGGAGGGGGTGGAGATGCCGCTGGTGGCGCGGGTCGCCGAGGCGCTCGGCGCGGCCGCGCGCACCGCGGGGGTGGAGGTCGTCACCGGCGACACCAAGGTCGTCGAGGCCGGCCACGGCGACGGGCTGTACGTCAACACCGCGGGCATCGGCCTGATCCCCGACGGTGTCGACATCCGTCCGCAGCGCGCGGCGCCGGGCGACGTGGTCATCGTCAGCGGGGAGATCGGGGCGCACGGCGTCGCCGTGATGAGCGTGCGCGAGGGCCTGGAGTTCGGGGTCGAGATCGAGAGCGACACGGCGGCGCTCGGCGGGCTCGTCGAGGCCGTGCTGCGCGTCACGACGGACGTGCACGTGCTGCGCGACCCCACGCGTGGCGGTCTGGCGGCGGCCCTCAACGAGATCGCGGCCGCCTCGGGTGTCGGTGTCGTCCTGCAGGAGCGGGCGGTGCCCGTGCCACCCGCGGTGGCCAACGCCTGCGCGGTGCTGGGCCTGGACCCGATGTACGTCGCCAACGAGGGCAGGCTCGTCGCCTTCGTGCCCCGCGCGGTGGCCGAGGAGGTGCTGGCCGCGATGCGCGCGCATCCGCTCGGCGCGGACGCGGCGGTCATCGGGGAGTGCGTGGCGGACCACGCGGGCATGGTCGTCGCCCGTACGGGCCTGGGCGGGACGCGGGTGGTGGACCTGCCGCTGGGCGAGCAGTTGCCGCGCATCTGCTGACCGCGGACCGGATCCGGCCGGTCCGCGGACGCGGGCCGGCCGGGCACGTCCCGCGCACCGCACCGCCCATCGTCGACGACCCCCCGGGGAGGACGGCGTGGCGTTCCGGCATCCGGCCGAGCGGACCGACGAGGACGGCGGACGGGGCCGGTTCGAGCGGCTCGCCGAGGCGACGTCCAACTTCACGGCGTCGCCGCTCTTCTACTGCCTCTGCCTGCTCCTGGTGGCCGGCTTCCTCGTCGTCCACGCCCTCGGGCTGCCCTTGAAGTGGCAGCTGTTCGCCGCGGATCTGATGACGGCGGTCACGCTGCTGCTGCTCGCCCTGCTCAAGAACGCCGAACGCCGCGCCGAGCACGCCGTCCAGCGCAAGCTGGACGCGATCGCCGCCGCGCTGCTGGAGCAGGGGGGCAGCTCCCGCGAGGCACGGGACGCGCTGCGTGAGGTGATCGGCCTCCACGAGGAAGCATGACCGCCCCCATTTTCTGATGCTCCGTCAATCCTGTTTCGGCGGAGCATCCCTGTCGGTCCGTCACCTGATTGCGGGTAAGGCAGCCCACTTTCGCCGGCGATCGTCCGCAGGGCGCGTGACCTGCGGTGACGTGGCGAGCCGGGGCTGCGCGGGGACGCGTTCGGCGCCGTGAGCACCGCTTTCGGGTGGCAGGCGCCCCGGGGTGCTGTTTTGCTCCGCGTGGAGCGGACGCCCTGGGACCGCTCCTCTCCCTGCCCGTTCGACCTGGAGCTGCCTCATGCCTACAACACGCGTTCTTGGCGGTGTCGCCATGGCCGCGGCCGTCATCGGTCTCACCGTTCCCACCGCCTCCGCCTCCGCCCCTGCCTCCGACTTCCCCAATGCATGGGTCACCCCCTACTACGCCGTCCCCGGAATGCGGCTCATGGTCACCACCACGGCCTGCGGCCGTGACGCCAACTACTCCAAGGGTCAGTCCGAAGCCGGCGGCCAGGTGAACCTGCTGCCCCTGGGCAGGGGCGGCGGCCTGCTGGCCGGCAGCTTCCGGGTGCCGAAGCACACCCGGCCGGGCTGGTACACCGTGACGCTGCGGTGCCCGCCGCGCGTCCAGACCACCGCCTCCTTCCGGGTGGTCAGGGGCTTCGCGCACGGGTTCTCCGGCCGCGACTGCGACGACGACTTCGGTCCCGTCGGCCGGCGGTCCGCCCGACGCTGACCCCCGGTGCCCGGGTCCTCGGACCGCTGCCCCGGCCGCCGCTCAGGATGACGGTGGCGCGGCCGGGGCGGCGGGGGCACGGGACGGCGGGTGAAGGTCCGGGGAACGCTCCCGCACCGACCTTTTTCACGCTTCCGGGTGGCGATCGGCGTCCGGACGGAAGAGTGTGGAGGGAAAGAGGGGGCGCGCGGCCCGCGAGGCGGCGCCGAGGCGGTGGCGGCGCGTGAGCGAGGAGACGGACATGCGAGAGAACGAGATGGGTGACGAGGTCTACCAGCCCGACGGGTCAGAGGTGCAGGACGACGCCGGGCTGCTGGAGCCCGAGGACACCCTGGACTACCACGGTGTCGACCAGATACTCGACGAGGGCTACTCACCGCCGGAGCGGCCCTGGGCGGTGAACAAGCCCGCCATCACCGCGGCGGGCCGCCTGCGGGGCGAGACGCTCGACGAACGCCTGGCCGAGGAGCTCCCGGACCTGCCGGTCCCCGACGGGGACGGCATCGGGGACGCGTGGGACACCGACGGGGAGCTGATCGACGGCGAGGTCGGGGGCCCGCGCGCCGGGCGTCTGGTCGCCCCCGACGAGGGCGCGCACTACGAGACCGAGGGCATGGTCGCCCAGGACATCGGCATCGACGGGGCGGCCGCCTCCGCCGAGGAGGCCGCGATGCATCTCGTACCGGAGTCCGAGGAGTACTGACCCCTCCTGACCCGGTCGCGCCGGGACCCGGTGGCGCGGACCCGGTCGCACGGGTCACCCGGCCGGGGGGCGGTCCTTGCGCATGTCCGGCCCGCCGCCGGTCACCGTCCCGCATGCGGACTCCTCGCCGCTCTGCAGGGGCGGAGCGCCGATGGCGCAGTAGTGCTTGCACGCCGGAGCCGGCTTGGCCGGCTCCTCGGGGGTCTCGCGCAGCACGTCGGAACGGATGCCGAACCAGGCGAGGAGCGAGCCCACCACGAGCATCCCGGCGCAGATCGTCACGGCGACCCGGAACCCGTGGCCGAAGGCCGCCGGGTCCTCGTAGTCGTCGCCGGAGAGCCCGGCCATGAGCGGCAGGGCGGCCACCGCGAGGAGGCCCGCCGCACGGGCCACGGCGTTGTTCACACCGGACGCGGTGCCCGCGAGCCGTACCTCGGCGGCGCCCAGGACGGTGGCGGTGAGCGGGGCGACCGTGGTCGCCAGGCCCAGGGCGAAGACGCACACCGCGGGCAGGACGTCGGCGAGGTACGACGCGTCCGCGCCGATCCGCAGCATCAGCAGCAGGCCGACGGCGGAGACCGCCGGCCCGACCGTCATGGGGATCCGCGGCCCGATGCGCTCGGCGAGCCGGCCCGCGCGCTCGGACAGCGCCAGCATGATGACGGTGATGGGCAGCAGCGCCGTCCCGGAGGCCAGGGGGGAGTACCCGGCCTCGGTCTGCAGTTCGAGCACCAGGAAGAAGAACAGGCCGCCGAGCGCCGCGTAGACCGCGAAGGTGACCAGGTTCGCGGCGGTGAACTGGCGGTTCGAGAAGAGCCTCGGCGGCAGCATCGGGTGCGGGCTGCGCCGCTCGGTCACCACGAACCCGGCGAACGCGGCCAGGCCCGCCACGCCGGAGACGCAGACGGCGGCGATGTCCGGGTGGCTTCCGCCCGCGGAGATCAGGGCGTAGGTGACCCCGGCGAGGCCGACCGCACCGAGCACCGCGCCCGCGACGTCGAAGCCGCCGGTGACGCTCTCGTCGCGGCTCTCCGGGACGTGCCGGGAGGCGACCGCGATGACCAGGACGGCCAACGGGAGGTTGATGAAGAACACCCAGCGCCAGCTGACGGCGTCGACCAGCCAGCCGCCGAGCAGCGGCCCCAGGGCCCCCGCGATGCCACCCAGGCCCGACCACACGCCGATCGCGCGGGCCCGGTCCTGGGACGCGAAGGACGCCTGGATCAGGGCCAGCGACCCGGGGGTGAGCAGCGCCCCGCCGACACCCTGCAGGGCGCGGGCGGCGATCAGCACCTCGATGCTGGGGGCGATGCCGCACAGCAGGGAGGCCAGTGCGAACCACACCGTACCGATCATGAAGACCTTGCGCCGCCCGAAGCGGTCGCCGAGCGAGCCGCCCAGCAGGATGAGCGCGGCGAGGGTCAGCGTGTAGGCGTTGATCGTCCACTGGAGGCCGGCGAGCGTGGCGCCGAGCTCCTTGCCGATCGTCGGGAGCGCGACGTTGACGACGGTGCCGTCGAGAAGGGTCATGCCCGATCCCAGGACCACCGCCGCGAGGACCCATCGCC
Source organism: Streptomyces sp. NPDC001902 (assembly GCF_042891295.1). Lineage (NCBI taxonomy): Bacteria > Bacillati > Actinomycetota > Actinomycetes > Kitasatosporales > Streptomycetaceae > Streptomyces > Streptomyces sp. NPDC001902. Next base: position 24,709 of record NZ_JBIATA010000039.1, on the reverse strand, counting down.
CGCTCGCCCCGCCCAGCGTCAGCGTGCCGGCCCGGTCCGTCGCGCCCGCGGCTTCCGTCATCCCAGCCTCCGCCATCCCCCGCCGTCCCCCGCGGGTCGTCACCGAATCTACTCTGAGGGCCGGGGTATCGCGTGGCGGTGGGATCCGTCCACGGACTACCTTGGCCCCGGTCGACGATCATCGCGTACCTGGGGGAAGCATGCGCAGGCTGACGTATTTCGTGGCGTCCACGATCGACGGTTTCGTGGCCGGGCCGGAGGGCGAGTACGACTTCCTCGCGGCCGTGGGCGACCACATGGAGACGGTCCTCGCCGAGTACCCGGAGACCCTGCCGGCGCAGGCCCGCGGCCCGCTGGGCATCGCCGACGCGCCGAACCGGCGGTTCGACACGGTACTGATGGGCCGGGCCACCTACGAGGTGGGGGTGCCCTTCGGGCTGACCAGTCCCTATCCGCACCTGCGGCAGTACGTGGTGTCCGGGAGCATGACGGCGAGCCCGGACCCCGCGGTGGAGCTGGTCTCCGGTGACCCGCTGGAGTTCGTGCGCGGGCTGAAGCGGCGGGACGGGGCGGGCATCTGGCTGTGCGGGGGCGGCCGGCTGGCGGCCTCGCTGCGCCCGGAGATCGACGAGCTGGTCGTCAAGCTCAACCCCGTGGTCGCGGGCGCCGGCGTCCCGCTGTTCGCGGGCGGTTTCGCCCCGCAGGCGTACGACGTGACCGGGGTGCGGGCGCACAAGAGCGGCGTGCTGATGGTGACGTACGCCCGCCGGGAGGACTGAGCGGCGTCCGGGGCGCCGCGACCCGGGGAATCCCGCGCCGCGGTGGGCGTTGCACCAAAGGTGATCGCACCGCAGCTCCCCCCGATTCCGTTCTCGATCCTCGACCGCTCCCCCGTCCGCGAGGGCGCCGAGGCCGCGCAGGCGTTGCGGGACACGGTGTGGCTGGCGCGGCACGCCGAGGAACTGGGCTACCGGCGCTTCTGGGTGTCGGAGCACCACGGGGTGCCGGGGGTGGCGGGATCCTCGCCTGCGGTGCTGGCCGCGGCGGTCGCCGCAGCCACGTCCCGGATCCGGGTGGGCACGGGCGGGGTCATGCTGCCCAACCACCGACCGCTGGTGGTGGCGGAGCAGTTCGGGGTGCTGGAGTCGCTGTTCCCCGGGCGGATCGACATGGGGCTGGGGCGGTCGGTGGGCTTCACGGACGGAGTGCGCCGGGCGTTGGGGCGCGATGCCCAGGCCGCCGGGGACTTCGAGGAACTGCTGACGGAGCTGCTCGGCTACTTCACCGGCACGGCTAGCCCCGGCGCGGTGCACGCGCGGCCGCCGGAGGGGATGCGCGTCCCGGCGTTCGTACTGGCCACCGGCGCGGGAGCGGCCACGGCGGCGACCTTCGGGCTCCCCCTGGTGATCGCCGCGGTGCGGGGCGAGGAGCGCATGCGGGAGGCGATCGAGGGCTACCGCGCGGCGTTCCGGCCCTCGGCGTGGGCGGCGCGGCCGTACGTCGTGGTGTCGACGACCGTGTCCGTCGCGGAGACGACGGAGGCCGCACGGCGGCTTCTGGTGTCGGAGGCCTGGTCGCTGGCGCACTCGCGTACGCAGGGCGAATTCCCGCCGCTGGCGCCGCCGGACGAGGTGCTGGCCAGGCACATGACGTCGCGCGAGCGCGACGTGTTCGAGGGGACGCTGTCGGGGGGCGTCCACGGCACCGAGGCCGAGGTGACGGCCGCGCTGTCGGGCCTGGTCGGACGCACCGGGGCGGACGAGGTGCTGGTCACCACGGCCGGCTACGACCGGTCGGCACTGCTGGACTCGCACCGCCGACTGGCGCGGCTCGCGGGGCTGGGCACACAGGCCGTGGCGGCGCGCTGACCGGTGGCGGGAAGGTGCCTGCGGTGGTCGCCGCCGTCACGGCGGCCGAGGCAAGCACCCGCGCCCCCAACTCGGCCGCCACAGGCCGGTCATGGTCCGCGAGGACGCCGACCTCGGTGGCCCGCTGGGCGAGTTGCCGTTACCGGCTGGGCAACTCGTCGCCCTGCGACGGCTGCCGAAGCGGCGTCACGGGCACGGGAGGGACGTCAGGGGGTGGGGCCCTCGTACACGTCGTCGTTGCGGCCCTCGGCGAACTCCCACCACGACAGCGGCAGCCAGTCGCCGTCCACGAAGGCGTCGACGGCCGAGCCCCGTCCGCTGATGGCCACGCGCGTGCCCACCGGGTACACCGTGCCGGACAGGCCGGGCACGGGGACGAGCAGCGTTCCTGAGCGGTGGGCCATTCTTCCCGCCTTTCCTCGCGGTCAATCACAAATCGCCATATTCCACGTGAAGAATAGCTGGCTTGTCTCGCACTGCCCAAGGGGGCAGCATGAGAAATAGGTCACGTAAGCCGCGAATCAGACACCAATCGGAGGTGTCCACGTGAAGGCCGTCGTCTACAAAGGACCGTTCGAAGTAGCCGTCGAGGAAGTCGACAATCCACGCCTGCAGCACCCCAACGACGTGATCGTCAGGGTGACGTCGACCGCGATCTGCGGCTCCGACCTGCACATGTACGAGGGCCGGACCGCCGCGGAGCCCGGCATCGTGTTCGGCCACGAGAACCTGGGCATCATCGACCAGGTCGGCGAGGGGGTCACCACCCTCAAGCAGGGCGACCGCGTGGTCATGCCCTTCAACGTCGCCTGCGGATTCTGCAAGAACTGCTCGGCGGGTTTCACCGGCTACTGCCTGACGGTCAATCCGGGGTTCGCCGGAGGCGCTTACGGCTATGTGGCCATGGGCCCCTGGCCGGGCGGTCAGGCGGAATACGTGCGCGTACCGTACGCGGACTTCAACTGTCTGAAACTGCCGGAGGGCACTGCCAACGAGTCCGACTTCGTGCTCCTCGCCGACATCTTCCCGACCGGGTACCACGGCTGTGAGCTCGCCCAGGTCTCCCCCGGCGAGAGCGTCTCGGTGTACGGCGGCGGCCCGGTCGGGCTGATGGCCGCGTACTCGGCGATGCTGCGCGGGGCGGCCAAGGTGTTCGTCGTGGACCGCGTGCCGGAACGGCTGCAGAAGGCCGAGGAGATCGGCGCGGTCCCGATCGACTTCACCAAGGGCAGTCCGGTGGACCAGATCAAGGAGCACACCAAGGGCGAGGGCACCGACAAGGGCGTCGACGCGGTCGGCTACCAGGCCCAGGCCGGCGGCGCGGGCCGCGAGGAGCCCGCGGCGGTGCTGAACTCCCTGATCGACACCGTGCGCCCCACCGGTGCCCTGGGCATCCCGGGCCTGTACGTGCCGTCCGACCCCGGCGGCCCGGACGAGCAGGCCAAGAGCGGCCGGCTGCTGGTCGCCATCGGCCGGCTCTTCGAGAAGGGCCTGCGGCTGGGCACCGGGCAGTGCAACGTCAAGCGCTACAACCGGCAGCTGCGCGACATGATCATCGAAGGCCGCGCCCGCCCGAGCTTCGTGGTCTCCCACGAGCTGCCCCTGACGGACGCGCCGTCGGCATACGAGAAGTTCGACAAGCGGATCGAGGGCTACACCAAGGTCGTCCTCCACCCGGGTCAGAGCTGATCCGGCGCAAGCGCGGCGCCCGGGGTCCGGTCAGCAGCTCTCCGGGCCCTGGGCGTCGTAGGGCCCGGAGGGGCTGACCTCCTCCAGGGTGTACGTGTACAGGTCGAACTCCACCAACCCGTCCGCGTGCGTGGTGACCCGCGGCGGGCGGGTCCCCGGATACCGGGAGGCGATGACGTCGGCGACCCTGTGGGCGGTCGCCGCGTCGGCAGCGGCGATGCGCACGTAGGCCACTCCCGGTTCGTACAGCGGTCCGAGTTGTCCGGTCATGCTGCTCCCCTTGTCCCGTCCGTCCGGCGGATTACCGCTGGAGACAGCCCGTCGGTCGTCGCGGTTGCCCGCGCGGGCTGGGTTCACTCGAAGATGTCAATGCGGGGGCTCAGGACAGCAGGAAGTCGGCCTTCCCGTCCTTGGCGCCCTGGATGAACATCCTGATCTCGTGGTCCGTGTAGATGAGGGCCGGCCCGTCGGGGTCGGTGGACTGCCGCAGCGCGACCCTGCCGTCGGCCAGTTTCATGGCCTCCACGCAACTTCCCCCGTTGCCGCCGCTCCACGGCTTGTGCCAGCCCTCGGTACCGAGGTCGACGGCGCGCATGCCGTTGTATATGCGGTCGTCCATGTATGTCAGATCTCCTTGCGGATGCCATCGAGGATGGCTGCGGTGCTGTGTGCCGGCGCGGCTTGCGCGCACATCCGGTCGAGGGCCTCGAGGAACGCCGAGACGTCGTCCACGTCGTCCAGGTAGGCGGCGCCCACCAGGCTCTCGGTGAACACGACGTCCGGCAGCTCGCGGATCTGGAACCGGAAGATGTGGAAAGGCCCGTACATCGCCGGGTGCGGCCCGGCGTCGAAGGGCATGATCTGCAGTCTCACCTGCGGCAGCTCACAAGCCTCGGCCAGCCGGTCCAGCTGGGCGCGCATGATGCCGGGACTGCCGATGGGGCGGCGCAGCACGGTCTCGTCCATCACCACCCACAGCAGCGGGGCCTCGGGCCGGGCGATCAGCGCCTGCCGTTCCCGGCGGAGCGCGACCAGGCGCTCGAGTTCCTCCGCGGAGGCGCCCGGGCGTCCGGCCTTCAGCACGGCGCGGGCGTAGTCCTCGGTCTGCAGCAGGCCGGGGACGTAGTGCGGCTCGTAGGCGCGGATGATGGCCGCCTCGCCCTCGAGGCTGACGAAGGCGCTGAACCAGGACGGCAGGACGTCACGGTAACGGTGCCACCAGCCGGGGCGGTTGCCCTGCCGGGCGAGGTCGATGAAGGTCGCCGCCTCGGCGGCGTCGACGCCGTACAGCGCCAGCAGCTTCTCGACGTACGGGATGCGCAGGCCGACCTCGGCCTTCTCCATCCGGCGCACGGTGGCATGGGTGACGTCCAGCTCGCGCGCGGCCTGTTCGTACGAGCAACCCGCCTTCTCCCGCAGGTCTTGGAGGCGTTTGCCGAGGATCACGCGGAGGACGGTCGGCGCCCCGCTCGCCTTCGCCTCACCCACGTCGCAACTCACGCATGGCAGCAGTGTGCCATGTCAGGAATGGAACCCACACCCTGATACTGGCGATTGTGCAATTTGCAGAATGACCCTTGCCTTCTGTGCAAGCAGTGGCCATAGTTGCGTGTGTGCTCTTTGCCCTCAGCGCCCGGGACACCTTTCGGCTCCGACTGCCGGCGCAGGCCTCGTCGGTCGGCGTCGCGCGGCGCCAGGTGCGTTCCGCGCTGAGCAGCTGGGGCCTGGAGGAATTGGGCGACGACGCCGGCCTCGTGGTGAGCGAACTCTTCACCAACGCGGTCGTGCACAGCGGCAGCGACCACGTCGCGTGCCTGCTCTGGACGGCGGGCGGCACGCTGCACATCGAGGTCGTCGACGAAGGGCGCGGGCCCGCGGGTCCCCAGGCACGCGCAGCCGCCGACGCCGACGAGAACGGCCGCGGGCTCGCCCTCGTCGCCCATTTGGCCCAAGGCTGGGGCGTGCGTCCGCCGGCGCACGGCACCGGTCGCGCGGTGTGGGCGACCCTCTCCTGCGCCCGTCCCGGGGCGGTCCGGCGCAGCGGTTGAACACCGGGAGACGACCGCCCGGCGTCCGCGGGAAGGGTGGCCGTCGCCGCGGCGCGCCGTATTGGGATGGTGGCACCCCGCGTCCGGGCATAGGCTTCTCCCGACGGAAAGGCCCTCGGGGGAGCACCAACACCCCCTGCCTCCGCCCCGGGAGGAACCGCCCACCGCGGTCCCCGCCCGGTTCCGCAACCGGCGCCACCGCGTCCGCTCAGCCATCAGCCCGACCGGGCGGTCGGCGTCCGGCAGCGGCCGGGCCGGCGTCCGGCTCACCCGACACGAAGGAGTGCGCGGTGACACCCGAGAAGTCAAAGCGGAACCAGCTCCCCAAGGAGCCTGACGATCAGCCCGCGCAACAGCGGGAGGTGCGGAACCTGGACGTCTGGGCCAGGTCGGCACCGATCCGACTGGCCGGCTACGAGGACGATCTGAACGAACCGCACATCCTGCGCGGCATCGACTGACCCTCCGGCACGGCCGGTTCACGGGCCGTACGGGCAACGAAGCCCGTACGGCCCCTGCCGTGTCCCGGGCCTCCCGGCGGCGTTTCCGGCCCGCTCAGCCCGCCGCGTCCACGGCGCCCACGCTACGGCCGCCCGGCAGTTCGATGGCGTAGAGGTCCAGGACGTCGGGCGGTACGGCGCGGCCCGGTCCCCCGGCGCGCACCCACGCGACGATGTCGCCGAGGGCGCCGGAATCGTTGACCAGGCCGAGCCAGACCGGCCGGCCTCCGGCCGCGCGCCCCTCCGGCGAGGGCTGCACGACGACGACGTTGGCCTGTTCGCACACGTCGAGGCACTCGGTGACGCGTACCCGGCAGACCCCGGCGAGTTCCCGCCGGAGCAGGTCGAGTTGAGCGTCGTGGTCGACGCCGGGGACCTTCTCCGTACCGCAGCAGCAGTCGCGGCAGACGCTCACCGTGCAGGCGCCCTGCCGCGGCGCACCGCCGCTCACGTGAGGGTGATCCGCACGCCCACCGAGCCCTCGCGGCCGCGGCGCAGCCGGCTGCCGAACAGGGTCAGCCGTCCGAGCAGGCCGTACTTGCGGGCGACCAGGGAACGGTAGCGCTCGGTCTCCTGCGGTCCGAGGATCTCGGCGCGCGCGGGCACCTGCTCCCCGGTGGGGTTGCCGCGTACGTCGCAGGGGCCGACCAGCACGTCGGCACGGTTGCGGATCCGCTTGACCTTGCCGGAGTCCGCCGCGGTCCAGGCACCGACCGCCTCACCGTCGCGGACCACCCAGACCGGGGTGGCAACGGTACGGCCGTCCCGCCGGTAGGTGGTCACCAGTAGGTACTTGCCCGCCGCGAGCCGGGCGGACGCGCTGTCCTCGATCACGGACCAAGGCTACGCGGGAACGGCCTCCTCGGCCGGTGCCCGGAGCGTTTTGCCCAGGCACACGCTGAGCGGACTGTCCTTGTAGTGGCCGAACTTGGTCACCGGCGTGTAGCCGCAGGAGGCGTACAGGGCGATCGCCTCCGGCTGCATCTGCCCCGTCTCCAGCACCATCCGGGTGCGGCCCGCCGCGGCGGCGCCGGCCTCCAGTGCGGCGAGCATCCGGCGTGCGAAGCCCCGGCCCCGGGCCTGCGGCACCACGTACATGCGCTTGACCTCGGCGTCGCCGTCCTCGAAGCCCTCCGGGGAGGCGTCCTGACCGCGCCAGCCGCCGGTCGCCACGGGGGCGCCGTCGAGGTAACCGACCATGAACTCGCCCTGCGGGCCGTCGAAGTGGTCGGGGTCCATCGCCGTCTCGTCGGGGCCGCCGTACCGCACGACGTACTCCTGCTGCACCTGCTCGGTCAGCAGCACGGCGTCGGGGTGGTCGTAGCGCGTCTTCCGGATCTCCACCCGCACATCGTACGGGTGTGCGGCCTACGCCCCGGTACGGGCACCCTCCGGCGGGCCGGTATCGTCCCCGTCATGCTCACCGTGACCACCGTGAACGTGAACGGGCTGCGCGCCGCGGCCAAGAAGGGCTTCCTCCCCTGGCTGGAGGCGACCACGGCCGACGTGGTGTGCCTGCAGGAGGTCCGCGCCGAGGCCGCGCAGCTGCCCGAGGAGGTCCGTGCCCCCGAGGGCTGGCACGTGCTCCACGCCCCGGCGGCCGCGAAGGGCCGGGCCGGGGTGTCCCTCTACTCGCGGCAGGAACCGTCCGCGAGCCGGATCGGCTTCGGCTCGGAGGAGTTCGACGGCTCCGGCCGCTACGCGGAGATCGACCTGCCCGGCGTGACGGTCGCCAGCCTCTACCTCCCCTCGGGCGAGGTCGGCACGGAGCGGCAGGAGGAGAAGGAGCGCTTCATGGCCGCGTTCCTGGAGCACATGGTCAAGCTGCGGGAGAAGGCCGCCGCCGCCGGCCGCGAGGTGCTGATCTGCGGTGACTGGAACATCGCGCACACCGAGCGCGACCTCAGGAACTGGCGGGCCAACCAGAAGAACGCCGGCTTCCTCCCCGAGGAACGGGCGTGGCTCTCCCGCGTCTACGACGAGGCCGGGTACACCGACGTCGTGCGCCACCTCACCCCGGAGGGCGAGGGCCCGTACACGTGGTGGTCCTACCGCGGCCGCGCGTTCGACAACGACAGCGGCTGGCGCATCGACCTCCACGTCGCGACCCGCGGCCTGGCGGCCCGGGCCTCGCAGACCCGGGTCGAGCGCGCGGACACGCACCCCGAGCGCTGGTCCGACCACGCGCCGGTGACGGTCGCCTACGATCTCGGCCGGTAGATCCTCCAGGGGGGAGCAGGGGGGAGCATGCGGCGGCACCACTGGCCGCGGGGCGTCGAGCGCGGGGACCGTCCGGGCTTCGCCCTGTCCCGGTCCGGGGACGGCCTGCTGTGGGGCGTGTGCGCGCGGGTGTCGGGGCTGCTCGTGGACCCGTACCGGCGTCCGCACCAGCTCGTCGCGTGCGAACCGTCCAGCCCCCTGCTCGACGTCCTGGACGGGCCGGGCACGGGGTTCCTCGGTGACCTCTGGCTGAGCCCGCGGGACTGCGGGCGGCACGCCGCGCCGGATCCGTTCGACGACCCGCACGCGCCGTGGCGACTGGAGGACGCGCGGATCACGGGTCACCGCCGTCGCCCCGGCGCGCCCGCCGCGTGGGACGTGTTCCTGGACGCCGTGGACGGGTGGCCCGAACCGCCCGGCGAACCCTGCCTCTCGGCGGGGCTGCTGATCCACGACGGACACCGGGCGCTGGGGCGCTGCCGGGACGCCTCGGACGTCGTCCCGCCGGACGGAGAGCCGTCCCGGACGCCGCTGCGGCTGCTCGGCTGCGCGCCCGGCGCGGAGCTGCGGGCCGCCCTCGCAACCGGCACCCGCCGCGCCCTGCGCCTGGACGAGGCCGTGCTGGAGGTCCTCGGCGGCGGAGGCGAGGTCGTCCTGGACCGGTACGTGACCGCGGAGGTCGCCGGGTGGCGGCCGTCTGCACTCGGCCCCGGGCTCGTCGACGTCGATCTCACCGACGGCGTGTGCGAGCCCTTCCCGGCTCGCGCCCGGGCGCTGTGGGACCGGTGGCTCGCCGGGCCCCCGGCGGAGTCCGGTACCTGGTCCGGGTACGCCACCCGTGACCGGTCGTTGTGGCTGGGCCTCGTCCGGGACCGCGGCTGCGCGGACCCGCGTCCGGCGCGGCCCGCCGGGCTCGTGCACGACCTGGACGGCCGGCACGTCACTGACGAGCCCGGCCTCTACCTCGCGCTGGGTGAGGCGATGAACGGTCCGGGCGGCTACCTCGGATGCAATGCGGACGCCCTGGCCGACTGCCTCCGCGGCGGCTTCGGGGTCACCACACCGTGCACCCTGGTGTGGCGGGATTCCGCGGTCGCCCGCCGGGCGCTGGGCGGGACGCTGAACTCCCACGGGGAGCCGGACAGCCGCTTCGGCCTGGTCCTCAAGGTGCTGGCCGAGGGCGGCGTGGAAGTCGTCCTCGCCTGAGGGCGCGGCGGCACCCGGTGCCGCCGTACGGGACCGCCGGAGGGCGCCGTCGCCGTATCGTCTAGTCAGCTGCCCTTTTCCGGAGGAGTACCCATGGCGCCGCCCGTCGTCCGCTCTCTGCGCGAGCAGATCCGCGAGTTCATCGTGGACGGCATCGTCAGCGGGCGGTGGAAGCCCGGGGAGCGGATCGTCGAGCGGGGCATCGCCACCGAGCTGGAGGTCAGCCAGACGCCCGTACGGGAGGCGCTGCGGGAGCTGGAGGTCATGCGGCTGATCGAGTCCGCCCCGAACAAGGGGGTGCGGGTGCGCCGGCTGACCGCCGGGGACCTGGAGGAGATCTACCCGGTGCGGGCGGGCCTGGAGCAGATCGCCGCGGAGCTGGCGGCGCCGCGCCTGCGGCACGACCTGTCGGCGCTGGAGGCCGAGGTCGCGCTGCTGCACGAGGCGGACGAGGAGGGCGACGCCGGGGCGCAGGTTCGGCACACCGTGGCGTTCCACCGCGAGCTGGTGCGCGCCTCCGGCAACAGCGTGCTGCTGCACACCTGGGAGTCGCTGGGCATCGAGGTGTGGACGGCGCTGTCGATCCGCTGGCTGGGCACCCGGCAGCGGCTGTACGCCGAGGAGCACCAGGCGGTGGTGGAGGCCTTCCGCAGGGACGACCCGCGGGTCGGTGAGCTGGTCAAGGAGCATGTGCTGGGCTGTGCCCCGCAGGGCGGCTGACGCCGGCCCGGAACACCCCGCCGGCAAGGCCGGAGCTCCCCCTTTGTGACCCTCGCCACAAGGTATTTGATCGATCATCGATCAGTCTTACTCTGTGAGACACGGGGACACCCCTGCCCGCACGGAACCAACTGGGAGGCGTTCACCATGACCGACGCCACGCTGAGCGCGCTCGATCACCTGCCGGACCCGGACCCGGAGGAGACCGGCGAATGGGCCGCCTCACTCGACGCGGTCACCCACGCCGCCGGCCCCGATCGCGCGGCGTACCTGATGCGCCGCACCTTCGACCACGCGCAGGCGTCCGGTCTCGCGGTGCCGTCGCTGCTGGAGACCGAGCACATCAACACCATCCCGACCGCCGCGGAGCCCGAGCTCCCCGGTGACCTGGAGATGGAGCGGCGCATCGCCGGATGGAACCGCTGGAACGCCGCCGCCATGGTGACCCGCGGCAGCCGGCTGGGCCTGGGCGGCCACATCGCCACCTTCGCCTCCGCGGCCTGGCTGTACGAGACCGGCTTCAACCACTTCTTCCGCGGCAAGGAGGGCGACGGCTCCGGCGACCAGCTGTACGTCCAGGGCCACGCCTCCCCCGGCATCTACGCCCGCGCGTTCCTCGACGGCCGGCTGACCGAGCGGCAGCTGGACAACTTCCGCCAGGAGGCCGGCGGCGACGGCCTGCCGTCCTACCCGCACCCGCGGCGGCTGCCCTGGCTGTGGGAGTTCCCGACCGTGTCGATGGGCCTCGGCCCGCTCGCCGCGATCCAGCAGGCGCGCTTCAACCGCTACCTGACCCACCGCGGCATCAAGGACACCTCCGGCTCGCACGTGTGGGCCTTCCTCGGCGACGGCGAGATGGACGAGCCGGAGTCGACCGCCGCCCTCGGCCTCGCCGGCCGTGAGGGGCTGGACAACCTCACCTTCGTGATCAACTGCAACCTGCAGCGCCTCGACGGGCCGGTCCGCGCCAACTTCAAGATCGTCCAGGAGCTGGAGGCGAAGTTCCGCGCCGCCGGCTGGAACGTCGTCAAGTCGCTGTGGGGCTCCGCCTGGGACGAGCTGTTCGCCCTCGACACCACGGGCGCGCTCGTGCGGCGGCTGCGCGAGGTACCCGACGGGCAGTTCCAGACCTACGCCACCCGCGACGCCGCGTACATCCGCGAGCACTTCTTCGGCGCCGACCCGGCCCTGGCCGAGATGGCGAAGCTGCTGACGGACGCCAAGATCGCCGAGTGCTTCCACACCTCCCGCGGCGGCCACGAGCCGCGCAAGGTGTACGCCGCCTACCGCGCGGCCACCACGCACAAGGGCGCGCCGACCGTGATCCTCGCGCAGACGGTCAAGGGCTGGACGCTGGGCCGCGGTTTCGAGTCGCGCAACGCCAACCACCAGATGAAGAAGCTCACCCTCCCCGAGTTCCGCGCCATGCGCGACCTGCTCGAACTCCCCATCCCGGACAGTGCGCTCGCCGGGGACCTGGTGCCGTACGCCCACCCGGGCGCCGACTCCCCCGAGGTGCGCTACCTGCAGGAGCGCCGCGCCGAGCTCGGCGGCCCCGCCCCGGCCCGCCGGGTGCACCCGGTGGCGCTCCCCGAGCCGTCCGCGAAGCCCTTCGAGGCCCTGGCCAAGGGCTCCGGCAGCCAGGAGATCGCGACCACGATGGCCCTGGTCCGGCTGATGAAGGACCTGATGCGGGAGAAGGAGAGCGGACGCCGCTGGGTGCCGATCGTCCCCGACGAGGCGCGCACCTTCGGCATGGAGTCGCTCTTCCCGAGCGCGGGCATCTACTCGCCGCTCGGCCAGACCTACGACCCGGTCGACCGCGACATGCTCCTGTACTACCGGGAGGCGGAGAACGGGCAGATCCTCAACGAGGGCATCACCGAGGCCGGTTCGATGGCCTCCTTCACGGCCGCGGCGACCTCGTACGCCACGCACGGCGAGCCGATGATCCCGCTGTACATCTTCTACTCGATGTTCGGCTGGCAGCGGACGGCCGACCAGATGTGGGCCCTCGCCGACCAGCTCGGCCGCGGCTTCCTGGTCGGGGCGACCGCGGGCCGCACGACGATGACGGGTGAGGGCCTGCAGCACGCCGACGGCCACTCGCACCTGATCGCGTCCACCAACCCGGCGGCGGTCTCGTACGACCCGGCCTTCGCCTACGAGGTCGGCGTCATCGTCCGCGACGGCCTGCGCCGCATGTTCGGCCCGGACGCGGAGGACGTCTTCTACTACCTGACGGTCTACAACGAGCCCAAGATCCAGCCGGCCATGCCCGCGGAGCCGGGCGTCGAGGAGGGCATCGTCAAGGGCCTGTACCGCTTCCGCGCCGCCGACACCGCCGGGCTGTCCGCCGACGCGCCGCGACTGCAGCTGATGGCCTCCGGCACGGCGATCCACTGGGCCCTGGAGGCGCAGCAGCTGCTGGCCGCGGAGTGGGGCGTGGCGGCGGACCTCTGGTCGGCGACCTCGTGGAGCGAGCTGCGGCGCGGTGGCCTGGCGTACGACGCGGCCCGGCTGCGTGGCGAGGACGCCCCGCTCCCCCACGTCACCCGTGTCCTGGAGGGCGCGCCGGGCCCGGTGCTGGCGGTCAGCGACTGGATGCGCGGGGTGCCGGACCAGATCAGCCAGTGGGTGCCGCAGGAGTGGCACTCGATCGGCACCGACGGCTTCGGCCTGTCGGACACGCGCGATGCGGCGCGCCGCCACTTCGGCGTGGACCCGCAGTCGGTGGTCGTCGCCGCGCTGGCCGCGCTCGCCGGGCGCGGCGAGGTCAAGCGGGAGACCGTGCAGGAGGCCCGGGAACGTTACGGGCTCTGAGCTCCCCGCTCCGCCCCGGGCGGGGGCATGAGGGCCGGGTACGCCGTCACAGGCGTGCCCGGCCCTCTTCCGTGCCCGGCCCTCATCCGTGTCCGCCCCCTGCGCCCCCTCCCCAGATATATAAGGCAGTGATATAAATTCCTTATGCATCTTCCCGACGACGACCCAGACCACGGCCCCGCCGTCGACGTGGCGCGGGCACTGGAGCGGCTGTACCGCATGCTGCGCAGGCTCAGCCAGCCGAGCGAGCTGTCGCTGACCACCGTGGCGACGCTGTCCACGCTGGAGCAGTCCGGCCCGCTCCGGCTGACCGAGCTGGCGACCCTGGAGGGCGTCACTCAGCCGGCGATGACCCAGGTCGTGTCACGGCTGGCGGAGGCGGGACTGGCCGGTCGCGCGGCCGACCCCGCGGACGGGCGTGTGGTGCTCGTCCACATCACCGACGCGGGCCGGGAGGCCATCGCCCGGCGTCGCGCCGTGCGCGCCGAGCGGCTCGGGGAGTTGCTGGAACAGCTGAGCCCGGACGAGCGGGCGGCCCTGGTGGCCGCGCTGCCGGCCGTGGAGGCACTGACCCGGCTGGGGCCGCCCCCGGCCCCGTCGCGCCCGGCCCAGCGGAGCAGTTGATCAGGCATCGGTTTCTACGTCGGAGCACCTACATGACCGCGCATGCGCAATCGTCCCGTTCCGTGAATCCGTTCAAACAGTCGAAGGCCGTGTTCGCGGTCGCCTTCGCCTGTGTGGTCTCGTTCATGGGGATCGGTCTGGTCGACCCCATCCTGCCCGCGATATCGCAGCAACTGGACGCCACTCCGAGCCAGGTGACGCTGCTGTTCACCAGCTACCTGGTGGTGACCGCGGTCGCCATGCTCATCACCAACTGGGTCTCCAGCCGGATCGGCGCCAAGCGGACGCTGATCGCGGGCCTCGCCCTGATCGTGGTGTTCTCCGCCCTGGCCGGCACCTCGGGGAGCATCGGCGGCATCGTCGGCTTCCGGGCGGGCTGGGGCATCGGCAACGCGTTGTTCATCGCCACCTCCCTGGCGGTGATCGTGGCCTCGGCGAGCGGCGGCTTCGTCGGCGCGATCATCCTGTACGAGACCGCGCTCGGCGTCGGCATCGCGGTGGGCCCGCTGCTCGGCGGCCTGCTGGGCAACGTGAGCTGGCGCGGCCCCTTCTACGGCGTGGCCGTCCTGATGGCCATCGCGCTGGTCGCCACCGTCGTCCTCGTGGAGCCGATCCCGCTGCCGGCCCGCAGGACCGGGCTGAGCGAGCCGCTGCGCGCGCTGCGCCACCGCGGCCTGCTGACGATGTCGCTGACGGCCCTCTGCTACAACTGGGCCTTCTTCACCGTGCTCGGCTACGCGCCCTTCCCGATGGGGCTCGGCGCGGTCCAGCTCGGCCTGGTCTTCACCGGCTGGGGCGCCCTCGTCGCGGTCTTCGCCGTCTTCGGGGCGCCGCGGCTGCAGGCCCGGCTGGGCATCGCGCGGACGCTCTACGCCAACCTCGCGCTGTTCGCCCTCACCGTGCTGGCCATCGCGATCTGGACCGACGACCGGACCGTGCTGATCGTCTGCGTGATCGTCGCCGGTGTCTTCATCGGCGTGAACAACACCGTCACCACCCAGGCCGTCATGACCGTCGCGCCCGTCGACCGCGCCGTCGCCTCCGCCGCGTACGGCTTCGTCCGCTTCATCGGCGGCGGTCTGGCGCCGTTCGCCGCGGGCAAGCTGGTCGAGGCCTTCGGGATCCACGTGCCGTTCTACATCGGCGCCGGGGCGCTCGTGCTGGGCATCGTGATTCTCTCCACGGCTCACGGGCTGCTCAAGGAGGCCGAGAAGGTCCAGGCCGAACAGGTCGACGCCGCCTCGGAACCCGCCCCGGAGCCTCTCCCCGGGGCCGACGCCGCCCCCTCACTGGTACCGGTCGAGCACGACGCCGCGGCGCACCACGACCCGGGGCGCGGCGCCATCGTCGCCGCCGTGGACAGTTCCCCGCACGCCGAGCGGGTCGCCGCGGCCGCCGGCCGCCTCGCGACGATCAACGGCCGTACGGTGCACGTCGTCCACGTCGAGGAGTCCGCCGTCGCGGGTGAAGCGGCCGCGGACACGGAGGACCTGGAGTCCGCGCGGACCGCCGTCCGCAAGCACCTGGACCGGCTCGCCGCCCTCGACATCCCGGCCGTCGGGTACGTGCTGCGGAACGCCACCGGCCATGGCGAGGTGGGCCGTATGGTCGCCGAGCACGCGGAGCGCACCGGGGCCCGCGCCATCGTCGTCGGGGCGCCCACCCACGGCGGGCTGTCCGCGCTGCTGGACGCCGGCGCCGGGCAGGCCCTGATGCGCTACGCGACCTGCGACGTCGTACTGATCAACCCGCGTTCGGCGGAACTGGAGGCCGCCGCCTGATCCCACGGCGGAAGATCACGGTGGCCGCGCCATCGAAATACCGGCAAACCCGACGTATGGTGGCCTGACGGTGCCATGTGCCGGGGGACGCGGTCACCGTGCCTCCCCATGATCGTGACGGCGGCGCCGGAGGCGGCCATGGCCGATCCCAAGGGCTTTCTCACCACCCCCCGCCGCACCCCCGCGCGGCGCCCCGTCTGCGAGCGCGTCGAGGACTGGCAGGAGGTCTACACCGGCCAGGGCCTCCTGCCGATCATCTCCGCGCAGGCCGGCCGGTGCATGGACTGCGGCATCCCGTTCTGCCACGACGCCTGCCCGCTGGGGAACATGATCCCCGACTGGAACGACCTGGTGTACCGCGAGGACTGGGCCGCCGCCGCGGAACGGCTGCACGCCACCAACAACTTCCCCGAGTTCACCGGCCGGCTGTGCCCGGCGCCCTGCGAGAGCGCCTGCGTCCTGACCATCAACGCCGACCCCGTCACGATCAAGAACGTCGAGGTCGCCATCGCCGACCGCGCGTGGGAGGACGGCCTCGCCCTCCCCCGTCCCCCCGAGCAGCACTCCGGCCTCACCGTCGCGGTGGTCGGCTCGGGACCCGCCGGACTCGCCGCCGCCCAGCAGCTCACCCGGGTCGGCCACACGGTGACCGTCTACGAACGGGCGGACCGGCTCGGCGGCCTCCTGCGCTACGGCATACCGGAGTTCAAGATGGAGAAGCACCATCTGGACCGGCGCCTGGCGCAGATGCGCGCGGAGGGCACGCTCTTCCGCACCGAGGTCGAGGTGGGCGCCGACCTCGACGCGGAACGGGTCGTCGCCGAGCACGACGCGGTGCTCCTGGCGGTGGGCGCCACGGCATGGCGCGAGCTGCCGGTACCCGGACGGGAACTGGCGGGCATCCACCAGGCGATGGAGTACCTGCCGCTGGCGAACCGCGTGCAGGAGGGCGACCTGACCGAGTCACCCGTCAGCGCCGAGGGCAAGGACGTCGTCATCGTCGGCGGCGGCGACACCGGCGCCGACTGCCTGGGCACCGTGCTCCGGCAGCACGCGGCCTCCGTCGTGCAGCTCGACATCAACCCCCTGCCGGGCGAGTACCGCCCCGAGCAGCAGCCGTGGCCGGTGTACCCGCACGTCTACCGGGTCTCCCCCGCCCACGAGGAGGCCCGCGAACTGGCCCGGCGCGGCATCTGGGACCCGGCGGAGCACGGCGGTGTGCCGCTGCCCGGCCCGGAGGGCGACATCCGGGTGTTCTCCGCCTCGACCTTCCGCTTCGAGGGCGACGACGAAGGGCACGTACGGTCGCTCCACCTGGTCGGGGTGGAGCCGCGGCACCGCCGCCCGCAGCACGGCACCGAGCGCGTCATCCCCGCCCAGCTGGTGCTGCTGGCGCTGGGGTTCTCGGGGGCCGAACGCGACTGCGGGCTGGTCACCCAGCTCGGCCTGGACATCGACCGGCGCGGCCACGTCGTCCGCGACGCCTGCTTCGCCACCGGGGTGGAGAAGGTCTTCGTCGCGGGCGACGCGGGCCGCGGTCAGTCGCTGATCGTCTGGGCGATCGCCGAGGGCCGGTCGGCCGCGGCGGCGGTCGACCGGTGGCTCACCGGCAGCACGTGCCTGCTGGCACCGATCACGCCGACGACCCGGCCGCTGGTGGCGTGACGGCGGCGGAACGCGGGCGCGGCTCGAAGCCCGCGGCGCGGTAGCAGGCGTCGATCATGCGCATCGACTCCACGGCGTCGTCGGCGTCCGTGGGCAGCGGGGCGCCGTCGCGCAGGGTCGCCGCGAACGCCTCCAGCTGGTAGGTGTACGACAGGCGCCTGCCCAGCTCCTCGACCCGCTCGCCGTCCGGCGTACGGACCACGACCCGGTCGTCCTGGTGCGGCAGCACGAAGCACGGCGCGGTGGCCTCGCCGCGGCTGCCGACGATGCGCCAGCTCATCTCGAGCGCCTCGGCGTCCATGTGGCAGCGGGCCGAGGCGGTGGCGCCGCCGGGGTACTCCAGGTCGGCGTCCAGCCATTCGTCGACACCCGGCGCCTTGGCGCGCTCCCCGCCGCGCGCGGCCACCAGGCGCGGGGCGCCGCCGGCCCACGGGGCCAGGGACCCCGCCGCGTGCAGGGAGTAGCAGCCCAGGTCCATCAGGGCGCCGCCGGCCAGCGGCAGCGACCAGCGGGGGTCCTCGTCCGCGGGCGCGGGGATGTTGACCACGGCTTCGACGTGCCGCAGCTCGCCGAGCTCACCGGACGCCAGCAGCTCGTGCAGGCGCCGGGTGACCGGGTGGTAGAGGTAGTGGAACGCCTCCATGACGACCACGCCCGCCTTGGCGGCCGCGTCGCGCACCTCGACGGCCTCCTCGAGGTTGCTCGCGGACGGCTTCTCGCTGAGCACGTGCTTGCCCGCCGCGATGGCGGCCAGGTTCCAGGGGCCGTGGAGACCGTTGGCGAGCGGGTTGTAGACGGCCTCGACCTCGGGGTCGGCGATGACGTCGGCGTAGGAGTCCAGCACGCGCTCGACGCCGTGCTCGGCGGCGAAGTCCGCCGCCCGGGAGCGGTCGCGGGCGGCCACGGCGACGAGCCGGTGACCGGTCGTGCGGGCGGGGGCGGCGATGGCGGTCCCGGCGATGCGGGCGGCGCCGAGCACGCCGATGCGCAACGGTTCGGTGGTCATGCGGTGCGTACCTCTTCCATGACTGCGGGTCGGTGGTCCCCGTGGAACAACGTGCAGGCCTCGGCGATCCATCCGGCCTCGACCCCGTCGGCGACGCTACACCGCGCAGGCGAACGGCCCGCGACGGCCTCGGGGAAACCGGGCCAAGCGGGGCCCACCTCGGCCGGGGGCGGCGGCGGGCCCCTGGCCGCCACCGCCCACGCCACCGCCGCAGTCGCCGCAGTCGCCGCGCCTCAGTCGAAGACGGGACCGGCGGTGCGGGTGCGCTTCATCTCGTAGAAGTCCGGCATGGAGGCGAGGACGATCGCGGCGTCCCAGAGGCGCCCTGCCTCCTCGCCCTTCGGGGCGGGACTGACCACCGGGCCGAAGAACGCGGCCCTGTCACCGTCCTGACCGGGCAGGGCGACGACGGGGCTGCCGACGTCCTCGCCGACCAGGTCGACGGCCTGCTGGTGGGAGGCGCGCACCAAGACGTCGAAGGTGTCGGTGTCGCCGGCGTCCGCGAGGCTCTCGGGCAGGCCCGCGTCGCGCAGCGCGGCCGCGATCGTCGGCTTGGTCCGGGGCTGCTGGTGCAGGTGGAAGCGGGTGCCCATGGCGGTGTACAAGGGCCCCGTCACCTCGGGTCCGTAGGCCTGCGAGGCCGCGGTCAGGACCCGGACCGGCGCCCATGCCAGGCCCATCAGCTCGCGTATGCGCTCCGGCAGTTGGTCGAGGCGGTCCTCGTTGAGCACGGCCAGGCTCATCACGCGCCAGGTGACGTCGACCGGCCGGATCCTCTCGACCTCGAGCATCCAGCGCGAGGTCAGCCAGGTCCAGGGGCACACCGGGTCAAGCCAGAAGTCGACGGCCGTACGGGGGCGGGATGCGTTCACAGGAGGGTCCAAACTCGGTAGCAGGAACCCTGGCGGAGGGGCCAGGGAGACGTCGGGTTCACGTTGTTCACCGGTCGGCGGGGAAATCGGTGGAGACCGTGAGGTCGGCCCAGGCGGCGAGGTCCTCGCGCAGCAGCCGCTGCCCCTCTTCGACCAGACGCAGAGCATCGGTGCCGAGGACGAGGTGGACCGGGGGGTTGTCGGCATCCAGGACCCGCAGCAGCGCCCGGGCGGCGCGGGCCGGATCACCGGCCTGGTTGCCGCTCTTGGCCTGCCGGGCGGACCTGATGGGGTCGAACAGCGTGTCGTAGTCGGGGATGCTGCGCGGCACGCGGGTCATCGAGCGGCCCGCCCAGTCGGTGCGGAACGAGCCGAGCGCGAGGGAGGTGACGTGGATGCCAAAACCGGCGACCTCCTGGGCCAGGGACGCGGCGATCCCCTCCATGGCGAACTTGCTCGCCCCGTAGAACGCGACTCCGGGGAGGGCGGTGAGGCCGGCCATGGACGAGAGCGTCACGATGTGCCCGCCGCGGCGCCGGCGCATGTGGGGCAGGACCGCCTTGATGACGGCGACGCTGCCGAAGACGTTGACCTCGAACTGCCGGCGCAGGTCCGCCATCGCCGACTCCTCGACGGTGCCTTCGAGGCCGTAGCCGGCGTTGCTGATCAGCACGTCGACGGGGCCGATGTTCCGTTCCACCTCGTCGACGAGGGGGACGACGGCCTGTTCGTCCGTCACGTCCAGCAGCCTGGCGCTGGCACGCCCCGGGGCCAGGGCCTCGAACTCGGCGATCCGCTCCGGTGCGCGGACCGTGCCGACGACCCGGTGACCGGCGGCGAGTGCCTCCTGGGCGAAGGCGCGGCCGAGGCCGCCGCTGACACCGGTGATCAGAAACGTCTTGCTCTGGCCCTGAACGCTCATGGTGTTGCTGCTCCGAGGGAGGTGAGGAGGCTAGTAGACGATCGGTCTACTACACGATAGGCGACCCGCCGGAGTGCGTCAAAGGCGCGGGCCCGCTCACCCTTGGTCTTGTCCCGGATCTGGGATACCGTCCCGGATGTGAGAGAACCCGCCCCCACGTCCGTCGACACCCGCCTCGCCGCGCGCCTCGCCGAGCTGCGCGACGAGCGCGGCTGGTCCCTCGACGACCTCGCGACGCGCACCGGCATCAGCCGCTCGACGCTCTCCCGCCTCGAACGCGCCGAGATCAGCCCCACGGCCGCCCTGCTCGGGCGCCTGTGCACCGCGTACGGACGCACCATGTCCCGACTGCTCGCCGAGGTCGAGAGCGGCGGCGAGCCCGCGCAGCTCGTACGCGCCGCCGACCAGCGCGTCTGGACCGACACCCCGTCCGGCTTCGAGCGGCGCTCCGTCTCACCCCCGCACCCCGGACTGCGGGCCGAGATCATCGAAGGGGTGCTGCGCCCCGGTGCGGACATCGCGTACGAAGGCCCACCCGTGCCCGGGCTCGAACACCACGTGTGGCTGCACGAGGGGGCCCTCGCGGTCACCGTCGAGGACCGCTCACACCACCTCGCCCCCGGCGACTGCCTCCGCTACCGCCTGTGGGGCACCTCCCGCTTCCGCTGCCCCGGCCCGGACCCCGCCCGCTACACCGTCGTGGTGGTACTGCCATGAAGGACAGCCGCGCCCCCGCCCCCGCCCCCGCCCCCGTGCACGCCGTCGCCCCGCTCTCCGCCGAAGCCCTGCTGGAATCCGCCGACGACCTCGCCGCCCTCCTCGTGGACGCCGTCGAGGGCGGCGCGTCCCTCGGCTTCGTGACCCCCTTCACCCACGCCGAGGCGGCCGCCTGGTGGCGCGCCCGCGCCCACGTCGTCGCGGACGGCGGTCTCACCGTCTGGGCCGCCCGCGACACCGCCGGTCTCACCGGCACCGTCAGCCTCGCCCACGAGGGCAAGCCCAACGGCCGCCACCGCGCCGAGGTCCTCAAGCTCATGGTCCACCGCCGCGCCCGCGGCCACGGCCTCGGCCGCGCCCTCCTCACCGTCGCCGAACACGCCGCGGCGGCCGCGGGCGCGACCCTCCTGCTGCTCGACACCGAGACCGCCAGCCCCGCAGAACAGCTCTACCGCAGCGCCGGCTGGACCCCCTACGGCACCGTCCCCGCCCACGCCGCGAACCCGGCGGGAGTGCTGCGGCCGACGACCTTCTACTTCAAGGCGCTGCCGTCCGCGCAGGAGCGCGCGTCGAGCCACCGGCCGTAGGCCCGCGCGCCTCGCTCCCGCCCGTACTGCGAGCGCGGATCCGCCGGTACGCGACCTCGCGGTGAACGGAAGGACAAGGACGAGCGGGCAGCCGGCGAAGAACGGCCGAACCCGGCCGATCGCGCGCAACCCTCCCCGGTCATCGCGCGTCTGGTCAGCGGCGTCGCACGGTTCGGCGCTCGTCCATCAAGACCAGAGGAGATTCCGTGTCACGTGCGTCGTGGCCCGCGGCAACTGCGACGCAGGCACCCCCGCCACCGGAGGCGAACGCCGGAACACCGGTCCGTCCGGCCGCCGGAGCACCGCTGCGCCTGGACATCCAGGGGCTGCGCGCGCTGGCGGTCGCGCTCGTGGTGCTCTCGCACGCCGGAGTCCGGCGGCTGGCGGGCGGCTACATCGGGGTCGACGTCTTCTTCGTGATCTCGGGCTTCCTCATCACCTCGCTGCTGCTGCGTGAGCTGGCCCGGAACGACCGTGTGTCGGTGCGGAGGTTCTACGCCCGCCGGGCCCTGCGGTTGCTCCCCGCGTCGACCCTCGTCGGGGTCGTCACACTCGGCGGCGCCTGGCTGTACCTGTCGAAGGTCCGCTTCGCGGAGTACGTCGGGGATGCGCTCGGCAGCACCTTCTACGTGGTGAACCTCCGGTTGGCGAACGCCGGCACCAACTACCTCAACGCGGACAGCCCGCCGTCGCCGTTCCAGCACTTCTGGTCGCTGGCGGTCGAGGAGCAGTTCTACCTGGTCTGGCCACTGCTGCTGTGGGCGAGCTGGAAGCTCGCCCGGCGCCGGACCGGACTGCTGGCGGCGCCGCTCGCGGTGCTGTGCGCGATCTCCTTCGCCCTGAACGTGTGGGTGACGGGCACCTCGGTGTCCTGGGCGTACTTCGGCTCGCACACCCGCTTCTGGGAGCTCGGTGCCGGCGCGCTGCTCGCGCTCTCCGCCGGCCGGCTGGAGCGGTTGCCGGCCCAGGTGGCCGGGCCGATGAGCTGGGCCGGGCTGGTGTCGCTGGTGGTGGCGGCGGTCTGGTTCGATGACGCCACGCCGTTCCCCGGGCCCTATGCGCTCGCGCCCGTGCTCGGCACCGTGCTGGTGCTGGCGGGGGGCTGTTCCCCCGCGCGGTACGGGGCCGGCGCGCTGTTGTCGCTGCGGCCTCTCACTTGGGTCGGCGGCCTGTCGTACGGCTGGTACCTGTGGCACTGGCCGATGCTGGTGATCCTGCCGATGGCGTGGGAGCGGCCGGCGACCGTCCGCTTCGGCCTGGTGTGTGCGGCGATCTCCCTGCTGCTGGCCTGGGGGACGCTGCGTCTGGTCGAGAACCCGGTGCGGTTCCACCACGTCTTCCGCGGCCGTCCCGCACGGGCACTGGGGCTGGGCGCGGGGCTGACGGCGTGCGCCACGGCGGCGGCGCTGGTCGCGACGGCCTTCCCGCCACTGATCAGTTCGGGAGCGGCCGCCCCGGAGCTGAGGGGCGCGCTCACCGGGGTGACCGACCCGCAGACACGTCTGACCGAGCTGCTGGAGGCACCCGAACGCAGTCTGCCGGTCAATCTCACGCCCGGGATCACCAAGGTCAAGGGGACGTTGTCCGCGGTCTACCGGGACGGCTGCCACATCGGCTACCAGAGCACGGCGACACCGTCCTGCGTCTACGGCGACCGGTCCGCGACGAAGACGGTCGTCCTCTTCGGGGACTCGCACGCGGCCCAGTGGTTCCCCGCGCTCGACCGGCTGGCCCGCGAGCGCCACTGGAGACTGGTCTCGCTGACCAAGGCGTCGTGCAAGGTCGCCGCGGTCACCACGGTCTACCAGGGCGAGCCGTACACGTCCTGCGACCGGTGGCGCACCAAGGCACTGGCCCGGATCGGGTCCCTGAAGCCCGCGCTGGTGATCGCCTCCTCCTCGGACTCGGCCGACCTGGCCCGGCCGTCCGCCGACCCGCGCCGGCAGTGGACCGACGGTTTCGAGCGGACCTACCGGGAACTGGCGAGGAGCGGCGCCCAGGTGCTGGCCATCGAGGACACCCCCTGGCCGAAGGGGGACGCGGTCGACTGCGCGGGGACCCATCCGCAGGAGCTGGAACGGTGCGCGTCCGAGATCGGGCAGGCGGTCAGGGATCCCGACAAGAAGCGGGAGATCACCGAAGCGGCCGCGGCCACCGGCGTCTCGGTGGTCGACCCGGTCCCCTGGCTCTGCGGCACCGGCGGCGACTGTCCCGTCGTGGTGGCCGACACCTTCGTCTACCGCGACGACAGCCACCTCACCGAGTCCTACGCCGAGGCCATCGCACCGGTCCTGGACCACGAGATGACCGTCCTCTACGGTGCCGACCTGAGCCGGCACCCCGTACGGCCGACCGGCCCTTAGGCCCTCTCGCCGGCCGGGAGTCAGGCGGGCAGGGTGAAGAGCCGGTACTCGGAGACCGTGGTGAAGCCGAAGCGGCGGTAGAGGGGTTCACCGGACGCGGGCTGGCGATGAGGGCGGCCAGGTGCGTGCCCCGGTCGTGGGCGACGTCGAGGGCGGCCGAGGTCAGTGCGGCGCCGATGCCGCCGCGGCGGTGGGGCGCGGCGACGTGGACGAGGAAGATGCCGGCCACGTCGTGCGCCGTGATCAGCACCGTCGTACCGACGACGTCACCGTCCAGCACGGCGGCCAGGCGGACGATGTCCGCGTTGTCCGCGCGCCGCGCTTCTGACCGTACGAGGCCGGGCTGCAGCTCGGGCGCGATGCCCATGGAGGTGCGGTACGTGCCGACCAGTTCGGCCGGCCGGTCCGGGGTCTCCACCACCTCGACGCCCAGCCGGCCGGCGGGTCCTGGGCGTCCGGGGCGCGGTCGAGGGGGGCGCACCATCAGGGGCAGGGCGCCGAGCGGGACCGCGCCGTGCCGGGTCAGGGCGGCAGGGGTGCCTTCGGGGCTGTCCGGGCCGGCCCACCACCAGGGGACGCTCGCGAGTTCGGTGCGCGCGGCGGTCACGGACTGCGCCACCGCGTCCAGGGACCGTACCCGGGCCACACCGTTGAACAGCGGCGTGGCGAGACCGCTGCGATAGCGGTCGAGGTCGCCGTCGGCTCGCTGCGTCCGGCCCCACCCCGCCAAGTACTGGCGGAAGTTGGCGGTGACCCGTGCCAGCGCCTCCGTGCTCGCCGCGCCCAAGGCGTCTCCTTCGTCTGCGATCTCGATCAGGCATGGTGTCACACGTGTCACATGCCGATGCAGTGCGGTGACGGTCCTTCCTTGTGGGCGGTGACCTCCCCTTATGCTGGCGGGCATGAGCGAGGGACTGCTGGAACGGCGTGAGGGCCCGGCGAGCGGCGGGGCGGCCTCCGAGGCGATGGTGGTGGTCGAGGACCTGGTGCGCACCTTCGGCGCCGGGGACACCGCGGTGCACGCCCTGGGCGGGGTGTCCTTCTCCGTGGCCCGCGGTGAACTGGTCGCGCTCAAGGGCCGCTCCGGCTCGGGCAAGA
>NZ_JBIATA010000038.1:0-78249 GCF_042891295.1 Streptomyces sp. NPDC001902 | reverse complement strand
TCGGCCGCTCCCTGGGTGCGGATCTCCAGGCGGGTGAACGCCCTGCGTACGGCGTCCCTCCAGTACTCGTCCCTCTCGGCGGGCGGTTGGATGTCGGTGCAGAATGCTTCGATCACGATGTCCTCCTGAACGGCACTGAAGGCATCTGGTTCCCGGACTCGCGTGCAGGTGACCGGGGCATGAGGCGCCTGGGAGCCCCTCTCCGCGGCCACCGTAATTTCCCCCTGCGATCGCCGGCGGCCGTCCGGGCAGGTCCGTGGGATATCCGCAGCTGTGCGAATCGGAGACTGCGGGATTCCCGCCGTGCAGCTGTGTGCAACCGCGAATGTCTTGCACGTTCCGTGGACGTCACCCGCCCTGGCCGGAGCCCCCTCGATCGCATGGCCGTGACGGGCAACGGGGAGGACACGCTCTGTATTTCCGGTATCGCGCTGAGCGAGGTTACGCGTATTCATCCTCGTGGGCCGCGGGTGCCGGCGGTACGTGCCGCCGCTGAAATGGGCCGGACTCCGGCGGCCGGTTTCTTGGGGCGGGAACCGGAGCTGATGTCGTGCACGAAAGGGCAAGGAGAGATCGTGCACGCACAGGCAAGGCGACGACCCGTGTGCTGCCTCCTGTGAAAGAGTCGGCAGCGCCGCGCGCTTTGTCCGCTCGACGTGCCCGGGCCTTCAGGGCGGGTGCCTGGTGGCTTCGGGCTGCTCCAGCGGGCGGCTCGTTCTCCGCCGCCGGCCGTGCCCAGTTACGGTCCGCGAGATGAGGCCGAAGTGCCCGGGCGGGAAGGCGCCGTTGCCGGTGAATGCCCGTTCTGCCTGTCGCATGGTTGCCACCGCAACTCGCGGGGGCTCACACCGTACGCCGCCTTGAACACCCGACTGAAGTGGGGTGCGCTGGCGAACCCCCACCGGTGGGCGATCGCCTCAATCGTCATGAACTGATGCACCGACGACGCGAGTTCTCTCCTGCACTCTTCGAGGCGCTGCGTCCGTATCCACTCGCCGAGGCTGATTCCCGCTCGGGACAGGGTCAGGTAGAGCTGCCGTACGGAAACGTGATGCTCGGCGGCGATACGTGCCGCAGTCAGGTCGGGTTCTGCCAGATGGAGGCGGACGTATTCCCGAACACGGAACAGCAGTGTGCTGTTCAGAGGTGCTCCGGCCAGATCGTCACGGCCCGGGATCATGCTGACCACAGCCCTGATCAGGTCGACACAGGGTTGCGCGAACAGGGCGGCCTCAGCCTCGCCGACAGCGGCCTGGTTGCGGGCCAACCGGGTGAATAGCGCTGCTGTGGCACCCACGACGGGGCGCTGCGAACTCAGTCGTACAGCTGTGACCTGGTCGAGCAGGGACGGCCGCAGCCCCAGGACGTGCGTGGGAACGCGCACGAGGACCGAATGCATCGTGCCGTGGAAAAAGACCTCATAGGGCTTCGCGTTCTCCAGCACCGCGAGATCTCCCGCCCGGATCACACCCCGCCTTCCTCCCTGGTGGAAGGCGGAGACCCCCGCTTCCTGGAGATGGACGAGAACGTGCGGCACGAAGTCCTCGTCCACCGAGGCGGAAGCACGGCGCAGGCGGGCCACGTTCCAGCCGATCTCCGAGACTTTCACCGACCCCACCGCGTTGGTGGTTGCGCTGGCCCTTAGAAGATGCGGGTCCGGGGGAAGGTCCACCTCTATACGGCCGTTGATGGCCCACGAGAATTCACGGATCGCGTCCGCGCGATCGCCAGGAGCCAGCGACGCCACGTCGAGTCGATCTGCCATGCGGGCTCCCTCCAGAACCGGTCGCGGGCTGGGACAGATCTCCACCGTACCGCGGCAAATGCTGCATTTTGTGGCTTTTGCTGTATTGCACACCTTTATCTTCGTGCGGCCTTGCGGTCCGCAGCGCGGGGGCATGGGGAACGGTCTCGGATTCGCGGTGCTCTCCTGGGTGAACCTCGATGGGGAGGGCGGTGCTCCGCAGAGGATCGGCCGAATCCCCAGCCCGTGGCAGAAGGCCCGCGACCTCCTGCCACACGCGTTTGAGGTCAGCCTGTTGCCGGGACGGGTTCTGCGGCGCCGGACGCGACCACCGCGTGAGCGGCGTCGGTGGCCGGGGGTGTGATGGGGGTGTAGAAGACGCTGCCCTGCCTGCGGGCGCGTTCGGCGCGGCCCTTGGCCACCAGCGCCTCCAGGGTGTTACGCACGACCGGGGCGCTCGGCGTGGCGCGCTGAGGGTGCTGCTTGGCCAGGGCGTCGACGAACTCACTGACCATGCGCGGTTCGCTGCTTCCCGCCAGTATGTCCGCGACCAGGCTACGCAGTGTCGGCTCCGTGCTCGACGGTGAGCTGCCCGGCTTCGGCTTCCCGGCCGTCTTGGGGGCAGGCGTCTTCTTACCGGCCTTTCGGGCCGCCGGCTCACCGGCCGGCTTCTTTCGCCCGCGCGGACGGGGCACTGGCTGGGTGGCGGGCGTCACCTTCGGCTCTTCGGCCTTGTCGGCAGACGCTTCACCTGCCGGTTCTTCCTCCATGACCACGCTTGAGGCGCCGGCCACGGTTCCTTGCAGTTGGGTCAGCCACGCCTGCTCCTGCTCGAGCTGAGCCAGCCGGTTCTGGAGTTCCGCGAGTTGCGTGCGGACCTTTTCCTGTTCGCCGGCGTTGTTGTCCAGGTCCTCTGCGAGACGCGTCGCATACCGGTCCTGAATGGTGTTGTTGTCGGTCACGACACTCCTCGTGTGTATGGGGTGGTGCTGCCGGATGGTACCTACCCGTGAGTCAATGTGTGTTGTTGTTGCGTGCCGGCAGCCCGTATCGCCCCTCTTGTGGCAGCCTTGTTGGGCCTCAGTAGAGCGGCGAGGAAGCCGTCGAGCAGTGTGACCGGTGCCCTTGGGGGGATCCCCGTCACTATTCGAGGTCTCTTTTACAACGACGCCGGCGCCATGAAGGCACGTGGAATTGCGCGGAGTTGTGGGGGCGGCCTCCGTTTCGTGGCCGGACGGACGAACGCGGGCACTGGGGCGCGTGACCATCCAGGGGCTTGGCCGGCGCCTGCGCAGGGGTCTGCGCCTCTTGCAAGTGCGCGTGATGGCAGCGCGAGCGTCTCCTGCTGGCCGATCCGGCCCTGCCTGGCTACGTAGGTCAGAACTGAGAGTAGATGTTCATGGCTTTCGGGAACGACCCCAAGGGCAGAGACTCGGAAATCTTGATGAGAAGTAGCAACGGTTAGACAGTGTCCGCTCCACCGACGCCTACGTCCACGCCGACATGCGTCTGGGGCCGGCCTGCCGGACAGCCGGGGGAGTGGGTCCCCTGTCAGGGACAGTCTGCGACGGGAAACGGTGATGAAGTCGCCTTGTGCGGCAATGATGCGCGAGCGCAGTGCGAAACAGTCCTCATCGGGGGCCAGGCCGCGCTTGACGGCGATGTGGACGCGCCAGATCTGCTCGTCCAGGGCATGGGCCGCCTCTGCGATGTCCTTGTCGGCGACGAGGTTCACCATGCTCAGTGCCTCGTTCCACGGCCGCCAGTCGGTGCTGGTCGCCACGACCACACCTTGCGGGATGCTTTCGGGGCGGGAGGACTCCATGTCGCTGAGATCCACCAGCACCGTTGACGACTCCCGCAGCACCCGTGCGCAAACAGCCGCTTGCTGTTCACGGACCCAGTGCCGGTCCTGAGCGCGCCTGCTGACCACACTGCCGACGAAGACACCGATCAGCGTGGTCGCCACCGC
The DNA here is from genome assembly GCF_042891295.1 of Streptomyces sp. NPDC001902. Classification (NCBI taxonomy): domain Bacteria; kingdom Bacillati; phylum Actinomycetota; class Actinomycetes; order Kitasatosporales; family Streptomycetaceae; genus Streptomyces; species Streptomyces sp. NPDC001902. The sequence goes on along the minus strand of NZ_JBIATA010000038.1, from coordinate 74,533 downwards.
TCCGCCTGGCGCGGCCAGCATGCTCCATAACTCGCTCACACATCCAGCCTGACGGTACGAGGACCTGCTCGACAGGGCGCTTGAACCTGCCCGGTCCGCCGATTCCCACGTCCAGCGCTGGACCGTGAAGGAGGCGGCAGGCACCGCCGGTTCGCAGGGCCAAAAGAGGTAACCGGGTTGGAGTGACACCCGGCCGAATGGTTGCGCCGTGGGGAAGTGCGGACCTGCGCAGAGCAGATCGCCGGGTGCGGCGGCCGGAGTCTGCCGGACCGCAGGTGCCCACTACTGCATTGGCCGGTGGGCGAGTTCGTGGCGGAGAATGCGGGCCAGTTCGGCCGGCTGAGAGAGGAACGGGCTGTGTCCGGAGTGCAGGCGGACGGTGCGTTGGGCGCGGGTGGCCATGGTTTGCTGGAGCGGTAGCGGGATGGCCAGGTCCTGTTCGCACAGGACGTAGGTGCTGGGTACGGTGCGCCAGGCGGCCCGGGTGAGGGGCTGGGTGACCGAGGCGAGGGACTGGCGGGCGAGTCTGGCGGCGGCTTGTTGTGCCAGGTGGGGTTCGACGTCGCTGTAGAGCACGTGCGAAGCCTGGGCCGCTTCGAAGTAGCCGTGGCCGGCGTGGCCCTGGGGGTCCTCGTGCACGTCCCAGTAGGGCGGGTGGACGCCGCCGGTCAGGGACAGGACCGAGTCGCCGGTGTCCTGCATCAGGGCGCTGAGGTAGATGATGCGCTCGACGTTGCCGACTGCCGCGGCGGCTTCGGTGACGGGGCATCCTCCGTAGGAGTGGCCGACCACCACGGTCGGTCCGCCGACGGCCGCGGTGGCCTTGGCCACCGCCTCCGCATCGTCGTACAGGCCGCCCAGGGCTGCCGGGTCCTGCCCGCTGCTGGGCAGGGCGACGGTACGTACGTCGAGGTCGGGGAGGTGTTCGGTCAGCGGCTGCCAGCACCAGGTGCCGTGCCAGGCGCCGTGGACCAGGACGAGGGTGGGAAGTGTGCTCACGTGCTGGGTCCTTCTGAGGTGAGGTGACAGGGCCCGCCTTGCCGTTTGCTGCTCGGGTGGTGTGAGGAGGCAGATGACCAGGGGGTCAGCCTTCGAGGGCGTCGCGGAGCATGCCTCGGGAGGTGATGCCCAGCTTGGGGTAGATCTGGTAGAGGTGGGCGCCCACGGTGCGGTGGGACAGGAACAGGCGCTCGGCTATCTGCTTGTTGGTCAGGCCCGAGGCCGCCAGCCGGGCTATCTCCAGTTCCTGGGGGGTGAGCGTGTGCGGTGTGGTGGTGCCGGGCCGCCGCTTGGCTGCGCCGGCGGCGCGTAGTTCGGTCTCGGCGCGCTCCGTCCAGGGAGTGGCCCCCAGGTGCTGGAAGGCGGACAGTGCTGCTGCCAGCGGCCCCCTGGATTCGGTGGTGGCCCGCACACGCCGCAGCCGCTCACCGTGGGCGAGCTGGACGCGGGCGTAGTCGAAGGTCCACCGCCCGGCGCCGGGTACGTCGAGGGCGCGGGTGAACAGCTGCAGGGCCTGGTTGTCGTCGGTGGTGGTCAGGGCGGTGCAGGCGTGGGTGAGCAGGGCGTGGCGTGAGGACAGTTCGGTGATGCCGGCGTCCCGCATGGCCTGGGCGTGGGCGGCTGCCTCTTGGTGCCGGTTGGTCCGCATGGCTGCCTCGACCAGGTCCATCGTTGCCCACAGTGCGTGCGGGGCGTGTGAGGCGAGGTGGCCGGCGGGGCTGATGGCGGTGGCGTGCTCGTAGGCGTCGGCGAAGTCACCGCGTCCCAGGGCCGCCAGCCCTGCGGCGTGGTGCGCGTAGTGGGCGGCGCCGAACGCCTTGCGGCGGGTCGCCCAGTGGATGACCTGCTCGGCTGCCGCGTCCGCGCGGTCGGCCTCGCCGGTGGCGGCGGCCAGGAGGGCCTGGGCGTAGTGGAAGTACCAGGCGAATCCTGTGTAGCCGTGGGTGGTGCACAACTGGATGCCTTCTTCGGCGAGTTGCGCTGCCTCGTCCCACATCCCGGTGAGGTAGTCGTCCAGGGTGAGGTGGATCAGTCCGGCCATGTGCCGGCGCGCCGGGCCGCCGTCTCGTCCCATGCGGACCATGCGCCACTGTGCTTCGCGGACGTCGCCGAGACGGTCGACGTACAGGGTCGCCGAGCCGGTTCGCTGGAGCTGGACGGGGTCGGTGACGTCGGTCAGCTGTGCTATCAGTTTGTCGAGTTCGCCCGAGGCGGCGGCGCCTGTGCGGGCGGGGTCGGAGAAGGTCTTGGCCAGCGCGGACAGCACCGGCGGGGCCTTGGGGGTCAGCTTGTCCAGCGCGCGGTGGTAGGGCTGCCACAGTTCGGGCCGGGCGCCGAAGAAGCACACCAGGGCAAGGGTGTGCAGGGCGTCGATGAGCGACTTGTCCGCGGCGTCGTACCCGTGGGCTCCGGCTTCGATCGCGTCGACCAGCAGGGTGTGCGCGGTGTCGATGTCGCTGTCGCTGTTCAGGATGAGAACGGCGGCGGCCGCGGCCGCGTGCAGGGAGCTCTTGGGGTCCGCGGCCGTGTGCCGTGCGTCGTCCAGGAGCTTTTGGGCGCTGTGCAGGGACCCGGTGGCCTCGGCGCCGACGTAGGCGGCGGTGGCGAGGCGGCGGCTGCGGCCGGCTCCGGGCGGTGTGAGGTCCGCGGCCCGGAGCAGGGTGCGCATGCCGCCGATGGCGTCGCCGCGGCGCAGCGTGAGGCGCGCCGTGTCTTCCAGCAGGGCGGCGACGTTCTCGTCGGGCTCCAAGGTGGCCTCGCCCAGGTGCCAGGCCCGGCGCTCGGGCTGGTCCACCAGGACCTGGGCCAGGGCGGTGTGGACCGCGCGCCGGCGGCTGCTGGTGGAGTTCTCCACCACGGCCGAGCGGATGAGGGGGTGGCGGAACCTCAGCCGTCGTGCGTCCTCGTCGATGTAGACCAGCTGGTCGCGTTCGGCGGGGCCGAGGTCTTCCAGGTCGTAGCCGTCATCGGTCTGCCGGGAGGCGGCCTGCAGGACGCCGAGGTCGCCGACGCCTTCCAGCGCGGCGAGCAGCAGCAGGCGCTGGGTGGGCTGGGGCAGGCTGGTGACGCGGGAGCCGAACACCGTTTCCAGGCGCCGGCTGAGCGGCAGTACGGCCGGGACGTCGCCGGCAGCCGGCCCTGGCGTGGCCGGCAGGGCGGACGGCAGTTCCAGCAAGGCGAGCGGATTGCCGCATGCCACGGTCAGCAGCCTCCGGCGGGCGCTGGGGACCAGGTGGGGGGAGGCGTGGGCGACCAGGCGGGCGGCCGACTCCTCGTCCAGCGGCTGCAGCCGGTATTCGGGCAGGGCACCGCAGTCGTTCAGGCTCGCCACCCCGCTACGTGACGCGGCGAGAAAGCTCACACCTATGCCGACCGCCCGTCGTCGGACGAAGCCCAGGACGGCCGCACTGGCCTGGTCCAGCCAGGGCAGGTCGTCGATCACCAGGACGAGCGGATCTCCGGCCGCGACCGTCCGCAGCAGGAGCAGCACGGCGTTGGAGACCATCAGCATCTGGGGCGGTGAGCCGCTTTCGAAGCCGAGTGCCACGCGCAGGGCGTCACGGAAGGGCACCTCCAGATCCTCGATCTCGCGCTGGAAGGGAAACAGGACCTGGTTGAGACCCGAGTAACTGCAGTTCGCCTCGAACTCCACACCGGCGGCTCGCAGTACCCGGGCGCCCTCGGCGCGGGCTCCCGCCGCGACGGCGTCCAGCACTGCCGTCTTCCCGACCCCGGCATCCCCCGAGACCAGCAATGCTCCGCCTCCGGTGCCCAGGCCCGCGAGCTCACGGATCGTGTGCAGATCGCGGTCCCGACCGATCAGCGCATGAGCCGTATCGCGCTGGGAAGAGTCACTACCGATCACTGCTTGCTTCCGTTTCTTCTCGTGAGCCAGGGGATGGGCGTGGGGCAGGGCTGCCCGCCCGGCGGCGCCCGGCGCGGGGGCCGGCGTGCAGCGCCTGGACGGGGGTACGGCGGGCGGGGCCGGTTGAGCGTGCCGGCCGACGTCGTGTGCGGCCGCAGCCGGCCGTTCGCCGGCCAGGGGCGGGGCCTGTGTGCGGACTGCGGTCAGCGTCCGGCGTGGTGGCCCGGGCCGGTGACCGGCATGTCGAGGTCGCCGACAACCCCGGGTGCCCGATGGGTGCCGGCTCTCGCCGGCGGGCCCGGCCTGCGGAGCGCGGCCTCCTTGCCTGTGCTGCCTGGCGGAGGGGAACCGGTGGGGCCGTGCACGCAGAGCCGTTCACCGGCGCCGGCGTGAAGGACCGGCGGCGCGGCGACCGCGTCGTCGCGGACGGGAGCAACGCGGCGGAGGCGGTCCGCATCGGGGATCGAGGGCAGCAGGTCGCGGTCGCAGCAGGTCCGTCCTCGGCCCCGGGTCGGCACGGTGCGGCCGGCGGCCGCGTACGCATCGGCAGTGGAGAGCGAGACAGAAATATTCAGAGACCTTTGAACTAGTTCATATCGTCGTTTGCACTAGGAGAATACATGGACGCGGGGTGTGGTGCTGCGGAGGACCAAGCCGCTCCGCCGGCGCGACCTGCGGTCGCCGGCGACGGCCGGCTGTCCTCCCCGGGGGTCGGGTCACCGTCGGCCGGGTCCGTGGCCGCCTCCGGCCGGGTGTTGCGGCGCCGTGGCCGGTAGCGACGTGAACGTCCGGGTCCCGTGCCCGACGAGATCGGGGCGGTTGCGCGGCTGCTGGATGGACTGCCGGCCGGGCATCCGCAGCACCGCCATGCCGGCCGTGCCGTGCGAGGCCCGTCCCGTGTTCGCTTGGTCCCTCGGAGCGGCAACGCAGATGAGTGATCGTTGTGTGAGGCAACGCTTGCTGTGGCAAACCGCGACGGCGTCGCGGGCCCGCCTGGAGTCAGATATCGGTGCCAAGCGCCTGGCGGAGGGTGGCTACGGCCTGGGCGACCGCCGTGCGGGCGGCATCGGTTGCCGACAGCGCGTTGAGGATGACGAAGTCGTGGATGGTCGCCTGGTAGCGGGTCGCGGTCACGGGAACTCCGGCAGTGCGTAGTTTCTCGGCGTAGGCCTCGCCTTCGTCCCTCAGGACGTCGGCTTCCGCGGTGATGATCAGGGCCGGGGGCAGACCGGCGAGTTCCTGCGCGGTGGCGCGCAGCGGGCTGGCCGTGATCTGTGCGCGTTGTCCTTCGTCGGTCGTGTACTGGTCCCAGAACCACTGCATGACATCGCGGCGCAGGAAGTAGCCCTCGGCGAACTGGCGGTAGGAGGGTGTGCCGAAGTCCGCGTCGGTGACGGGATGGAACAACACCTGATGGCGGAAGGAGACATCTCCGCGTTCCTTGGCCAGCAGCGTCAGGGCTGCACTGAGGTTGCCGCCGGTGGAGTCGCCGGCCACGGCCATTCGTGTGGGGTCGATGCCGTGCTCACTACCGTGGCGGGTGGCCCATCGGGCGACCGCGTAGCACTCTTCCAGCGCCTGGGGGTAGCGGGCCTCGGGGGAAAGGCTGTACTCGGGGAAGATCACGGCGGCCCGCGTGCCGATGGCCAGTTCGCGTATCAGGCGGTCGTGGGTGCGTGTGCCCCCGAAGACCCAGCCGCCGCCGTGGAGGTACAAGACGGCGGGTAGCGGCCCGTCAGCGTGCCTCGGGCGCACAAGGCGTACCGCGACGCTTCCCTTCGGCCCTCCGGACACCGCGATCCAGCTGTCCTCCACCTCAAGGTGGTGGTGCTCTGCGGCCTGCACCTTCTCCAGCGCCCTGCGGCCTGCTGCCGGACCCAGATCGAACGGGAACGGCGGGGCGGCGGTGGCTTCGGTGAAGTCGCGGGCAGTTGGTTCGAGAACCGGCTGCTGCAAGGGGACGTACTGGGGCATCACGCACTCCTGGTGGGGCGAGAAGGGCATCCGCGCCGGCTGGGGGAGCGGACGTGTAGCGGACCGCGTCTGCTGCCGGTCTCCCGGGCCGCCCCGCGCACGCACAGATGCTGCCTGCGATCCAACTGCGAAAGCGTGCCCTGTGGCATCGGTCATGTGACTGGGGACGCCGGTTGCGGCCGTGTACCGCTGGGAAGCGGCCTGCCTCAAGGGGCGCGGAATGCCCGTGCCGCACTTGGTGACACCAGCGCCCTCGGTAGTGCCGTCTCGGCCGGTGGCGCCATTGGGCGCCGTGTACTCCACGCGCGGGCCCCGCGACCCAGCGTGGCCATTTTAGATGTGCGCAATATAATGGCCTGCGTGGAAGTTGTGGGGTGTACGGTTTAGTGCGCGAGCATTGTGCGGACAGGAGTTGCGATGAGTGAGAACCAGCCCGCCGCTGAGCGGCCGGCGGCGGAGGCTGACGAGGTCAGCCTGCTCCTCGACGACCAGATGTGTTTCGCCCTGTACGCGGCGCAGCGGGCCTTGACCAACCGCTACCGGCCCCTGCTGGAAGAGTTCGACCTGACCTATCCGCAGTACCTGGTGATGCTGGTGCTGTGGGAACACGGGGCGCTGCCCATCAAATCGCTGGGCAAGCTCCTGCAACTCGACTACGGCACCTTGACGCCGCTGCTCAAGCGCCTGCAGGCCCATGGTCTGGTGCGGCGCGAGCGCCAGGCGAACGACGAGCGTTCGGTGCAGATCAGCCTCACCGAGCAGGGCGCGGAACTGCGCAAGCGTGCGCGTGTCATTCCGGCCACGATCGGGCAGGCGGCGGGCCTCACCGCGGCGGAGGCCGCGGATGTCAAGGCTGTTCTGGAGCGCTTGACGGTGAACGTCACCGCAAGCCGGTAAGTCCCCGTGAGGGGGATGTCAGTCGTCAGGGACGCGATCACGCAGTTCGTCGAGGAGCCCACGCCGTTGGGCGGCGGCTGTGAGCGTTTCAAGGAGAAGGCTCCGTCCGTGGCGCAGACGTGATCGCACACTACCCGGGCTGATGTCCAGGATCTGTGCGATGTCGGTGGCGCTGAAGTCTTCGGCGTCGGTCAGGTACACCACGATCCGCACCTCGGCGGGCAGGCGCCGCAGCGCGGCGGACACGTCCTCGTCGGGCAGCAGGTCCAGTGCCTGTGTGACCCGGGCCGCGTGGTCGTCGGGGACCAAAGCCCGCTCACACGGGACCTCTTGGGGGCGTTGTGCGGCGGGCTGGAAGACCACGTTCCCGGGCCGGTTCGGGTCGCCGGAGGTGTCGAGCGCGGTGTCGGCGAGGATCTGGAACAGCCGGACTTCCACGCCGGCTTTCTCGGGCAGCGTCTCGAACGCCTGGAATGCCTGCTGGTAGGTGCGCTGAACCAGGTCGCCGGGGTCGGCATGGCCGCAGGCCATGATTGTCGCGGCTGCGTACATTCGGCCGAGGAAGGGCATGGCCTCACGGTCGAACCGCGCGAGTGCGGTCTCCCTGCCGGCCGGCTGCCGGATCACGGCGCTGTCACCGTCGCCTTCGCCCGTGCACCTGACCGGGTGGACGGGACCGATGCGGGAGCGGGAGCGGTTCCTGTCCGCCCTGGTGCGCGGAGGGCCGCTGCGGTGCGGCGGTGCCGCCCGTGTCCGGCCGGCCAGAGGTCTCGCAGGCGTTCGGATGCCGCTTTCCCCCGATGCCGGCCCTTGACGTGGTCGGTTGTGGCCGGCAGGCATGCAGTGTCGCCGGGCACCGCTGGTGCTGAGGACATGTGGTTCTCCAATCTGACAACAGACCCCTTTTTTCGGCGGAAGGGGGCGGCCTGCTGCGCTCACTCGGTGCGGCGGTCACGGGGCAGTGATCGGGTGCAGGGGCGTGGTGTGCGGCGCCCGCAGGGCTTCGGTGGGGCAGTCCACGGCCCCCGGGTGGCCCGGGGCGGCCGGGCAGCTCGGTGTCGAGCCGCCCGGCCGCCCCGTCGGGCTACGGCTTGTGCACGCGGTAGTGCACGGGCCGATGCGTCAGCGCATCGAGCGGAAGCCCGCACGCATCTCGCGGACCAGCAGTTCCGGCTGCTCCCAGGCGGCGAAGTGACCGCCCTTGGGGAGCCGGTTGTAGTGGACGAGGTTGGGGTAGGCCTGCTCGGTCCAGCTCTTGGGGGCCTGGTAGAGCTCGTCGGGGAAGGCACTGACGGCGACCGGGAGCTTGACGTTGTTGATGCCGAAGAACGAGGTGGTGTTCTCCGCGTACAGACGTGCCGCGGAGATCGCCGTGTTGGTCAGCCAGAACAGCGTGATGTTGTCCAGGACGTCATCGCGGGACAGGCCCTCGTCGACGCCGTTGAAAGCCCGGGTGATCAGGGCCAGGCTCTTCGCGTCGTGGTCGAGCATGAAAGAGGCCAGGCCCACAGGGGAGTCCGCGAGCCCGGTCAGGGACTGCGGGCGGTCGCCCATCATGTAGGCGTAGTACACGTGCCGGTACACGAAGCCGAGCTGCTCGACCGCGGCCTGCTCCTCCTCGGACAGCGACAGGCCCTCGGGCAGCGGGTCGCCCTTGGCGAGCGCGGCGTCGATGTCGGCCGGAATCACCTTGGGCATGTTGGTGTGGATGCCGGCCAGGCCCTGCGGCTCCTGCGCACCCATCAGGTCGGTGACGATCGCGCCCCAGTCGCCGCCCTGCGCGACGTACTTGGTGTAGCCCAGGCGCTCCATCAGCTCACCCCAGGCGCGGGCGATGCGCTCGGGGCCCCAGCCCTTGGCGGCGGGCTTGCCGGAGAAGCCGTAGCCGGGCATCGAGGGGATCACCACGTGGAAGGCGTCGGAGGCGTCGCCGCCGTGGGCGGTGGGGTTGGTCAGCGGCTCGATGATCTTCAGCTGCTCGACGACCGAGCCCGGCCAGCCGTGCGTGACGATGACCGGCAGCGCGTCCTCGTGCTTGGAGCGGACGTGGATGAAGTGAATGTCCAGCCCGTCGATCTCGGTGATGAACTGCGGGTAGGAGTTCAGCTTCGCCTCGACCTTGCGCCAGTCGTACTCCTTCGCCCAGTACTCCGCGAGCTTGCGCACCGTGTCGAGCTGGGTGCCCTGGGACTGGTCTTCGACGGTCTCCTTCTCGGGGAAGCGCGTGGCCTGGATGCGCTGGCGCAGGTCCGCGAGCTCCGCCTCGGAGAACTGGACGGTGAACGGGCGGATGGCGTGTCGGTCGGTGGTGACGGACATGATGGTCTCCCAAAGGTCTAAATGAATGAGCAGATAGGCGGGCGACACGAAGTCGCCGAGATTTCCGCGAATCGAGATCCCGCCGGCCGGCTGAGGCCGTGTGGCCCGCTCCTGTTTTCCGGCGCACTTCAATCATGGGCGCGGGCTGTAAGTGCGGTAATCCGGAACGTGACCTAGATTCCGTGGCGGCGGTGGCGTCGTTCCTAGGTAACGTGACGCGGTACCGGCAGCCACCGTCATGACAGTCACGCGAACCGCGAACCGCGAACCGCGATGCGCGACCTGCGGGCGGCGGCGCGTTCCGTGCCGAGCTGTCGCCCGGCGCAGCGTATGGGGAGGGCGTGCATCCTGCGGCAGGTGAGCGGGACGAGGTCCGCGGGAGGGGTTCCGCGGCGCGAGGCAGCGCAACGCGGGGTGATCAACGTCCGGCGGCGAACGCCGGAAGCGTCGGGCCCCCACGTCCCGCGGCCCTGGCGCCTTGGCCCCGGTGGGTTTCCAGCAGCCTCAGCCAGATCTCGCTGATCGTGGGGAAGGCGGGCACGGCATGCCAGAGCCGGTCGATCGGTACCTCGCCGGCGACGGCGACGGTGGCCGAATGCACCAGTTCTGCCACGCCGGGCCCGGCGAACGTCACGCCGGCCACGGTGCGACGGTCGAGGTCGACGAGCATGCGGGCCTGGCCGCGGTACCCCTGGACGTACTGGTGGGCGCCCGCCACGTGCGCCAGGTCGTAGTCGACCACCTTGATCCGGTGCCCGAAACCGATGGCGTCGTGAGTGGTCATGCCGACGGAGGCGACTTCCGGATGCGTGAAGACCACCTGTGGTACGGCCATGTGGTCGGCGGTGGCCACATGCGCACCCCACAGGGTGTCGTCGACCACCTCGCCGTGTGCACGTGCCCCGATGACGGCGCCGGCGATGCGGGCCTGGTACTTGCCCTGGTGGGTCAGCAGGGCGCGGTGGTTGACGTCGCCGACGGCGTACAACCAGCCGTCGGCGACGCCGGTCACCCGGAAGGTGTCGTCCACCTTCAGCCAGTCGCCCGGGGTGAGACCGATCGTCTCCAGCCCCAGGTCCCAGGTGTTGGGGGCCCGGCCGGTGGCGAACAGGATCTCGTCCGCCACCAGGTGCCCGCCGCCGGCAAGGGCGATCTGGACCTCGCCGTTCTCACGCGCCAGGCGGGCCACGGAGGTGGTGAACCGGACGTCGACGCCGGCCTCGCGCAGGCCGTCGGCCACCAGTCGGCCGGCGAAGGATTCCATCCGCTGCAGCAGCCCTTCCTCGTGGACCAGCAGGGTCACCTCGGAGCCGAGCGCCTGCCAGGCGGTGGCCATCTCGACGGCCACAACGCCGCCGCCGACGATGGCCAGGCGTGAGGGGACCTGGCCGGCACTGGTTGCCTCACGGCTGGTCCATGCGCGGACGGTGTCCAGGCCGGGAAGTGCGGGCACAACCGCATGGGTGCCGGTGGCCACCGCCACGGCATGCCGCGCCGAGAGCGTGATCGTGGCCCCGCAGGCGGTCTCGACGCGGACGGTTCGCGGGCCGTCGAGACGGCCGTGGCCGCGGATCAGATCGACACCGGCCGACTCCAGCCGGCCGACCTGGGCCTCGTCCTTCCAGTAGGAGGCCATCTTGTCGCGGTGAGCCAGGACCGCCCTGGCGTCCAAAGGCCCGGCGACCGCCCGGTCAAGCCCGGGCACCCGGCGCGCGTCAGCCTGCACCACCACCGGGCGCAGCAGCGCCTTGCTGGGGTCGCAGGCCCAGAAGGAGCACTCGCCGCCCAGCAGTTCACGCTCCACGATCACGGTGCTCAGCCCGGCGGCACGAGCGCATTCGGCCACGTTCTCGCCCACCGGCCCCGCGCCGATGACGATCACGTCGTAAGTGCGGGTGGTCTCGTTCATCACTGCTCCGTACGGGTGGGGGGAATCGGGTCGGAAATGGCAGGGCCCGGATGACTGCTGGCTGCCGGCGCGCGCGCTCACCGTCGCCAGCAGCGAATGGGGGGCGGGCAGCCCGTCGGCGGACTCCCGTGACGGCCGCCGGGGCGGGGCGTGTGGGGTTGTGCCGGTGGTGGTGCGCCGGACGTGGCAGGGGGGACCGGCGGCCGGCCGCACAGCCCGGTCTGGCACCGGGTGGAGGGCCGGGCTGGGGCGAGCTCAGCGGCCGGGGAGCCGCTTGCTCACTTCCTGGAGCACCCAGCCGTTGCCGTCCGGGTCGCTGAAGGTCAGGTAGGAACCGTAGGAGGCGCGCTCGGGGTGCGGGCGGGTGATACGCCGCTGGCCCTCACCGTCGTGGACGCACCCGCCGCCCTGGTGGCCGTGGTGGAGGAGACCACCCTCGTCATGGAAGATCTCACTGACGGCCATACCGCGGCCCGTAAGCTCTGCGCGGGCCTCGTCGATGTCGGACACGATGAGATACAGGCCGTGCAATCGACGTCGAGACGGAAGCCGGCCTGCTCGTAGACGGCCTTGGCCCGGTCGATGCCGGAGACGGGGAGCACGATCATTTCGAGCTTCAAGTCCATGGGGGCGTCCTTCAGATGGTGATTCCTGAACGGCGAAAGGGCAGCACTCGCTGCGTCATGTGTTCATCGATGTGAGGGCGCCGGCACAGCGGCGCGTACAGCCCGGCTGCCACAACGGGCATGCGATCGGACAAGGGGGCCAGCCGATCACCGCCGGCTCCGACCCACACCGGAAAGGTACCCGGCCTTTAACTTTGACGCAAGCAACGCTTGCAAGCTTAACGATTGCCAAAGGTATTTCCTTGATCGAAACGTGCTTCACCGGACGGTAATCCCTCGGGTTTCCGCAGGTCGCGCCTTGATGCAACCGTGAGCACTGACCCCTGACGTCACATGGGCCCCTTGTGTGTGGCGCATCCGGCCGCCGGAGCCTTCGGTGTAGCCGTCGGGTGGGCGGGCTCTTTGCGCAGGTGATCTCAAAATCGTTCGGCTTGACCCCAGGCCGGCCCGGGCTGACCCGCGGTCTGGCTGCCTGGCTCTGCGGCCGGCCCGGAAGCCACCTGGTACTTCGAGACGGCGTTCACACCAGGGAGCACCTGGGGACGGTGTACGACGATCCGACAACGCCCGTCGTGGTCACGGGGATTGAAGAGGTGACCGCCATTCGCCCACCCTGCGGCCGTCTTGTCGACGCCGAGCGTCCCGCCGACGACCAGGACGCGCATCGAGTCGTGATCGGTCTGCGGACTACGCCTTCGCGGCGGGTCCGGGCGGTAGATCTTCTTGCGTGCCGCGAGTGCCTGGCCTGTGAGGAACGGGCTCATCGGTCGTACCTGCCGACCGGCGCGTACGGTCCGTGCCCGCCCCGTGTGGCCGCGGCAGCAGTCCGAGGGCGTGATTCGGCGGTTCTGGACCGGCGGACAGGGGCCTTGGGATCATCGTCACCCCGGGACAGGCCGCTGACAGCCCCGCTTCGTCCCCGTGCCGGAGAGCATCAGGGTCCGTCTGCATCGCCGGGTGCAGACACCTGGTGTACGAGAGCATCGCCGGACGTGGAACCCACGTCAGCGTCCGCCACTGCGCGCCGGTCAGCCGGACTCGGTGAGGTCGGTGGAAGCCGCCATCTCCGTGACCACGCGCAGTAGCCCGCTCAATGCGGGTGACGTGTTTCCGGGCGACCAGACCATCTCAGTGGGGGCGAACTCTCCGGTCAGCGGTACGAACACCACACCCGTGCGGCGAAGACTGCTTGCTGACCGGGGCAGGCGCGTCACCCCGACACCGGCCGCCACGAGGCCGAGCAGCCCTTGCACGCTCGCGTCCCGATGAACGACGTCGGGGGTGAAGCCGGCCGTACGGAAGGAGCTGTCGAATGCCTGGTGCCAGGGTTCCCACGAGCTGCGTGGTGTCAGCACCCAGCGTTCGTCCGCCAGTTCCCCCAAGGCCAGTTCTGTGCGCCCCGCGAGCGGATGGTCCTCGGGCAGGACCGCGCACACCGGCTCGACCACCAGCGTCCTCGTCTTCAGGCCGTCCACCAGCGGAGGCCGGGTGAATGCGACGTCGTAGCGTCCCTTGAGCAGGCCGTCGACCAGAGGTGCGATCGTGGTCTCCTCGGTCGACAGCGTCAGACTCGGCAGGTGTTGTCGTACGGCCCGGACCACCGGCGGGAGCAGGTGGTTCGTCGTGGTGGCGAGGAAGGCGAGGCGCAGGGTGCCGATCTCGCCGCGCGCTGCCCGTGCCACGACGTCGATGGCTTCGTCGGCCCGGTCCAGTACCGCGCGGGCTTCAGGGAGGAAGAGGGCTCCGACCGGGGTCAGGCTGGTGCCCCGGGTGCCGCGGTCGAAGAGCTTCACGCCCAGCATGCGCTCCAGCAGGCTTATCTGCTGGGAAAGGGACTGCTGGCTGATCATGAGGCGCTCGGCGGCACGCGTGTAGCTGGACTCCTCGGCGACGGCGACGAAGTACCTCAGCTGCCGAAGATCAGGTGTCACAGGAAGAGCTTACAACCGCGACAGGTAATCGGTGTTGGACGGCCACGAGGCCCTGAGACAACCATTGACCTCGGTGAATGCCGGATTTAAGGACACGGGAATGACACGCGGCACACAGGAAAGCGGCTGGTCGGTCACGGGCTGCTCGGTGGGAATCGGCCGGGAGATGCCCTGGCAACACCGGCCTCCGGCGACCGGGGGATGGTCACTGCACGCTGTCGGAAAGGCTTGCCGACTTTGCACACACCGGCGGTGATGGTGTCAGCACAGTGATGCCGAACGTAAGGGACCCGGCTCTCCACCCTGTCGCGGTCAGGCAACACGGTCCGTGTTCGGCAACCGGCATCGCAACCGGGGAGCCCTCCAGCTGCTCGACATTCCGGTCGTGACCGGGGCCGCCACGTCACTCTCCGATTGCCGGGCCTGCTCAGCCACCTCGCCGGTCCCTTGTGATCACGGCCACACCGCAGCTCCTTGGATCACGGCCGGTGCGCTTTGCGGCCCCTGGTGCCCGTGCGGCAACGGCAGCAACCGCGTATCGAGCGTGGAACGCCGGCCACCAGGTGCCCAGCCGCGCGAGCAGCGTCTGCAGCCCGCGTCGAACCGAGCCTCAGGAAGCGCCACACGCTTCTGCCTGTCAACCGCTACTCAAGAAAGTCGCACCATGATTCTTCGCACTCCTCAAGAACTCAGCGACCGGATCGCGATCCGCGAACTCGTCGACGCCTACTCCCACCACGCCGACCGACGCGAACCCGCACGGCAAGCTGCACTGTTCACGAAGAACGCCCATCTCGCGACCTACTCCGGCGACCCCGCGACGACTTCACCGGACGTGGAGCTGAACGGACGTACGGAACTCCAGAACGCCTTTGAAAGCCTGAAGAACCACACTGCGACGACCCACCTCAACGGCCAAAGCACGATCGCCGTGGACGGCGATCGTGCCACCGGCGAAACCTACTGCCTCGCACATCACCTCTCGGAGCAAGAGGGCGAACGCACACTCATGGTGATGGCAATCCGGTACTCCGACGTATTCGTCCGCGTCGAAGGCACCTGGCAATTCGACGATCGCGCACTGATCATCGACTGGGTCGACAGCCGGACCTCACACGCCTGACCCCGGGGCCTGGCCTGCGCAGCGTCCCTGAGACGACAACTCCCACCCGCTCATGGCAGTACCGCCGGCATACCCGGCAGTCAATCTGTGAGGCGCGACCGGGCGCTAATCCTCCACACAGCGGCACGAGCCGGTATCGACCCGCAAACCCTGCGTGGCCGGCCGTGGTCCCGCGCTTTCGGCCCGCGGCCCCGTGGAAATGCTCCTCCTTCAGGACGCCTGACCGTTTCAGGTGACAAGGCGGTTACCCGCCTCAAATCCATAGCCCCCCACCTGCTTTGAGCCTGAGGCTCAGAAAGTGTGCCAACGTGATCATCTATGACAAACTCTTCATTGGCGGCGAGTGGGTGAAGCCCAGCTCGGCCGAGCTGCTCGACATCCGGTCACCGCACGACCAGTCCTTGGTCGGACGTGCCGTGCAGGCCACCTCGGCCGATGTCGACAAGGCAGTGGCCGCCGCCCGGAACGCCTTCGACCACGGGCCGTGGCCGCTGACCACCCCCCAGGAGCGGCAGGATCTGGTCGCCCGCTTCAACGAGCTTCACGCGGCGCGAGCTGCCGAAGCCGCCAGACTGATCAGCGCGGAGCGGGGCGCCCCTATCTGGTTCACCAGCTACCTCCAGACCGCGCTCGCAGGCCAGACAGACGCCTACCTGCGTGCCGCGGCGGCCTTCGGCTGGGAGGAAGCCCTCGACCCGTCCGGTGCGGGCAAGGGCTTGGTACGCCGGGAGCCCATTGGGGTGGTCGCCGCCGTGATCCCGTGGAACGCTCCCCATCAGTCGGCACTGACCAAGCTCGTCCCAGCCCTGCTGGCCGGCAACACGGTCATCCTCAAAGCCTCACCGGAGAACTCCCTGAGCGTGTTCATGCTCGCAGAGATCATCGCAGAGGCGGGATTTCCCGAGGGCGTGGTCAGCATCATGCCCGCGGACCGCGAGACCAGCGAGTATCTGGTCGCCCACCCTGACGTCGACAAGATTTCCTTCACCGGATCGACGGCTGCCGGACGGCGGATCGCAGCCATCGCGGGCGAACAGCTCAAGCGGGTCAGCTTGGAGCTGGGCGGTAAGTCGGCCACGATCATCCTTGAGGACGCGGACCTCTCCGCCGTCACGGACGGCATCAAGTTCGCCTCGTTCGCCAACAATGCGGAAAACTGCCAGGCGCACACCCGAGTCCTCGCTCCGAGAAGCCGTTACGAGGAAGTCGTCGCGGCGCTCAAGGTGACAGTGGAAAATCTCGTGGTGGGAGATCCCGCTGATGCAGCCACCTTCGTTGGCCCAATGGTAAGGGCGGACCAGCAGCGGCGGGTCCGGTCGTACATCGAGCTGGGTATCGCGGAGGGTGCCCGCCTGGTCACCGGTGGAGCGGATGTGCCGGAAGGACTGGAGGGCGGCAACTACGTCAAGCCCACCCTGTTCGCCGACGTCGATAACCACATGCGGATCGCTCAGGAGGAGATCTTCGGTCCCGTTCTCGTGGTGATCCCTTACGAGGACGAGGAGGACGCGATCAGGATCGCCAACGACTCGCCCTACGGCCTCGGCGGCGGTGTTTGGACGGCTGACACCGGCCACGGTGTTGACATCGCCCGCCGAATCCGTACCGGATTCTTCATGGTGAACGCCGCGCCGGTGAGCTTTGAAGGTCCTTTCGGCGGGTACAAGGCCAGCGGCATCGGGCGAGAATTTGGCTCGGCGGGCCTCAGTGAATACGTTGAACACAAAACGATCAATATCTGACTGCGCCCCGTCGGTGGTCGTCGTGAGAAGTCGGAGGTCCGGGCGACTCGGTCGAATCCTTCCGGCGGACTTCCAGCGAAATGAAACTCGACGCGCCCTGTTTCGGTGACCTCGACCAGGAATATTTGGAGACCGTTGAGGTGTGGTGCATGGCGGTCGGAAGAGATGGCTGAGACTGTAGGGGTGCGGGAATGAAGAGGATGTATTCAGACCAGGTTGTTGAGGGATTCTTCGAGGTGGTCGAGAGGCTCGTCGGGGTGATTCCCGGGGCGTACATGCGCCAAGGGGCCAGTGGGACGAGGCTGTTGGTCAGTGCCATGCCGATTCCGACACTGAACGGACTGAGCTTCGAAGCTGAACCGGACTTCGTGGAAGCCGCGGAACTTGCCGGAGAGCTGGCGGGTGGGCAGCTGCCCTGGTCGGTACAGGTGCGAGGCGAGCCGTCTGCGGAGGTAGCCGCCTTCGCGGCGAGGTACGGACTGGCAAACACCATCCGGCTGCCCCTGCTTGCTCTCGAAGAGGACATCACCCTGCCAGCGCCGCGACTGCCTGAAGGGGCCGTGGTCCGCACGCTCTCCGGGCCGGACCCGCGCGGCTACGCCGACGCACTTGTGCAGGGCTTTGGAATGCCTGCCGAAGTCGCAGCCGTCATGGCAGCCCCCGCGATGCTCGACGGTCCCGGCATGGCTGGCTACGTTGTTGAGCGGGACGGTGCGACCGTAGCCACCGGCTTCAACGTTCTGATGGGAGACCGGGTCGGCCTGTTCAACGGCTCGGTCCCTCCTCAGCACCGCGGAAACGGCTACTACCGCGCCCTCGTGCTGACGCGCCTGCACGATGCCCGCCAAGCCGGCGCCAAGCTTGCGTTCACACAGAACTCGCCCATGTCCCGGCCCATTTATGAGTCACTGGGATTTCGTCACGTAGAGACCTGGACCTACCTGACCACCTGAGCCCTCCCCGTAGCCAGCTTGGCCCGCGTCGGTCACGTCCGTTGGAGCGGTGCACAGCAGCTCGCTGCCCGCGTGTGGCTTGACTCCTCGGCGACGGCTACGAAGTTCTCAACTGTCGGAGATCAGGGGTCACAGGTAGAGCCTATGGCTGCCACAGGTAGCCGATGTTGGACGGCGCTGGGTGCCGAGACAACGATTGACCTCCGTAAACACCCCTTTGAAAGGCATGCGAATGACGAACGACACGCAGGGCCGCGTCTGGCTGATCACGGGCTGCTCGACCGGGTTCGGCCGAGAGATCGCACTGGCAGCGCTGGCCGCCGGTGACCGGGTCATGGTCACCGCGCGCCGCCCGGAAGCGCTCGCCGACCTCGTGCAGGCCGGCGGTGACCGGGTCAGCGCGGCGGCACTCGACGTGACGGATCCGGCATCCATCCAGGCCGCGGTGAAGGCGACGCAGGGCGTGTTCGGCCGCATCGACGTCCTGGTGAACAACGCCGGGTTCACCATGCTCGGCTCCGTCGAGGAAACCTCGATGGAGCAGTTGCGATCGCTGATGGAGGTCAACTTCTTCGGTACGGCGGAGGTCACCAAGGCGGTGGTCCCCATGATGCGCGAGCAGGGCAGCGGGACGATCGTGCAGATGAGCTCCCAGGGCGGCCGGATGACCTACCCGGGGCTGGGCGGCTACGACGCGTCGAAACACGCGGTTGAGGCCCTCAGCGAGTCGCTGTCGAGTGAGCTGGCGCCTCTGGGCATTCGGGTACTGATCGTGGAGCCCGGCATGTTCCGCACCAAGATCACCAAGAACATGGTCCTGGCTCCCGAGAACCCGGCCTACGCCGCGACTTCGGGTGGCCTCCGCCAGATGGTCGCGGGAGTGCAGGGCAATGAACCGGGTGACCCTGCGAAGGCCGCGGCGGCCATTCTCGATGTGCTCGACGCCGAGAACCCGCCCCTCCGTCTCGTACTCGGCAGTGACGCGGTCGACGCCATGCGTGAGCACCACGAGGCCCTGCTGTCCGACATGGTCACCTGGGACGCGTTGAGCCGCTCGACAGACATCTCGTGACCAGGAGCGGGCACTGACCGCAGCGGGCCGTATCCTCCATCACGCGGAACAGCTCGCGGGATGCAGCCCGCTGCTCTGGCGGAGATGATCGCGCAGGGCCGGCCCGCGCCGGCTGGGGCGGCCCCCGGCATGGGGACGGCCCTGCCGAGCGAGCTCGGCGCCCGGCCACGGGATGTGAGCAGTCGGCGGGCTTTCGTGTAGGCGGTTCGGCCCGCCCTCCGTCCGCTCATGAGGAACTTCGAAAAGCGTCGTGGGATGCGACTGATCCACGCGTGGGCATGACGGCTTTCTGGCAGTTCCACCGGCCGGACTCGTCATGGGTAGGAATGGGCCTACCGCATGACGCCGGGCTGTTTCCCGGCGTTGACGCAGGCCAGGTTGCTTGGCACCGAGGGTGAAGTACTGGCCCACGATGGCAAGGCGCCGCTCGTGGATCGCGGGCTCCTGCTTTGGCGGCGCAGGCGCCGACAACCCGCCCTCGAGGCCAAGTTCAGCTGGTGAGTGGATCTCCTCCGTCGAACTGGAGCAGGACCTCGTGGTGCACTCCGCGGTCGCGCAAGCAGCCGTCATCGGGGTCGCCGACGACCGGTGGAGGGAAAGGCCACTGGCCGTCGTGGTGGGGAAGACCGGCGTGCCCGCCGCCTACTCCAACTTCTGCCCATTTTTTGCCACTCGCGTGGCCGGGTGGCAGGTGCCTGAGCGGTGGACGAGCGTAGAGACGATCGTTCGCAGCGAGCCTGCCCCCCACATCCCAGAAGCGTGCAGGCCTCGCGCGCACTCGCGCCCCGTCATCTGGCTCAGAGGGGGGCTGAACTCCATCGCAGTTCCGTCCAGGCCGAGCGCTGCAATCCCCTGAAATCCCGAATGCGGCTGCGGTCGACCTGGGCGCCTCCCTTGGCCGGTATGCAGGCCGATCAGACGCTGCTGACACCCGAAGGAAAACAATGACCAACGCCCACGGCCGCGCCGACATCCGCGACATGCTTGTCGTCCATGAAGCCTTCCGCAGGGCCTACGGCAAGATGCCCAGCCTCGTCCTGGCCGTCTCCCCTGGCGACACGGCCAGGGCCGCCGTTGTGGCAGACCATATCGAGTTGATCAAGGAGTTCTTGCACCTGCATCACAAGGGCGAGGACGAGCTGCTGTGGCCGAAGCTCGTAGCGCGGGCGACGCAGGATGTGGCCCCGACGCTGGCGCTCATGGAAGAGCAGCACACTCAGATCGACGGCCTGATCGCCACATGCTCCTCCAGCCTTGTGCGGTGGAGAAGGAATGCCGCCGCATCCGACCGCGACCAGCTCGCTGCGGCGCTGCGGGCGCTCGGTGAGGAACTGACAGCGCACTTGGCCGTCGAGGAGGCGGAGGTGCTGCCCATCGTCGACCGGTACATCACCGCGGCCGAGTGGCACGAGCTAGGAGACCATGCCATCAACGGCCTTCCCAAGAGGAAGCTGCCCATCGTGTTCGGCATGCTGGCTTCTCTTGCCGAACCGGCGGTCGTCACGCTGATGCTGGCCAGCGCTCCCCTCGTGCCGCGCATCATCATGCCCGTGCTGGGGCCGCGAGCCTTCGCGTCGCACGCCAGGAAGATCTATGGGGCCGGCGGTTTCTAGAACCGCAGGCAGGCATGGCACAGAGAGTGACCACAGTAGCGAGGCTGCTGCGGCCAGTCTCCTTGTCAGATGGCCTTCGTTGGACAGCCTCGCCTCCCGCGGGCAGCCGGGGTCGGCCACCGGCGTGGCGGTCGGGATGCCCAGGGGGTTTTTGCCGTCGGGTCAGGTGAGTTCGTCGGGTATGGGGAGGCCGAGGTGGGCGAGGAGTGCGCCGACTTTGCGGTCCAGCTCGCGTCCCACTTCGGTGATCTCGGGCCGGCCGAGCGCGCTCACCGTGTCGCTGGGGCGGTCGATGGCGAACATCGCCTCGCCTGTGGGGGATTCGTGAATCGTCGTGCGCAGGGGTGCGTACATCAGGGCCCCGGCGTCGTGCCGGTACATGCGCTCGGCGATGGTGTGATTGCCCATCAGGTACTCGGTGCAGCAGGCTTGGTCGCCGGCCACGCCGAACAGCGGCTGGGCGTCGAACTTCCAGTAGATCATGAACCCCAGTGGCGCGCTCTCGTCGGCGAGCTTGCGTACGGCGCTCCACGAAGCCCGTTCGGTGACGAGCTCGAAGGTGCGCCGGTAGTCCAGTGGCGGGACGGCCTGTTCGAAGCGGGCCCGGAACTGTTTGTAGTTCGTTCCGGCCGGGATCTCCAGCCGGGTGACGGAGCGGGGGAGTGCGCGGATCGCCGGGTGCGTCGTCGTGGTGTGGTGGGCCATGACCGGCTCCCTTCTGGCTTGTCTTGTAGGAGCCAGTCTAGGACGCAGGACGGACTCTCTCAACAAAAGCCAGCATGTCGGGCATTGCAGGGGTGGTTCACCCGGTCCCGGCGGCGCCCAGGACCTGGGCGAGGTCGCTTTGCCAGGGTCTGACCCAGGCGGTCTCGGAGCGCGGTACCGCCTTGCGGCAGCGCGGGCAGCGGCGGCCGGGTTCGAACGACTGCCCGCACGTGCTGTGCACGAGACGCATCGGCTGCGTCGGTGCCGCGGGCTCGCTGTGGCTGTTTCCCCACACCATCATGGCGTGCAGGACGGGGAGCAGGTCCTCACCCGCGCGCGTCAGCCGGTACTCCTCGCGGGTGCGGCCGCCGCCCTCGGGCCGGTAAGGGGCGCGCGCGAGCAGCCCCGACTCGACGAGCTGCCGCAGACGGTTGGACAGGACGTTGTCGGCGATGTCGAGTTCGGCCTTGAACTCGTCGAAGCGTGTCATCCCGATGGTGGCGTTGCGCATGATCAGCAACGTCCACCGGTCGCCCAGGATGTCGGCGGCCCGTCCGATCGGGCACGGTCCGTCGGCGGTTCCGCGGCGGGGTCCGGGCATGGCGCACCTCCAGACTTGCTTAACGCAAGCCTACGGCTTTGGCCGCCGGGCGCGAGGCCGTCGTGGTGCCCGGGATGTGACCGTGGAGCCGGCGGAGGTAGCCGATGCGGCCTCGGTGGCCGGGCAGGTTTCCCGTCGCCTGCGACAAGGCGGGCCCCCGGCGGGCGGCCCGGTCACCGGGCCCGCCCGCACAGGCCGCCATGTCGGCTCGGGTGCCACCGCAGGCCTGCGCGTATGCCCGTCCGGCAAGGGGGGCGGGTCACCGGTGCGCGGCTGTTTCATGCTCCAGCCGGCGCGGTGGCACTTCTTGCGGTGGGGGCCCTTCGCGGTTGTCAGAGGGCGGGGTGCTGGTCGCGGACCGGGCTGAGTGTTTCCAGGAGCGAGGCGATGTGCAGGATCGTCGACTCCGCGTGCCAGGTGGCCGCCAGCTGGACTCCGATCGGCATGCCGTCGTTGCTGGTGCCGAACCGCATGGACAGGGCCGGCAGTCCCGTCAGGTTGAACGGGACGGTCGTCGAGGACACGTGGAAGGGGCCGACGGTGTGGCCGTCGAGGGTGAACTGCCCGAGCTGGTGCTGGTGTGCGGGGATCGTGGTCACCGGGAGCAGCAGGAGGTCGTAGTGGTGGAAGTACTCCGCGAATCCGTCCCGGAGCCGTTCGATGCCCTGTTCTGCCCGGACGTAGTCCTGCACGGACGTGTCGGGCATGGCGGCCAGGGTCTTGGAGTAGGTGAACATCTGGTCTTCGTGGCCTGCGGTGACCTGGCGGAAGGCGGGCTTGACCTCCATGACGTGCTGCAGGTTGAACAGTTCGAGGGGGTTGTCCCGCTCAAGGGCCGGGATGGTGACGGCGTCGACTCGTACTCCGGCTGTCTGCAGGGCGTCGGCGGCCGCCCGCACCGTTGCCGCGACTTCTGCGTCGGTCGGGCCGAGTCCGGAGTCGACCAGCCAGCCCACGCGCACGGGCCGGTCCGGCCGGGCGCCCAGGCCGGCGTCGAACTCGCGGGGGGCGGTGGCAAAGCCGTCGGCGCCGTCGGGGCCGGCCAGCAGCCCGTACGCGAGCGCGAGGTCGCGGATGCTGCGGGCCATGGGGCCGACGTGCCAGTCACGGCGCGGCTCGCGCGGCCAGATCCCCGTCATCGGGATACGCCCGTGCGTGGGCTTGAAGGACACGACACCGGTGTCGGCCGCCGGCCCGCGCACCGAGATGGACAGGTCGGTGGCGAGTCCCAGCGGTGACATCCCCGCCGCGATCGCCGCGGACTCCCCGCCGCTGGAACCGCCGGACGAGCGGTTGAGGTCCCAGGGGTTGTTCGTCCTGCCCGTCAGGAGGTTGTCGGACTCCACCCAGTACGAGAACTCCGGGAGATTGGTCTTGGCCAACAGGATCGCCCCGGCCTGCTTCATGCGCGCCACCGCGGTGGCATCGGTGTCCGGGATGCGCCCGGCGAAGATCGGCGAACCGCGCTGGGTGAGTACTCCGGCGGTGTCGAAGGAGTCCTTGGAGGTGAAGGGCACACCGTGCAGCGGCCCCACGTCCCCGCCCGCCGCGAGCTCCTCGTCCGCCGCCCTCGCGGCTTTCAGCGCACCGTCGGCGAGCGTGACGATGGCGTTGAGCCGCGGATTGACCGCTTCGATACGGTCGAGGTGGGCCTGGACCACCTCGGCGGAAGACACCTTTCCGGTGCGGATCAGCTCGGCGAGTTCGCTCGCGTCGAAGTACATGAGATCGGTGGTCATGATGAATCCCTGTCCTGGACCGGTCTGCTCCACCTGTTGAGACCGGTCCGTTCTGTGGTGTGCCGCCCGGGCCCGGTGAGCCGCAGGCAGCAGGGCTCGTCAGGCGTGCAGGACCTGGCGGGTGACCGTCATGGCGCGGCGGGGCCGGCCGGGGCTGCCATGGATCTTCGCGATCATGCCCGCCCCGGTCCGGGGGCCTGCGGCAGGCAGCGTGAAGGCCGTCATGACGAACACGGCGATCCAGCCCTCGCGGTGAGGGCCGAACCGGACATGGTCCTCGGGCCAGGCTTCCTGCACGTGACTGGTGCCTCGTGCGCCGTCCGCGAGACCGCCTGGAGGCAGGCGGGCAGGCCGGCCAGGGGGCAGTGAAACTTCAGCGAAAGGCACGAGAGGCTCCTCCTCGATCGAGGTGGCTGCGCTCTTGGGCTTACCGCCCCGTACAGATACTATGTAGGTCAGCATACATGTCATGTGGAGAGGGTGCGGGAGTGGGAAGGCGAACGGACGCCAAGCAGAAGATGGTGCAGGCCGCCAAGCAGCTGATCCGGCAGCGCGGCTACAACGCGACGGCCTTCTCCGACGTGCTCGAGCTCAGCGGCACCTCCCGCGGCTCGGTCTACTTCCACTTCCCCGGAGGCAAGACGCAGCTGGCGATCGAAGCGGCCGAAGCCCACGCCTTCGAGCAGGTCGAGATCATCGACCGGGCGGCCGGGCAGGCCACCTCCGCAGGCCAGTTGATCGAGCTCTACGTCGGACTGGGCCGCGACGGCATGATCGCCGGCGACTACGGGCGAGGCTGCGCCGTCGCCCCGCTGATCATCGAGGGCGCCACGCAGGACTCGGCCGAGATCGCCGAAACCGGCCGCCGTGCCTTCTCGCAGATGACCGACCGGCTGGCCTTCCACTTCGTCGCTTTCGGCGTCGAGCGCGCCCCCGCGAGAGTGCTCGCCGACGCCGTGATCGCGGGCATCCAGGGAGCGATGATCACCTCCCGCGCCCTGCGCAGCCTCACCCCGTACGAGGCGGTACGCACCGTCCTGGTAAGCCACGCCGCGAGCGTGTCCCCCAAGAGCACCGACCGCATCCGCACCTGAAGCCTGCCGGCGCCGGCCCGGCCCGCCACCCCGCGGGCCGGGCCGACTGCTTAAGTGCCGCCACGGGTCGTTCCCGCACCCAGGCGTGTCCGGCCGCCACGCCCTTTGCGCCGCGGTGACCGCGCACGCCCTGAAACCCCCGGGGATCCGGCCCCCGCGCGCGAGCGCACACCGCGCTTTTCGCGGCCGCGGAGGCCGACCCGGCGATCCGGCGATCCGGAGGGACGCGTCCTTGACGCCCACAAACTATGTATGTTGACCTACATAGCATCTGGTGTCGCGTGAACGGCAGCCACAGCCGATCGGCGGTGCCTTCCGTCGCGTGCTGCCCACCCACGGGCCGCCCGGCCAGGGAAAAAGGAGGGGTTCTACTTCATGGCCCGCGTACTCATCACCGGCGCGTCCCGGGGCATCGGCAAGGGCACCGCGATAGCGCTGCACGAACAAGGCCACGAGGTCATCGCCACAGCCCGCGACGTGTCCATGCTCGAAGACCTGCCGGCGGCACAGAAGTTGCCACTCGACGTCACCGACCAGGCCTCGGTCGACCGGGCGCTCGCCGAGGCCGGCCACGTCGATGTCCTGCTCAGCAACGCCGGAGCAACCGTGCGGGCACCGCTGGAGACGATCCCGCTGGCCGCGCTGGGCGACCTGTTCGAGCTCAACACCTTCGGAGCCCTGCGCGTCACGCAGGGCGTCCTGCCCCAGATGCGCCGGCGCGGGAGCGGGCAGCTGATCTTCATGTCCAGCATCCAGGGCCGCCTGGTGATCCCGCTGATCGGTGCCTACAGCGCGACCAAGCACGCCCTGGAGGCCTTCGCCGAGGTCCTCGCCATCGAAGCCGGTCACTTCGGTGTGTCCGTGCACGTCGTGCAGCCACCCGCGGTGACCTCCGGGGGCGCCGAGCGCGCCCAGGTCCACCTCGACGACAGCAACCCCTACCGCCCCCTGCTGGACAGACTCGGGCCGTTCCGCGCGGCACCCGTCTCCGTCCAAGAGGTCGCCGACGTCGTGACGGCGACGATCGCGCAGGGCGCCAAGGCCCCCTTCCGCATCCCCGTCGGCGAAAGCGCGAAGACCATCCTCAGCGCACGCAAGGCCGCACCTGAACACGCACCCTTCCTCGCCGCACACCTGGACTGGTAGCCGTACCCGGCACAGCACAGGCAGCGACGGCGCCCCACTTGCGTCAGCAGCACCTTCATCATCGGCAGTCCCGCAAAGGACCGGCCTCACACCAGACGAAACTAGAACACCAGAGGTTAAAACACCCTTTGAGAAGGTGTTGATGTCGCCGGTCAGCTGCCGATTGACGGCGCCCCCTGCCGCGACGGCCGGCACGATGACCGCTGCCGTGGCGGCCAGGAACAGCTTCTTGCCGGGTACGTCCCGTACGCGGCCGACCTCCAACGACCCTCGCCTGGGGCACGTCCACGGCGAGTTGTGGCCGTCACCGTCGACGGCCGGCCCTGATCGCGACGACGTGGCGGCCCACCCGGGCGGATTGGGTGTGCCGCCGTCGTGCGGTGGTGTGACCCGAAGCCGGTGCGGACGTCAGAGTCTGTGGAAGAACGGGTCGTACGGCTCACCGAGTACTGCCCGGCCGATGGTGGCCAGCACGTGGTCGTCGTTGTCGTGGAGCTTGTACAAGGTCAGATCGCGCAGGATCCGCTCCACCGGGCTTGGGCGGATCAGGCTGCGGGCGCCGCACGCGCGGATGACGTGGTGCACCGTTTCTTCCGCCAGATGCCCGATCACATGCCAGGCCCTGCTGCCGGCGATCCGGGCCTCGTCGAGGTTGCCTTCGTCCCACAGAGCTGCGACCTGGCGCAACCAGAGGCGAGCGGTCTCGACATTGACCGCCATGCTGCCCACCCGCTGCTGCACATAGGGATCGCCGCTCTTGCCCTGCCGTTTCACATACGCGAGCCCGTACTCGTATGCGGCCAGGGCGCCGCCGAGGAAGCTG
Source organism: Streptomyces sp. NPDC001902 (assembly GCF_042891295.1). NCBI lineage: Bacteria > Bacillati > Actinomycetota > Actinomycetes > Kitasatosporales > Streptomycetaceae > Streptomyces > Streptomyces sp. NPDC001902. The sequence continues at coordinate 48,401 of NZ_JBIATA010000038.1, read as the reverse complement.
GCCGCGTACTGCGGGACGAAGGCGGTCTGCCACTGCCCGTCGAAGTAGCCGCCGGGGCCGCCGATGAGATGCTCGCGCGGTATGACGGTGTCGTGGAAGCGCACCACGTGGCTGGCCGTCGCGCGCATACCGACGGGATCCCACCATGACGTGTCCACGGTCACGGTCGGGTCCGACAGGTCGCAGGCGAGCAGCAGGAGCCTGCCGTGGACCTCCCGGCTTTGGCGTGCTCCGCCGGGGCCGGCCGGATCGACGAGGAGGATCGCCCACTGCGCGCCGGTCGCGCCGGTGGCGAACGCCTTGCTGCCGCGGAGGGTCCAGCCGCCCTGGACGGGGGTCAGCGTGGTGCCGAAGCGAGCGCTCTCGCCCGGCTTGGGGGTCTGGGGTTCGCCGCTCCAGGCGGCCCATTTCTCCCCGTGTTCCACCACGCCGGTGAACCAGCGCCGCTTCTGCTCCGAGGTGGCGAGGGCGTCGATGAGGACAAGTGAGTTGGCGTGCCCTTCCCAGCAGCGGGCCAGCGACAGATCGGCCTTGGCCAGCGTGGTGGTCATCTCCCACAGGGGGAGGGTATTGCGTTGCGCGGGGCCGTAGCCCAGTCCGCCGTACCCCCGGGGCACAGCGGCGCCCAGGAGACCGTCGGAGAACAGATCGTCGAAGTCCTCGGTGGGAAAGGCGGTCGTGCGGTCGTACTCATCGGCACGGGGGGCGAATCTGTCTTCGGCGAGCTTCGCCACGGCACCGAGAACTGCCTGGTCGTCGCCGACCGCCAGTTTGCGGGCCGGACGGGTGGCGTGGCCCAGGTCGTCGGTCATATGGGGGTGGCCTCTTCGAAGCGGAAGAAGTGGGCGCGGTACATCGTGTTGGGTATCCGGGTTCCGGCGGGATGGACGGTATGGACATCGATGGTCAGCAGGCCGCGGTTGAGGTAGCCGACGAGGACCACCTGCCGGGAGTCCAGCGAGCCTTCGGCGAGAAAGGCCACGGCCTCGGTGGCGTCGATGTCGTCGGCCAGCGGGACGGCGGGCAAGATGGCTCTGGTGACTGGCGTCGTGGTCGATGCGAGCGCGCCTTGTGGGGGCTCCGGGCCGCCACGCTCGGTGATCCGCAGCGTGAGCCCGCTGTGGTCGACCGCGGCATCGACCACGTGGATACCGGTGGCGGTGGTGTCGCAGTTGACCCAGCCGCCTGCCAGCGTTCCCGGATCGACCGCATGTGCCGTCATGGCCGTGCCTCTGCCCTGTGGAAGAACGAGCGGGCCCAGTGATCGGTACCCTCGCTGGCGTCGCTGAAGACGGTGCATGTGGTGGTCACCAGGATGCCCGTCTTGTGGTAAGCGCCTACAACGGTGCGCTGCGAGCCGAAGTCGTAGACCGCCGAGAACGACGAGGCGACCGACGGTGTGTCCGGCATGGTGTAGAGGACCGCCGACGCCTCACCCCAGTCGCGTGGTTGCGGGCTACCGTTGCCGAAGGCCCTGACGAACATGCCCCCCTCGTGCCAGGTCACGCTCAGCCGGTGGGCGCCCTTCAAACTGCGCTGGTCGGTGTTGACCCAGTCGCCCAGGAGCGCCGAGACGTCCGGCATGCCGGGCGGCCGCGGTGTGGCCGTTCCGGCAGAGGACGCGGAACGGGTCGTCATGGTGCCTCCCTGCTCGTAGGGTGCGTCGGGGCGAGTCCCGCTGATTCGGTGAGGTCGTGGGCATCGGGCGGCTCGGCCTGGCCGAAGCAGACGGTGTGCAGAGGCAGTGCCTCGGGCAGCGGATGGCCTGTCAGCAGCTTGAACTGCTCCTGTACTTCGATGAACAGGACCTCCCAGCCGTCGATGCCGATCAGTCCTCGGGCGCGGGTGGCGCCCATGAGCGCGGTCGGCGGATTGCGGTAGGCCATCTCCAGCACCGCCGCGTCCCAGTCGACGGTGGAGACCGGGAACGGCTCCTGTTCCACCAGGGGCGTGGCATGAGCGAGCACGGTGTACCCCGCCGGGGAGAACCGGGACAGCGGCACATAGGGAAGCCCGAGACGCGAGGAGGCTGCCCGGCCTAGCGCAAGTCCTCGGTTGACCAGGGTCACCTGAGCTCCGGCCTGGCACAGGGCCAACGCGACGGCCCGCCCGGCGCCGCCGCAACCGATGACGGCGGCCCTGCGGCCGCTCGGATCGACTCCGGCCCGGGCGAGGGTGTGCAGGGCAGCGGAGGTGTCGGTGGTGGCCGCGCGCCAGCGCCCGGCGTCGAGGCACAGCAGGTTTGCCGCCCCGCACCCTCGTGCCTCCGGGTCGGCGATGTCGGCCGCTTCGAGCGCGCTCTCCTTGTGGGGGGCGGTCACGGTCAGCCCGCGCAGCGGCGGTCCGCCCAGCGCCCCGAAATTCATGGCCTGGTGCAGGAATCGGGAGAACACATCCACCTGGAAAGGCAGGTAGAGCGCGGGCAGCCTCAACTCCCGCAACGCCGCGTTGTGCAGCCGGGGCGACAACGACCGCCCGGGGGCACGCCCGGCAATGCCGAACAGGCCGCTGAGCGGGGGCAGCGCGGGCAGGCCGTAGTCGGTGAGGAGTTGGCTCACGCTGGGCATTCCGTCCGCCCCGGCGATACCAGCCCGGCCGAAGACTACGGGTGCCCCCAGCCATGGCGCCAGCACCCGGGTCCAGGTGCCGGCCGGACCGGACGCGAACGCCGTCACATCGGTACGTCCGAGCCCGGTGAGCAGCAGCGGCGCTGCCCATCCGCCCTGTGTGCCCGACTGCGGCACGAGGAGGTACTGGGCCGCTGGTACGGCGGTCATCGCGGCGAACCGCTCGAGCAGTGCCGCCGAGGCATGGAGCAGACCGGACCGGAGGCCAGGGTCGGCCCGTTGCTCCGGGTGTGGGGGCGCGTGCCAGGAGATACGCCGCTGCTGGGCCGCGATGTCCGCCAGCAACTCCGGCGCCACGTCGTCCATGGCCTCCAGATCCACCAGGTCGTAGTGGTCCGCTGCGCGCAGCAGCCGGGTGCGCCGCTCGACCGGGCCGGCGGTGGAGCGGCCGCCGTGTCGCGGCGAGCGCAAACTGTAGGTCAGCGGTCCGGGAAAATGCCGGCGCAGCCGGTGCGGATCGGGATCGCCGATGAGGTCGGCGCGGACCTCCAGCACGTCGGCCACTCCTGCGAGGGCACGCAGGCGAGCCGCGGTGAGGTCTTCCGGTTCGGCGATCACCGCCACCAGACGGGCCCGACGCCCGACGTCGGCACCATATCCGCTCGTCAATCGCGCCACTGGACGTACTCCTCCAGACCGGCCCGCCGCGGAACGAACCGATTGACCGGGGCCGCCTCGTCCGCGTACCCGACTGCCAGAGTGCACACGACGAGCCGGTCGGTGTCGATTCCCAGCTTTAGGCGCAGCACATCCCCGTAGCCGGCGACGCTGAACTGCGGGCAGCTGCCGAGGCCCCCTGCCACCAGTCCGAGCATGACGTTCTGCAGGAAGAAGCCCATCTCCAGGAAGGTGCCCGGCACCGCGTTCCCGGGCAGATGGCAGACCAGGGCGGTCGGTGCCCCGTAGAAGCGCAGGTTGTCACGGAGGTGGGCCCGAGCGGCGGCGTGGTCCGGGGCTGCGTGGCCCTTGGCGAGCAGTACTCCCGACGCGGCGTGCCCGGCGCGGCGCTCGACGGCGTCGTCAAGCGACGGCGGCCGGTTGGCGTAGTCCGGTCTGGGCGGATCACCGCGGTCGAAGCTCTCGCACAGGGCAGCCACCAGCGCCTGCAGGGTGCTGCCGGTCACCACCGTCACCTGCCACATCTGGGTGTTGCGGCTCGAGGGTGCGTGGCCGGCGGCCAGGAGTACCTCCGCCAGGACCTCGCATGGCACCACCCGGTCCAGAAAGGCTCTCGTGCAGTGGCGGGAGGTGATCAGGGACAGACCGTCGCGGAGCTTGGGCGTCATCCGTAATCACCCTCGTCCGAGCGCGGGGCCGCAGCGCCCTCCGGGCCGCCGAGGAGCTCGCGAAGACGGACGTGCACGGACCGCTGGATGTGCCGGGCGCACCTGCGGTGCACGTCCAACGGCTGCCCCTCCGGATTGGGGATGTCATGGAGCGGGTCCAGACACAAGGCGCGGCCCTCGGCCTCGGGCGCCATGGCGATCACCCTGTCGCGGTGGGCTCGGGTCATGCAGTAGATGACGGAGCTGACCCGGCAGACTTCCGGGGTGACCGGGCGTGAGCGGTGGCGGCGCGGATTCCCCCGGCCCGGCACCCGCTGCAGACCGAGTTCAGCGAGCGCGGACCGGGCGTCCTCAGTCATCGGGCTCGCAGGCTGCGTCGTCGCGACACCCGCGCTGGAGAACCGGAAGAGGTGGGGGACTCCCGCCTCCGCGGCCTGGGCCCACGCGATGATCTCGGCCATGGGCGAACGTGAGGTGTTCCCGCCGCAGACGAACAGCACGCGGCATGTCGTGCCGGTGCAGCGTGTCCGCCACCAGAGGACGGCTGATGGATAGGACAGGGCCCCCGCCGCGCCGACACCGAATGCGAGCGCGATCAGCTGAGAGGTCCCCGGAGTTTGGAGTCCGGCCACCCACGCGAGCGAGAATGAGGCGACCAGGCCGGACATCAGGCTGGCGAACGCCCATGCCGGCACACCCCAGGTGTACTCCCGCCGGTCGAGATAGATCAGCGTAGCGAAGACGAACAGCACCTCATATGCCACTCCTATCCCCGCTGCCGCCAAGGCGGCAGGGGTGCCGAGGAATGTGGTGAAACCCGCGCGCAGTTGCGGTTGCCCGACCAGCGCCCCTGCCCCCAGCAGCAGAGCCAGGCATACGGGTGCCGCGACATGCTCCTCCGCGAAGTAGCGGCGGTCTGTTGCCACAACCCCGTTCTTGGCCACCCGGATCATGATCTCGAACCGGCCGAGGTAGCCGACGAGGTAGGTGAGGACGCTCAGCGCGGCAGCAAGCGGGAGGAGATAGCTGTGCACATCGCCGAGAGCCACCGAAACCGCTATCAGGCTGAGGAACAGCGCTACCCAGGAGGGTGTCGTCACCCGCCGCTTGCGGGTCATGTCGACCAATGGGGAGAGGACCAGGACTCCTCCCCGCATCAGCAACAGCATGAAGAGGATCGAGACACCGGAAAAGGTGTAGTTCATCGTGGTGGAGCCGATGATGAGCGACGTAAAGAAGCCGGCCGCCAGCGTCTCCCGGCCCGGTACCGGGATCCGCGCGTTGCCGATCCCGCTCCGCCGCATGTGCCGCCACCGACCAGTGAGGCCGAAGAAGACGGTCATCGCCGCGAGCTGTCCGAGGACGGCTGCGGGCAGCAGCTCGAAACCGTTGACCGGTTGAGTCGACAGCGGAGTCACGCCGCTGGCCAGTGCCTTCACCAGCATGGCGTAGGGAATGTACGAGACGAAGTAGCCGAAGGTAAGCCAGCCCATGTGCATAACCCGTCGCTGATCGAACGTCGAGGTCTCAACACGGTGAGTCCGGGATCGACACGCCTGACCGACACCTGGCCGGAGCACATGCCGGGTAGCTTTCTGGACGGTTGACCTCCGCGCACAAGGCGGTCGCGAATACTGCCCCTTTGTCGAGGGGTATATTGTGGACAGCCGCGAATCCCCGGGACCGCTTCAGGAAAACGAGCCGCTCCTCCTCGGGAGTGCACGAATTTCCGCGACCCAACAGGACCTACCAGCCCAGCCAGTCCCGTACGCCTTTCAAAAGGCTACCTCCGGCAGGCATGTACTGCCAGCGCACGCGGCGCCCGCACCCGGCCCAGGGTGATGTGCCTGTGCCAGGCGGTTCAGTGCCTGACCTGGTGTTGGTCCAGTCCCGTCTGTCCTTTGGCGGCCTGGAAGCTCTCCTCGATGCTCCAGCGGATGCCGGCGACACGGATCAGCTCGGACAATGCCACCGCGTCTGGTGACCAGCACAGGTAGAAGGCCAGTTCACGGGTGCTGGGGTTGCGGCGGACGAGCAGGTAGCGATGGTCGTCGTCGCCGATGTGGACCCAGGCCCAGTCGTAGTAGCGCGGGCCTTTCGCGCCTGCTCCTGCGCTTTGCCGGTGCCAGGCGAAAGCGGGCAGTCGGTCGGCTACGACCTGTGCCTGGACCGGGCTGCGGCCGTCATTGATGCGCACCCGCCGCCGGGGCGACCATGGCCTGAGCGATGGCCACCACAACCTCGCGCCGCTGCTCGGCGGTCAGACCGGCATCGGCCACGAGCCTTTCTGCAGCGAGGAACCCGGAGAACTCCAACGGCTGGTCGAAGTACGACCTTAGATGTGTAGCCGCAGCCTCCTGGGACCGGACGAACGTCTTGCTGACGTAGCCGGCCAAGGCTGCGGAGACCGCGCCGAGGCCACCGACGAGGATGCTTCCCGCAGTAGTGCTCGCCTTCAACGCGACGATGACAAAACCGACGAGTAGAGCAAACCCTAGCCCCATTGAGATCTGGGCATTCCGGAAAGATTCTTCGCCTGCCCCAGTGCGACCTGGTGGTAGAGATCGAGCCGCGCGTGCGTGAGCTTCCACTGCTCTGCCAGGGTCAAGCGGTGGCTCTCGGCCTGGCTTGCATACGGGTTGCCGTAGTGCCCAATGGGGGTGTTGTTCGATGAAGGCGTGGTGACGGGGGGTCCGTCGTTACCCACGACGATGGTATGCGCGTGGAGGCGAACAGCATTCTCCAGGTCGCGCTCCGCTTCCCGGACGCGAACGCGACTAGCCTAAATTGCAGACTTATTGGCAAATAGGGCGCTAACCGGTATCGCGAATAGCGCAATTGATATCGCGAGCAGCGCGGTGGCGATCAACTGCACTTCCGGTGAGCCATATTGGACTACGGCCCAAACGCCGACCGCAGAGGGCAAGACCGAGCCGAACGCTTGCCAGGGCCTGATACGAGGCCGCGCCGTACTCGTGCCCCTGGTAATCGGCGCCTGGGGCTCATCGCTGCTCGGCATGAGCAACAGCATGGTGACCGCCCCGGGTGTCGTCCACCCGTTCCGTGGCACACGGCAATGCGGCCCCCGCCGTGCACAGGTGGCGTCCGCCGCTCGACGCCGGTCAGCCGGCGGTCGGTGTCTGTTCCACGTCGACGACCTTCACCGACCTGTTACCGGAGACCTTGCCGTTTGTGATCTCCTCATCTGGCGGGACCGTGTTGCCGGTGTGGACCATGCCGACGCCGAGCTTGTTGGCCGTCTCGCCCGTCCCTCCGAGGTTGTCGCCGTCCTTGTCCAGCCACAGCACGCAGCAGGGCAGCCGCACGGCGCGCTCGATGGCGTCGGGCAGTACGGACTTGCCGTCTGGGGCGATGAGAGTGTGCTCGGGGAGCGCGGCCCCGCATCGCCTCGTGCGCGGCTCGGGTCTCCCGGCGCCGGACTCCGGCACAACTGGCCGGCCGCGGTATCCGGGTTTTCCCGCAGTTTCCCGATCGCATGTCTGGGGGTGTCCCGCAGTCTCGCCCGGGAGGCGGTCGGTGACCGCGGCTGGGCTTTACGTTGGCTGGGTAAGGGCTTCCCGGCGTCGTGCGATGTGTGGACGCGTTGCGCAGGTCCCGGGAACGCAATGGCTCCCTGGCAATTTGCGAGGGCATCGTGATCCAAGCATTCCGCACTGACATCAAACCGCCCGATGAGCGGACCGAGTACTGGGCGGACGCCGTGGGCCAGGCGTTCATTCATATGGAGGTCCGTGGCCTGGGAGAGGCCATGATCCATGGCGCCATTCGACGGGCCTGTGTGGCGGGCGTCCAAGCCGGCGTCATCGAGACAAGCCCGCAACGGCTGGCCCGGACCGCGCCGCTCATCGCCGCGGACGGCGACGAGTCGCTGGTGGTGAGCCTGCAACGAACCGGTGCCGGCGTCGCGCGTCAGGACGGCCAGGAGACCCCGGTCGCCGCCGGCGAGTTCGTCATCCTCGACACCCGCAGGCCCTACGCCGTCGAGTTCACCGGCCCGGTACGACGGCACCTCGTCACAGTCCCGCGCGAGATGCTGGATCTCCCCGACTCGGCACTGCGCCTGGCCACCGGCCGGACCTACTCAACCGGCCAAGGCATCAGTGGAATCCTCGCGTCGTACGTGAACGGACTCGTCACGATGACGGATCACTGCACCTACGCGCCGACTCCGAAGGACTACCTCAGACGGGGGATCGTCGACGTGCTGACGGCCCTGGTCGCCCTGCAGGGCAACATCAAGGATGAAGCGGCCACGCCTGCGGCGGAGGTGGACCTGTTGCGACGCCTGCGCGGCTACATTCGCGCCCACCTGCAAGACCCCGCACTCTGCCCGGCCTCACTCGCGGCCGCACACCACATCTCCGTTCGCTACCTGTACCAACTCTTCCAGGACGAGCCCATGACCGTCGGCCGTTGGATCCAGCGCCTCAGACTCGAGGCATGCCGAACGGACCTCGTATCCCCGGAACTCGCGGGGCAGACCGTGGCGGCCGTCGCACACCGCTGGGGCTTCGCCAGCCACGCGCACTTCAGCCGCACCTTCCGTTCGGTCTACGGCGTGTCTCCCATGGAGTGGCGGCAGACCGGCGTCCTGCAGACTGATCCTTTGCAGGCCTTCGATCTCCCCTCTCACCAACACGGCGGGTGATCGCTGCTGCCGTACCGATCCGCGCCACGCGATGCGGGCGCATGCGTGGATCAGGCAGGCTCGTCTTACGGCCTTCGCCTTGGATGGCTCGGCGCAGCCCGGGGTCGGCTTGCGCGAACCGGTCGACGACATGCGCGCTGGACTTGGTGGCGAAGGAGGCGGCCCGGTGCCGCCTGAGCGGGTTAATCGCTCGCTCGACGGTGTTGCGCTTCCTGTACCGGTCGTCGTCGAAGCCGGGTGGCCGTCCACCCAGCCCTTGCTCAGGCGGGCGGCCACGCTCTTCTCGGGGATGGTGTGCGGGATACGGCGACGACGCAAACACGCGCGGATGGGTCCGTTGCTGCAAGCCTTGTCCGCTGCGAGGCTGTCGGATTTCTTGCGGATCCCGGTCGGCCCTTACCGGGGAAGCAGGGGGCGGGCGGCAGCAGCCGTCGGCGCTCAGGTGGAGCTTGCTGATGAACCCGCCCCGGGAGCGGCCCGGGCCCTCAGCGGCGGTCCGCCGGTGTACCGCAAGGCCAAGCAGAAATAAAGATGCACAATGCAATAAAACCTGCGAAATGGGCCACTGGCCGCAGTACCGGAAAATGTGCCCGCTACGCAGGGCTCCGCGACCTGTTCAGGAGGAAGTCCGCATGGCAGTTCGACTCGACGCCGCGTCGTTGGCTCCTGGTCATCGTGCGGACGCGATCCGTGAATTCTCGTGGTCCATCAACGGCCGCGTAGAGGTGGACCTTCCGCCGAATCCGCATCGCCAGCGGGCCTATGCGACCACCAACGCGCTGGGGCCGGTGAAAGTCTCGGAGATCGGCTGGAACGTGGCCCGCCTCCTGTGCACCGCTGCCCCGGTGGACGAGGACATGGTGCCGCACGTTCTCGTCCATCTCCAGGAGGCAGGAGTCTCCGATGTCCGCCAAGGGGGTAGGCACGCACTGAGAAGGGCTGGGGATCTCACGGTGCTCGACAATGCCAAGCCCTATGAGGTCCTTTTCCACGGCTCAACAGATTCGGTTCTCGTGCGTGTGCCCACGCATGTCCTGGGGCTGCGGCCGTCCTTGCTCGACCAGATCACCGCCGTGCCACTCAGTTCGGAGCGCCCGGTCGTGTGTACCACAGCAGCATTCTTCACCCGGCTGGCCCGCCATCAGGCCGCAGCCGGCGAAGCTGAGGCCGCCCTGTTCACGGAGCCCAGTGTCGACCTGATCAGGGCTGTGGTCACCGTGGCCCTGGACCGGGACGATCTGGCCAGAGCGCCTTTGAACAGCACACTCCTTGTGCGCGTTCAGGAATACGTCCGCCTGCATCTGGCAGACCCCGACCTGACCGCCGAACGTATCGCCGCCGAGCACGACGTTTCCGTACGCTGGCTCTACGTGACCCTGTCCCGAGCGGGTATCACCCTCAGCGAATGGATCAGGACGCAGCGCCTCGAGGAGTGCAAGAAAGAACTGGCCTCGCCAGTGCATCAGTTCATGACGATCGAGGCCATCGCCCACCGGTGGGGGTTCGCCAGCGCGGCCCACTTCAGTCGCGTTTTCAAGACCACGTACGGTGTGAGCCCCCGCGAGCTGCGGTTGCACCACACGGCGGGGAGGGCCGACTCTCACCAGCCTGACTGACGCCGGGCCCCGTGCCGGGCTTCCGTGACCCAGGGGGTTCCAACGCTCGGGACCGGGGGGCGACGACACCCGCCGGCCTCAGGGCGCGAGTGCGCCGAGGCGGTCGGCGGACCCGATCACCCCGCCGAGCAGCTCCAGACAGAGACCGTCTTCCACGGCCCGAACCGTTCCGGCAGGTCACGCCACTGCACACCGGGAGTGCGCGTCATGGTAGCGCGAGACATCTCCTGTGGGCGGAGCCGGCGCTGTCTCGAAGCCGCGATCGGCGCCATCCGTCTGGGTAAGCCGGGACCGAATTGGGGAGGAATGCGGGGCGCGGGGTCGGCCGGCTTGGGGGAGGGGGGACGAGCGGTGGTCGCGGTATGCGTGGTGACGGCGTTAGCCACTGTGATCGCAGCAATTGTGGTGATGGGGCTGGTGCGGGCGGGCCGCCGTGAGGCTGCTGCCGAGCGGATCCGGCTGGCAGAGCAGGCCCGGGTACAAGCCGTTCAGTCGCTGGATTCGGTGTGGCGGATGAGCGATCGGGAATTCGAAGAGTACGTGGCGACGCTATGCCGCCGGGACGGCTGCACTGAAGTTCGTCGCGTGGGCGGTGCCGGCGACCTGGGCGCCGACGTGATCGGCTGCTTGCCGGACGGCCGGAAACTCGTGATCCAGTGCAAGCGCTACGCCCGGCACCGCTCGGTCGGCAGCCGGGACATCCAGACATTCAACGGCACGGCCCGTGCGGAGCATGGAGCCGATGTGCCGGTCTTCGTGGCTTCCTGCAAGTACACCGAACCTGCACGCAGGTTCGCCGCCAAGCAGCAACTGACGCTCATCGACATCGATCTACTCGGCTTCTGGAACAGCGGCAGTCCGCTGACGTCGTTCCTTGATCTGGACATCCGCAGGTCCGGGACGAACCGGAAGCTGGACCCAGAACGCTGAGCCTGCCGGGCCGGCGATCAACTGAGCCAACTCTGCTGCGATTTCCCGCCATTGAGCGTCGAGTTGATCGGATGCTACTGCTGGGTATTGCTACATGTGTGCGGGTCCGGCTGTCCGGGATCAGACCACCCCGAGGCAGCAAACCCGTTTCGTGGGGGAACCACACATGACACCGACCCAGCGATCGCGTTGGGCCCGTGGACGAGTGACCGCGCTGCTGACGACGGCGCTGCTCGTCCCGCTGATAGCCCCGACTACCGCAGGAGCACAGCCCGCGGCTTTAACCATCGAGTCCTCTGTCCTTCCGCCCGGCGCCGCCGCTCCTGCCCTGCATCACCTGCGGTCCCCGCAGAAAGCAGCAGCGCTCGACCGCCAGGCCCGCCAGTCGGCAGCTGAAGGCATCCGCAGCCCACAGGAGCTCGTGGGTCCCGCGGCCTCGTACGCGCCCAGGGCCACACGGCCGTCCGCCGTGGCTCCGCCGCAGCGCTCGGCGCGGTCAGCAGCCGCGATCTCCTATCCGGAGCCGGCGCACACCATGACGGCCGAGGAGTGCGGCGCGGGCCTGGGGACCGACAACAAGTTCTACGTCAAATCCCGCTTTGCCGTCTGCTCCGGCGCCGCGTTCACCCAGCGGTGGAGCCGCAACCGGCAGATCGTCGGGGAAAGCCAGTTCGTGGTCCTGGCCGTCGGCACCATCGCCAAGAGCAGCCGCGACATGAAGGTCCAGTACTACTTCACCAACATGCAGCAGACCGGCACCACGGGCACCGGCGCACTGATGATCACACCCAAGATCACGGTGCCGCAGAAGTGGCCGGCCAGCGCCCAGGTCACCCAGGGCGGCAGCATCCCCGGACCGCAGAGCTGGCAGGTGCTCGCCGCGCAGAACCCGGCGACCTTCCTGCACTCCGTCAGCGTCAGCGCCGGACAGGGCACAGGAGCCGACGACCTCGTCTTCGCCGTCTACCAGCCCACCATCGAACTCACATCCCCACCAGGCTGGGAGATGGCGGGAGCCTTGAAAGGCGACCTGTTCTTCCTTGCGCCACGCTGGGACACCGCGACCTACGTCACCCGGGCGGGAGCCGCCGTCTTCAGCTACCTGGCCACCCTGCAGTACAGCTCCAAGGCCGGCGCCCCCGAGAAGGCGGTCGCCGACCACATCAAGACCGCCTACACCAAACCCGCCACCACCAAGCCCACCTACGCCGCCAAGAAGCTCCCCGGCCAAGGCGCCGACAACCCGCTGCACCGCCTCTTCCACGACAAGACACGGCGCGAGAAGAACCGCAGCGAGGCCATCCGCAACTGCCGCCAGTACTGGGGCACCAACTACGCCGCCGGCGGCAAGGAATGCGACGAGTTCCCCTTCGCCGTCACCTACGAAGGCTGCGCCCAGGCGCTCCCCGCCTATGAACCGTCCAAGCCGAAGAACAACTACTCGGTCCTGCCACTGTCCAAGGCGGACAACGGAGCAGCCGGCACCCTGCTGGCCGGATTCCTGCTGAAGAACCGCTTCGTCGACGGCCAAGACGACGCCTTCATCGTCCAGATCACCTGACGCCGCAGGTGGGCGGGAGGCACGCACCCAGGTCCCTCCCGCCCACCCTGCGGTCAGGCCGCAGGCCAGAACTGCACCAGATACCGCTCGACGCCCTTGGGGACTTCCAGCTGCGCCAGGCGGCCCACCTCCGCACGCCCGGAGCAGTAGACCCGCACCTGCCACTGGGTGTCCGTGGCGCCAAGCTCCAGGGACTCCTCCATCGGGCCGCCGGCAACGCCCCAGATCCGCAGTTCACCCGACTGGGAGAACAGCGGGGCCTGGCCGCTGGCCTCCCACGGCTCACGGGTATCGGCCGGTGGCTCGGCGTCGAAGACCTCAGCCCTCAGATGAGCGGTGTGGGTATGGCCTCCGCTTTCGATGTCCAACCGCCCTGGGCGTGCAGTCAAGAAGGGTTCACCGATGCTCTCGCGGCCGTCCGGATACATCTCGGGAACGAACTGATCCGCGGCCTCCTGCAGGCAGAACCCATAGAAGTCCACATCGACCTCGACCTGTTGATGCCGTAACAGCACAACCACCATCCCTGCACATCGACAACGGCGTGAGCCAGTCTGCCCGAGGTACCTACCAGACCATGCCTCGCTTCATCGGCGGCGGGCCAGCTCAGGACCGCGGCCCCCTGGCCTGCAGCCGTATCTGCGGTGGTGCGGTGTCCACGCTGGGCCGGGAACGCGGACCAGCCGTACAGGGCGCCATCGTTCCACCAGGGTGCTTCCTCGGCCGCAGTGGTCGACCACCTGCAGCGTCCCGTCGCTCCTGCTGAGGCCGCTTCCGCCGAGCAGGAGGGTCTGTCCATTGAACGGTGTAACTCGGGTGGTGTGGGTTATCGGCGGCCGAGGGAGAGTCGGCCGTCGAAGGCGATGTCGAAGGCTTGCAGGGCTGGCTTCCATCGCATGGTCCAGCGTTTGCGGCCCTGACCGGTGGGGTCCAGGCTCATCACGGCCATGTAGACGCACTTCAGGGCGGCGGCCTCGTTCGGGAAGTGCCCGCGGGCCCGGACGGCTTTGCGTATGCGCGCGTTCACGCTCTCGATCGCGTTGGTCGTGCAGACGATGCGTCGGATCTCGGTGTCGAACTGGAGGAACGGCACGAACTCGGCCCAGGAGTTCTCCCAAAGGCGCACGATCGCCGGATACTTGGCGCCCCACTCCTCCTGGAAGTCCAGGAAGCGGTCCTCGGCGGCCTTCGCAGTCGGCGCGGTGTAGATCGGTTTGAGCGCGCGGGAGATCTTGTCCCAGTCCTGGCGGCCTGCGTAGCGGAACGAGGCCCGGATCAGGTGGACGACGCAGGTCTGGGTGACCGCCTGCGGCCAGACCGTGCCGATAGCGTCGGGCAGGCCCTTGAGCCCATCGCAGACGACCATGCACACGTCCTCGACACCTCGGTTGCGGATCTCGGTCAGCACCTGCAGCCAGTACTTGGCGCCCTCGCCGCCGTCGCCGGCCCAGAGGCCGAGGATGTCGCGGGTGCCGTCCACGGTCACCGCCAAGGCGACGTAGATTGGCCGGTTGGCGACCTGCCCGTCGCGGACCTTCACATGCACACAGTCGATGAAGATCACTGGATAGACCGGGTCCAGGGGCCGGTTCTGCCACTCGGCCATCCCGTCCATGACCTTGTCGGTGATCGTCGAGATGGTCTGCTTGGACACGCTGGCGCCGTAGACCTCGGCCAGGTGCGCGGAGATGTCGCCGTGGGTCAGTCCCCGCGCGGACAGCGACAGCACCATCTCGTCGACCCCGGTCAGACGCCGCTGGCGTTTCTTGACGATCTGCGGCTCGAAGCTTCCGTCGCGGTCCCGCGGCACCGCGATCTCGACCGGGCCGACGTCGGTCAGCACGGTCTTGGCGCGGACACCGTTGCGGTAGTTCCCGCTGCCGGCGCCGGCCGGATCGTGTTTGTCGTAGCCGAGGTGGTCGGTGATCTCGCCTTCGAGGGCGGACTCCAGCACGCGCTTGGTCAGCTGTTGCAGCAGCCCGCCCTCACCGGTCAGCTGCAGGCCGCTCGCGCGGGCCCGGTCGACCAGCTGCCCGATCAACTGATCATCCAGCAGGTCCGCCGACAGCTCGACCGGCCGGACCTCTTCAACCGCCTCGACAGAGGCAGTCATGTCGCTCATCAGGTGTTCTTCCTTGATCGGGAGTTACACCGTTCTTTTTACAGTCCCGCGGGATCGACGGTCACCTTCCGGCTGACGATCAGCATCGTGCTCCACTCGACCAGCGGCTGTAGCAGGGCGCGTGGGTGGGTAGTAATGTAACTGGGCTCCCGTGCCGTGAGATGAGACTTCGAGCGTCTTCCTCAGCGGCACGGGAGTGCTGTTTGTGTTGGAGACCGATTCCTTAGCCCAGCAGTGGCCATGCTGCAGCCTCACCGAGGCCTTTCGGCGTTGCCTTGCGGTGACGACGGCTGCGCTAAGGCTTTGGCCCGCTGCTGCAGGCGGGCCCCGGGCTGTCAGAAGGTGAGGACCAGTCGACCGCGTACGCCGCCTGCTTCGAAACGGCGATGTTGCTCCGGCCGCTCGTGTCACGGCACCGGATGGATGACCCCTGGAATCCTCCTCTGGAACTGCATCTGCGGTACGGCTGACACCCCGCGGCCCAGTGGAATAGTCCGGGCGCGGCGGGACACTCCTCCTTCCTGTCCCGGCCCGCACAGCTGGCCCAGCTGATCGACGCCGACGCCCGCCAGTGAGCAACGCACAGCCGGGCCTGCGGCTCCCTGCTGTGCTGCCACGCGGTTGTCCATAGCGGTAAGCCGGCTCGTCGGGTGGACGTCGTCCACCCGACGACCAAAGGCCGACAGCCGACTCCCCGGGTTGACGTCCGGCAGATCCCCAGGCGCAGCCCACAGGTCAAAGGCCCCATGACATCTGCAGCCCTCGCCATTGTTTCTAGTAGGAGGCGTCCTGCACTTGCGCGCCGGAGCCCGAGTCGGTACCCCCCCGCCGGCCCTCGCGCCCAGGGCGGAACCTGCTGCTGACGGATCGGGTCGGCAGTTGACCATGGGCGACCGCTACTACCTCCTGACCGTCCCGCCGCCCAGGCGGCGGGACCGTCACGGCACAAGTTCCGTTCCACACGGCCGCTGCGGAAGCGTCAGGCCGGACGGTCGGTTATGGCTGCGGAGCTCTCCTGGCCTTCGACCCCGGCGAGGCGTTCCCGTAGTGCGGTGACGATGTGGCGGTAGCTGTCGCTGCCGAGGACCACTCGCAGGGGCGCCGGGTTGGTCTCGCCTGCGGTGATGATGGCGGCGGCGACCAGCTTCGGGTCGCCGGGCGAGGGGGCGGAGTAGTCGGTGAGCCCGCGTACGGCTGCTGCCGAGGTGCCGTTGTAGGCCGCGAGCGGCGTACCGAAAATCGCGCTGCGGCGAAAGCCGGTGCGGGTGCCGCCGGGTTCGACGATGGAGACGCCGATACCGAAGGGTGCGACTTCTTTGGCCAGGGCTTCCATGAAACCTTCGATGCCGAACTTGCCGGCGCTGTACAGAGAGCCGCCTGGATAGGCGGCATGGCCCCCGTAGGTGGAGACCTGTACGATCCGGCCGCCACCGCGGGCGCGCAGGTGCGACAGCGCTGCGCGCGCGACGTGGATGGAGCCGGTGAGGTTGGTGGCGATGTGGTGCTCGATCTGGGCACCGGTGACCTCTTCGGCGGCACCAAACAGTCCGTATCCGGCGTTGTTGACGACGACGTCGAGCCCGCCGAGGCCAGCGACAGCCCGGTCGACAACCCGGTAGATCGCGGCTGAGTCGGTGACGTCGAGCAAGTGGCCGTGGAAGAGGCCGGGGTGCTCTGCCCGCAGTGCGTCCAGCACGCGGGGGTCCCGGGCAGTGCCGACGACGCGGGTGCCACGGGCGAGTAGTTGGCGGCTCATCTCCTGGCCGAGCCCGCTGCTCACCCCGGTGATAAGCCAGATCTTGTCGGTGCTGACGCCGCCGACGGCATCAGCCGCAGGGGTGGCGTCGCGGGCTGCGCTGCTGCTCATGGTGCGCTCTTTCCGTGTTCGGAGGCGATCAGTAGGTCGCCGATCCGGGGTTCGGCACGACCGCTCACGCCCAGCCCGGGGAATGGTGCTTCGGGGCCGGTCATGTGCGAGGGGGACGCAGAGTCCGGGGGTGACCGAGTCCCGTGCGCGGGTGCACGGGCCCCGGGTTGACCGGCGAGAGCGGGTTACTGGGGTAGACCGCCGGTGACGGCGATGGTGGTGCCGCTGACCCAGGCGGCGAGGTCGCTGGTGAGGTACTCGGCGGTGTCGGCGACGTCGCTGGGCGAGCCGATGCGGTCTCCTATGCGGCCGTTGGCCTGGATGCCGCGGAAGGGGGAGTCGGCGGGGATGGAGTCGAGGAACACCCCGGCGTCATCGATCGGGCCGGGCTGGATCGTGTTGACCGTGATACCGCGGCCGGCCGTCTCCCGGGCGAGGACCTCGGCGAAGTACCGGCCGGGCGCCTTCACCGCGGTGTACAGACCCGCCCCTGCCACGGGGTTGGCGATGGCGGTGGAGGCGATGTAGATGATCCGGCCGTTGTCGGCGACGTGCTTGGCGGCACGCTGCATCGTGAAGATCGCGCCGCGGGCGTTGACGTCGACCATGCTGTTGATCTGTTCGTCGGTGAGGTCGGCGATCGCAGTGCCGAGGAGCTCCAGGCCGGCGTTGGCCACGACGATGTCGACGGAGCCGAAGCTCGCCGTCGCTTCGGCGAAGAGCCGGTCGACGTCCGCAGCCTTGGAGATGTCCGCCTGGACTGCGATGGCCTGCCCGCCCTGCTTGAGGACCTCCGCCAGGGCCTGCTCGCCGCGGGCGACGTTGGATGCGTAGTTGATGACGACGTTGGCGCCGAGCTTCGCGTAGCGCAGGGCGATGGCCTTGCCGATGCCGCGGGCGGAGCCCGTGATTACGGCGGTCTTGCCGGTGAGATCAGTCATTTCCTTCTCCTGTCGTGATATCTGGTTGATCGGCTACCTCGCTACCGGTGCGGGGAAGCGGTACTCGAGCTGGTTGCGGTCGGTGTAGAGGTTCCAGTAGGTCTGGGCGAGCTCGTCAGGGTCGAGGATGTTCAGGCCGGTGCTGCCGCCGGTGATCTCGGCGAGCATCTCGGGGGTCATCGAGGCGTACGACTCGCTGTCCTTGATGAGCGCGGACAGGGTTGCGACTCCGGCGTAGACGCCGGAGTCGGCGACCTCTCCGTGCAGCGAGTAGATGAAGTTGCGGATGCCGGCCATCGCCGGGCCGATGCCGCTGATGTAGGGCTGGGGCTCGGCAGCGGTGAAGCCGCCGGTGACGATGAACCCGCCGTCGCCGCGCTCGATCATCTCCGGCAGCACCGCGTTGGCGATCGCGACGGGGCTGAGAAGAAGGAGGTTCACGTACCTGCTCAGCTGCTCGCTGCTCAGCTCGGTCGCCGGGACGAAGGCCGTGCCGCCGGGGAGGGGCTGGTAGGAGACGACGTCGATGCGGCCGAAGCGGTTCTTGATGGCGTCGACCGTGGTGGTGGCGTTCGCCGGGTCGAACAGATCGACCGGGAAGGCTTCGGCCTCAATCTTCTCTGCGGCCAGCTCGTCGACGATGCTCTGGAGGCGGTCGACGCGGCGAGCGACGAGCGCGACGCGGAAGCCCTCGTTGCCGAAGCGGCGGGCCAGGGCCGTTCCGAGACCGCTGCCGGCACCGAAGATGGCGATGACTTTCGACATGGATGTGTTCCTTTGTTCTGGGTGGGACGTCGGCCCGCACAGCGCTGAGCGACAGGAAGAAGAAGGAAGCGGAAACCCAGCCCGTGAACATGCCCGGGTCTGGCGATGAGAAGACGCACGTCCTGCGCGCGTTAAGGCCCGGAGGCTCAGAAGTCGATCGAATGGGCGATGTCGCGGCCGGCTTCGAGTTCCGCGAGCCGACCGGTCAGGGCGGCCTTGATTGCGTTGTAGGCGTCGCTGCCCAGGGCCAGGCGCCGCGGCGCGGGGCTGGTGTCGGCGGACGCGATGATCGCGGCCGCCACCTTCTTCGGGTCGCCGGGCGCGTTCGCGGTGATGTTGTCGGAGGACGCCAGGTACTGGTGCACCTGCCCGACCGGGCCGGACGCGTAGGCGGGCAGCGGCTCGGCGACGTCGAGGTTCGCACCGAACGTGGTGCGGATGATGCCCGGCTCGACCATGGTGATGTCGACGCCGAACGCGGCGACCTCGCCGATCACGGACTCCATGAAGCCCTCCACGCCCCACTTCGACGCGTGGTACATGCTGGCTCCCGGGGTGGTGATCTGCGATCCCATGGTGGAGAGCTGGATGAACCGGCCACCGCCCTGTTCACGCAGGTACGGCAGTACCGCCCGCAGCAGGTGGATCGGAGCGGTGAGGTTGACGGCGATCTGATCGTCGATCACAGCATCTGACAGTTCCTCGGCTGCGCCCACCGAACCGCGTCCGGCGTTGGAGAAGATCACGTCGATCCGACCCAGTTCGGCGAACGCGCGATCCACCACCGCCCGCAGCTGCGCGGTGTCGGTCACGTCCAGCGCCGCGGTCCACAGCTGCTTGGGGAACTGCTCGGCCAGATCGGCCAGCGCCTCCGGCCGACGCGCGGTCGCGGCGACCTGGTGGCCGGCTGCCAGAAGCTGCTCGGTCACGCTGCGGCCGATGCCGGCCGACGCGCCGGTGACGAACCACGTCGTAGGTGCCATGATCAAACTCCTAATCCAACTGGTTGGTTGAGATGAGAGGAATCTACGTCGCTCGGCATCGGATGTCAAACCATCCGGTTGGATTTTTCACTTTCCCCGTCGTGGGGGTCGAACCCAGGCGGGCCTCACCGGCTACTGAGCACCGCCACAACTTTGCATCCAACTAGATGGTTGTCGCCGTGGGCCCCTGTTGTCAACCGTCTGGTTGGTTTACTCTGGGGGTATGGGATACGACTCCTCCGCCACCCGCGCCAGGCTGCTCGACGCAGCGTTCGACGAGTTCGTCAGCGTGGGCTTCGCCGGCGCCCGCGTGGACCGGATCGCCGCCGCCGCATCGGCAAACAAGCAGGCCATCTACGCGTACTACGGCTCCAAGGACGCCCTGTTCGATGCCGTGCTGACCGACCGCCTGACCGTGCTCGCCGACATGGTGCCGTTCACCCCTGGAGACCTGCCGGGATACACCAGCGCACTGTTCGATGCGCTGACCGCCGACCCCGGGCTGCTGCGGCTCACGCAATGGAAGGCGCTGGAACGCCCGGGGGCCTCGCAACTGGAGAGGGATGCGCATGTCACCAAGGCCGCCGAGATCGCCGAGGCTTACGGAGCCAGCCTCGAGGCCGGAATGGACGTGCTGATGCTGGTCGTCGTGGCAGCCCAGGCCTGGGCAACGACCGCACCCGAGATCCGCAACCCGGACAACACCGACGAACCCGCCCGTCTCGCCCGCCACCGGGCGGCGATGGTCAAGGCCATCGAGGCGACAGTCGGCGCACTACTGCCCGCACCCGAAATCGACACGGCTCGGCAACTCCGCATCTGAGCTGTCGCCGAAGCTCGCGAGTCGCCACGCCCTTCGCCAGGAGGCAGCCTGAATGGCGACGGTATATGGCAAAGAGCCACAAAATTGCTGAACTCTGGCGACGGGAGAAGGGTGGCCACCATGAAGGTGTTCGTTACCGGAGGATCCGGATACCTCGGCAAGGCGACCATCAAGGCCCTGACGCGAAGGAACATCGAGGTCAGCGCCCTAGTGCGCAGCGAGAAGTCAGCGACAGCCGTAGCCGAACTCGGGGCGACGCCCGTGCGTGGAACGCTCACCGACACCGGCATCCTCACCGACGCGGCCCGAGCCGCGGATGGCGTGATCCACTTGGGTCAGCACGCCGGCCCCGACAGCGGGGACGTCGACCGGGCGGCCGCCCAGGCTCTGCAGGACGGCGCTGGCTCACGCCCGTACGTCCACACCGGCGGAGCCTGGGTCTACGGCGACACAGACGGTGTCGTGGACGAGGACGCGCCGCTCAACCCGCCCCGCCTGACAGCCTGGCGCCTGGAGAACGAGAAGCGTGTGCTCGCCCGCGCCAGCACCGGCGATCGGCCCGTAGTCGTGATGCCGGGGGTCGTGTACGGCCACGCGGCCGGACTCATCGACATCTTCTACGCCGCCCCCGGTCGCGCCGACGGCGCGGTGCCTGTCATCGGAGAGGGCACCAACCGCTGGTCCGTCGTCCACGTCGACGACATCGCCGACCTCTACGCGCTCGCCCTTGCCGCCCCGGCCGGCTCCGTCTACGCGGGCGTCATCGACGTCTACCCCACCGCACGCGAGGTCTCCGAAGCAGTGAGCCGGTTCATCGGCCGACCGGGATCCCTTCGCAGCCTCACCCTCGCCGAGGCGGAGAAGCAGATGGGCCCCATCGCGGAGGCGTTTGCGCTGGACCAGCGGATCTCTGGCGCCCGAGCCCGCCACGACCTCGGCTGGACCCCGGCCCACCACGACCCCCTGACGGAACTCGCCGAAGGTTCCTGAGCGGCCACTACTGACGGCACAGGGAGGGCTTGATATCCATCCGGCATCACAGCGCACGGATCAGGTCTTGGACGCCGCGGATCCCGCGTTCAACGCTGGAAGTCGCACCCGGCCGCGGGGGAGCCTTCCCGGCCGGGGGCTCTCCAGGCTGCCGGAGACGCCGGTAGGCCCAGACACGCCCGCGGAAATACACCATGATCCTCCCCCTGCTCTCCTGCCGCCCGGCCGCTTGCACGAAGCGGGCGCCGAGATGCCCCGCCCTGGCCGGCCGACCCAGCCGCTATCTGGTGATCACGGCCCCGGCGCGCGCCGACCGTGTCAGCTCCCTACGCCACCGGCTCGCCGAGTTCCTCACCGGCTGGGGCATCGCCGCCCAGGATGTGGACTCGGCCGTGCTGGTCGCTGACGAACTACTCGCCAACAGCGTGGTGCACGGCCGCTCCCGGATGGAACTCGCCATCGGACTCGACCGCTACGGCTTGCGAATCACGGTCACCGACTACGGCAACCCCCATCAGCTTCAAAGGGACGCCGACATCTACGACGCTGACGAGCACGGCAGAGGCATGACCATCGTCACCACACTCGCAACGGACTTGATCATCTACCAGGGACCCTGGGGACGCTGCGTGTGCGTGATCATGAGCGGGATACGGAGACCGTCCTCGGCCTGAGTCCGCGGCGCGCCTATTCGCAGAGATCGGCCGCTTCGAGCCGACCTTTCAGGTGTGCTCGCAGTACCGACTCGGTGTCAGAGCCGGGGCCCGAGTAGAAGGCGGAGATGCCCATGCAGCCGAAGCCGATTGCGGGAGCTGTGCAGACCGCCGAGTGAAACTTGCTCCATCGGTGATACCTCTCTGCTCAGGAACGCGGGAACGGCACGGCGGTCAGTTCCTCCAGCGTCGCCAGCAGATCATCCTGAAAACCGGTGTCCATTGCGGCGAGCGCCGGGGGCACTTCCTTCTGGTGGTAAAAGTACTGGCCGCTCACTTTCGCCTCGGGGTCATCGCTCACCGCGAGCCATGCCTGCGTGATGTGGGCCTGGGTGATGTCGTCCGGTGCGCCGGGGCCGCCCATCTTGGTAGGGACCCAGCCGGGCTCCAGGGAGTTGCTCAGCACGTCCGGCCAGAGCCGGGCGACGGCGAACGCGAGCGTGGCGTCGAACAGCTTGCTGTCGGAGTAGGCCTGCGAGCCGTTCCAAGGGCGGCGCTCCCAGTCCAAGTCGCGGGTGTCGACGCGGCCGCCCTGGTGCATGCCGCTGCTCAGATAGACCAGGCGCTTGGGGCGGTGCATCAGGCAGGTCAGGATGTAGGGCGCGAGCACATTGACGGCGAGGACGTGCGCGTGCCCGTCCTCGGTGGTGACCTTGGAACGCTCGCGGTATCCGATGCCGGCGTTGTGGATCACGGCGTCGAAGGGGTCCAGCTCATTGGCCAGCTTGGCCAGCCGGACGGTCTGCTTCCGGCTGGACAGGTCGGCCGTGAGGATCGTCTCCGCCTCCGGGAGCCGCTCGCGCAGCTGCTGCGCCCGCCGCTCGTTCCTGGCGTGCCCGATGACCATGTGTCCCTGCTCGACGAGCAGACGGGCCGCGGCTAGACCGAGTCCGTCGGTCGTGCCGGTGATGAAAACGCGAGCCATGAAATTGCTCCTTCTCGCTCTGGTGCTGGAGGACGACGTGGTGCGCCGCGTTCTCCATGCTGCGGGAAAGGGGGTGCGGGGACATCGGTCAATGTGACTGGCCCGGTGCACGTCACCTGCGATCCGCGCATCAGGCCGTACGCCCGCGCCTGGGGGCCGTCTCCGGCCCCCAGGGGCCGGCCGTCACGCTCCGACGGTCACCACGATCTTGCCGCCAGTGCCGCCCGCCGCGATTGCGCGCTGCGCGTCGGCGGCCCGCTCCAGCGGGAAGACAGAGCCCACGCGCACGCTCAGGCGTCCGCTGTCGGCCAGGTCGGCCACGGCTCTCAGGTCGTCGCCGTCGAGCCGACAGAACACCGGGACCACGCCCGGCCTGCCGATGTCCGCGATCGAGGCCACGCGGGCGCGCGGCCGGGCGGCGGAGGCGGACGTGGCCAGCACACCCTGGCCGACCGCGTCCAGAACGGCGTCCACCCCGGCGGGCACCAGTGCGCGCACCCGGTCCGCGACCCCGTCGCCGTACAGCACCGGGGTCACACCAAGGGAGCGCACATAGTCGTGGTCGCCTTCGCTCGCCGTGCCTATGACCTGGGCTCCTCGCACCCGGCCGATCTGCGCGGCGAGTGAGCCGACACCACCTGCCGCGCCGTGCACCAGCAGCGTCTCGCCTGGCCGCACGCCCAGGGCGCGGACCACAGCCTGGTACGCGGTCAGACCCGCCAGCGGGAGTCCGGCCGCCTCGGTGAAGTGCATGCCGCGCGGCTTGCGCACCAGGGTGCGCACATCAGCGGAGACCAACTCGGCCAGTCCGCCGTGCGCGTGCTGCACATCGCTGCGGATGTAGCCGACGACCTCGTCACCGGGGGCGAACTCAGCGGCGGCGAGCCCTGCGCTCTCCACCACACCGGCGATGTCCCAGCCGGGGACCACCGGGAAGTAGGTTGCGACCGCGCTGTCCAGCGCGCCCGCCTGGATCGCCAGGTCAGCCGGGTTGAGCGCCGCCGCCCGCACGCGTACGACGACCGAGTCCACGTGCGCCTTGGGCTGTGGCAGCTCCGCGAGTTCGAGCACCTCGGGGCCGCCGTACGAGCGGTAGACCATCGCCTTCATGTCAGGCCCCCGGAATAGCCATCGGCATGTCCATCAGGACATCGTGGCGCGTGATCTTCCACTCGCCGTCGATGCGGCGCAGCATGGTGTCGTAGTAGCCCGACTCGATCGGCTCCACGGTGCCCTGGGCGCCGAAGGCATCGGCGGGCCAGCCGGTCTCAGTCTCGGGGCGGAGCCGAGCGCGCACCCGGAACACGACGAACTGAGCGTTCAGGTGGGCGCGGTCGCCGTCCACCTCGATGATGTGGTCCGAGGTGGTGTGGTGGCTGGAGCCGCCCGCCGGGTGCGGCTCCATGAAGTTCTCCACCGCGTACTGGACGGCGGCGCCGCCGACCAAGGGCTCGCCGAACGGCTCGTACACGCCCTGGCCGGTCTTGATGCGGATCTGCACGACCGCGTCGTCCGTGAACAGCGTGCCCTGCGCCTTGCCGTCGCGGGCGTCCGTCGCCCGGACGTAACGGGCAAGCACCTCCTGCACCTTGCGCTCGTCGCTCATGGTTCGGTTCTCCTCGTGTCTGTGCCGTGCGGTGCCCCGAGGGGGTGGGGCGGCCGTGGAATGGGGGGATGCGGGGTGGCGCAGGGCGCGGCCGGATCCGGGGGGACCGGCCGCGCCCGGCTGATTCCAGTCGACCAGACCGGTGCATACCTGGCCATGACCAATGGGACATGCGGCGATACCCTGGAGGCATGGATCGCTTGGAGACTCGTGAACTCGTGTACTTCGCGGAGATAGCCAAGGAGCTGCACTTCAGCCGCGCGGCGGAGAACCTCGGCATCACCCAGCCGGTGCTCTCGCGCGCCATCGCCCGCTTGGAGCGGCGGATGGGTGTCCGTCTCCTCAACCGTACGAGCCGCCGGGTGGAGCTGACGGACGCGGGGTGCACGTTCCGCGACGAGTGCCGGCACTTGCTGCGCGGGCTCGACATCGCGGTACGGCGTACCCAACGCGCCGCCGACACGCCCCGGCTAGTCGTCGCCGTCCGGCCCGGCACCGGCAGTGGGCTGCTCTCGCAGGTACTGCGTCGGTACGCTGGGCCTGCGCCCGAGCTGGTGTTCACGCACGATCGGGCGCAGGCCGTGCGGGATGGGATCGCGGACGCGGCGCTGGTGTGCGTCGACAGCGAGGACATGTCCGGGCTGCGGGGCGTGGAGGTGGGGGAGGAGCGGCCGATGGCGCTACTGCCCAGGGAGCACTGGCTCGCGGACCGCGCCGCGCTCTCGGTGGGCGATCTCGTGGACGAGTCCGGGTACCGTGCCCACTGCCCCGAAGTCGGCATCGACGAGATCATGGACCGGGTTGCGCTCGGTCGACTGATCACCGTGGTCGGCTCGGCCGTCGCGGACCGACTGCCGACGGACGTGGTGGCGGTGCCCGTCGCAGACCTGCCGCCGACTACGTTGGCGTTCTGCTGGTCGCAGGGGTCGCGCAACCGCGACTTGCTTGAATTGACGGAGCAGCTGGCGTCCGGGGGGCTGTCGGGGCGGACGACGATGGCGGCGTAGTGCCTCGGAGCTGCAGACGACTCGTTCAGCCGGCTTGACGACGGCTACCCCGCCTACACGATGGGCCGGGCCGCCGAGATGCCCGGCACCACCCAGGGCTTCCTCCGCGCCACCGCCACTACTCCCGCTACCAGCTGCGCATCCGCTGCCGGTGCCCGGGAGCTCGTTGACCACGGGACCTTATCGAGGCCGCCTGCCGCATCATCATCCTCGAAGACCAGCTCGAAGAAGCCCAGCGCATCAACGCCGAATACCGGTCCCGTCCCGGCACGCGGCCGACATCTGACGCGCAATGAGCGACGCCGGAAGGCGGACAAGCTGCTGATCGCCCGTAAAGCGTTCTGGGAATCGGCGCACATGGTGCTGGTGCTCCTGGCGGCCGTCGGGGGAGCGGTGGCAGCGCACAGGTGGGGCCCGGACATCGGTGTGCCAGAAGCCATTCAGCCGTTAGTCATGGTGATCGGCGCTGCGTTGGGAGCCACGGCCGCAGGTGGATGGCAACGAGCGGTCCAGCTCAAGGAACTCATTACCGGCAAGTGAGGCACTACGTGCGCTGGTGTCGTGCGACGGCGGCTGCGGAGAATGGCTCAGCGCCACGATCGTGGGCGCGAAACACAGCCTCGACCGCTTTCGGATCTTTCCCCCGCAGAGCTGGGGTCACTCTTCCTTTCAGGAGAGCCGCACCCAACTCCCCTCGTACAGCGGCACCGCCCCTGCCCGGGCGCCGCGCGCGCAAAGGAGACCATTGAGTGGCGCGTGGCACTCGAACCGCCCGGCTCTACCTTGGCCACCTCGAGCGCGGCGCGACTTCCCACCCAGAACCGACTGCTGGAAGCCGGGTCGATGACCACGCAGCACGTGATCACGGTCCCGCCGCGGCCGCACCAGACCGCGGCCACCGACAGCGCCGCCCAGGCACTGACCATCCACCCCGGCCACGCCGTACCGCCCCAGGGCCTGCGCACGCAGGCCCGCCTGGCCACCGGCTCCGGCAAGACCTTGATCGGGCAGATGACCGCCCACCAGGTCGGCGCCCGAAGGGTGATCATCCTCGGTCCCTCCCTTGACCTGCTGGAACAGACCGCCGACGCTTGGCGCCGCTCCGGCCACCACGGTCCGATGTTCGGCCTGTGCTCCCTGACCTCCACCCCCGGCCTGCGCTGCACCATCAACCCCGCCGAACTGATCGTCTGGACTGCCGACCTGCCCGACGCCGCGGTGTTCGCGACCTACGCCTCTGTCGGCCTGGGCACCCTGCAGGAAGCCCACACGCTCGGCCTGCCCGAATGGGACCTGGCGATCCTGGACGAGGCCCACCGGGTGTCCGGAGCGATCGGCAAGCCGTGGGCAGCGGTCCTGGACAACACCCGGATCCCGGCCACCCGGCGCCTGAGCCTGACCGCCACGCCCCGCATGTGGGAACTCGGCGGTTCCGGTGACCGCGATACCCTCGACGACGGCGATGCGCCGTCCATCGGCGGATCCGGCCGGTCCGCAGTGAAACTCATCGTGTCCATGGATGACCCCTCCCAGTTCGGTGAGGTCGCCTACGAGCTCCCGCTTCGGACCGCGATCGACGAAGGGATCATCGCCCCCTACCGCGTGGTGTGCGTGGAGATCGCCGACCCCGCCTACCAGGCCGCTGTCGCCGCGGGGCGCAGCCGCGACCGGATCCACAGCCTGCGGCTGGCCGCCATGCAGGCCGCCATGCTCAAAACCGCGAGCGACTACCGGCTGGAAAGAGTCCTCACCTTCACAGCCGGGTCGCCGAAGCGAAGGCCTTCGCCGAAGGACTGCCCCAGGCACACAAGGACCTCGCGGCCGCCGACCCGTCACTGCAGTTGCCGGAATCCCTGGTCGCCCGCTGGCTGTACGGGGAGCACTCCCCGGAAGTCCGCCGTGAAGGGCTGGCGAACTTCCACTCCGGCGTCACCGATGCTGGCACCCCCGTCGCCCTGTCGGCGATGTCTTCGGCGAAAGACCTCGGTGTCGGCGTCGACACCTGGGCCGATGCCGTGATCATGTGCGACGTGTTCGGGGCCATGCCCGACATCGTCCAGGTCCTCGGACGCGCCCTGCGGATGCAGCCCGGTGACGGCAAAATCGCCACCATCGTCGTGCCGGTCATGCTCGGCCAGGGCGAAAGCCCGGACCAGATGCTCACCTCACCGGCATACGACCCCCTGGCCCGCTTCCTGGAAGCCCTGCGCTCCCACGACACCCAGGCCGTCGAAGCACTGTCCGCCTCCGCCCTGGAACCAGATAGCCCCACAAGCGGCACCAGCGAAGACCACGGCGACGCGACCGCCTCCGACACCGTCGACGCCGACGGCCCTGACCCCGCGAACGAGGTCGCCGACCCGGTCGACGCCCCGGGCATCCTGCAGTTCGCCACACCCCGCGACCCCGGCATGCTGGCCCGGTTCATCTCCCTGCGCGTGCTGCAGGCCGCACAGCTGTCCTGGCGGCGCGGACTCGAGTCCGCCATCGCCTACAGGGCCGCCCGTGGCGACCTCCGCGTCCCCTACACCTACCGCGACCCCGTCGACCAGGACGACCCAGACGAGGGCTTCCCCCTCGGCATCTGGATCGCCGAACAACGCCGCGCCCACCGCGCGGGCCGCCTGGCCACCGACCGCATCACCGCGCTCAGTACAGTCGACATGGTGTGGTCCGAGTTCGACGCCGGCTTCGAGGACGGCCTGAACGCCGCCCGGGAATGGTTCGCCGCCCACGGGCACCTCCTGCCGGCCAACGACGCCGTCAGCCCCGACGGCTACCCAATCGGCCGGTGGCTGCACAACCAGCGCAGCGCCACCCGCCTCGCCGCGAGCGTGCCCGACGGCGCCGACCTTCCGCCCGGCGCGCTCACCGAACAACGACGCGAAGCCCTCGAGGCGATCGACCCGTCCTGGTGCCCGGCCTGGGCCATCGACTGGCAGCGCCGCTTCACCCTGGCCCGCGTCCACGTCGCGGACGGCGGCACCGTGACCGGCCACGAGACCGGCCAACTGGTCATCCAGGGCGAGGACATCGGCAGGTGGGCCACCGTCCAGCAGAACGCAGCCACCTTCGAGAGGCTGTCCGTCCCGCAGCAGTGGATGCTCCGCAGCGTCCTGGGCATCGAGCCGGCCGCTCCCTCAGCACCGAGGGCGGCGCCGCGGTTGAACAATGACGAGAAGTGGCAGTTGAACATTGCCGCCGCCCGTCAATACCGCGGACGGGAAGGGCACCTGAATGTGCCGTGTCGTCACACGGAACCGGTCGACGGGCACACGGTCAGCCTGGGCGTCTTCGTCAACAACGCCCGGGCACGCCGGGCCGCACTGCCCGAGCAGCGGGTGGCCGCGCTCAACGAACTCGGCATGCGATGGAGCAGTTGACGGATCTCATAGAGTCGGGGACCCGCCAGGCGTCCCGGTGTACACGCGCCGGGACGCACGGCTCACCCTTGCGCTGGTGCCGCTCAAAAGCGCGTGGGTTCGCAGATCCTGAGCCTCGTACGGCATGAACCCGCACTCGACAAGCTCTCGGGGCATGTCGAGTGCGGGTTCACGGGGTGACCTCGAGGGCGCACCGGGTGTTGGAACGGGCATGAGCAACTTCACCCAGCCCCGAACCCCGGGGATGTGTTCTCCGCTGGTGTCGCCATGGGCGGACCACGCACGGCGAGCCCGAGCGCGGTCCGGCCGTCCACCCGGTGCGGCGTATGTGTGGCGTGCAGGTGGCGGGCTTGCGCTTCGTAGCGGGAGTGATCGCCGCTGGAACTGGCCTTGCCGCCGAAGTACAGCCGGCCCGGATGCCGCTGTCGTGCAGCGCACGCACGTTGGCGTCGATGTCCGCCTCGGGACCCAGGTTGT
Source organism: Streptomyces sp. NPDC001902 (assembly GCF_042891295.1). NCBI lineage: Bacteria > Bacillati > Actinomycetota > Actinomycetes > Kitasatosporales > Streptomycetaceae > Streptomyces > Streptomyces sp. NPDC001902. The sequence continues at coordinate 19,110 of NZ_JBIATA010000038.1, read as the reverse complement.
GGGCCCAGTTGGCGACCGTGGTCACCCCTGCGTTGATCGCTTGTACGACACCCCACAACACGCCCGCATGCACATCCTCAGCACCACGGTCCGTCGCCTGGAGCGCGACGGCCTGATCAGCCGCACCGTCGAGCTCACCGTGCCGCCCGGGGTCGAGTACGCGCCCACCCCACGCGGTCGCAGTCTGTACGCCGTCCTGGCTGAACTGGTCGCCTGGACCGAAGCCAACCTCGGCGCCATCCGCCGCGACCGCGACGAGTACGACACTGCCACCCGGTCTTCCATCGGACCGTGACAAGCCCCTTCGGCGGGCAGGCTTGCGAACCTGCAAGAGCAGTCGCTCGTGACAGGTCACCGGCTCGTCATCCGGTCCGAGCATCCCCGCACATCTGAGTCGTTCCGAACGTCTGGATCGTTCCGGCGCCGGCGAGAGCACTGCGAGAGGAACGGCGGCGTCAGCCACGATCGGGAAAGGGGCTGGTCAACGGTAGGCACCAGCCCGAGTTGAACGCCTACCTCAGTGCGAGGCCGGCGGGCGCCGGGCACGGCAAGTTCGTTGATCGCAGTGTTGCCCAGCCGTCGGGGCAGGGTTTCCGGGGCGTGCAGAATCTCCAAGGTCGCGAGGGCCATCTCGCGGGTCGAGGTGACCACAGCCGGCCAGCGCCGAGCCAGCAGGGGGAAGAACGGCTTCAGGATTCGATAGACCACGCGCTGCCCGCGGGTCGACGGCCGCGCGCCCCGGGAGGGCCGGATCAGGCCCGGACGCAGAAAGAACGCGCGTGGGTGGATCGCCGCGATCGCCTCTTCGGCGCGGCCCTTGACCCGGATCCACATCGTCTTGCTGGTGCTGTCGGCGCGGTTGGCCGAGACGTACACAAAGAGGCTCCCGGGGTTTCCGCGCAGCGCCGCAGCGGCCGCCGCGACCGCGATATCCCGCGTGATGCGCGTGTATTCGAGCTCGCTCAGGCCGAGCGACGGCACTCCAAGGCAGAAGACCGTCGCGTGCGCTCCAGCGAAGATCGATTCGAGTTCATGGAGATCCTGGAAACCTTGGTGGATAACCTCGCGGAGCTTCGGATGGGAGCGGCCGGTGCTGCGCCGCACGATCGCCGTGATCTCGGTGACCGTAGGGTCTTCGAACAGTGTGGTGAGGACCCCGTGCCCCACCATTCCGGTCGCACCGAACAGCACCACGCGCAAGTCACACCGACCGACGATAGGAGGCGGAGCCGACGCCATTGATCTGTGTGCCGGACTGGGTCAGCGGAACGGCGATCGAGGCCAGCCAGGGGTAGGGGTAATTGAGGTCGGGGGCAGACACCTGGTCGAGCTCGCGCAGGTCGTCCTCGGGGATGGTCACCTGCAGCGACTCAAGGTTGGCCTCGAGCTGGGTCACGGAGCGGGCCCCGATGAGCGTCGAGGTGACCGGCGCCTGCTGCCGTACCCAGGCCAGGGCGACCGCTGCGACCGACGCGTCCAGTCTCTTGGCCACCTCGCGCAGCACGTCGAGCACGTCGAAGGCGTTTGTGCCATCGAGCTGTGCCTTGGCCAGGGGGCCGCGACCGGACCCCTTGGGGGTTCGGTTGTCGCGTGAGTACTTGCCCGAGAGAACGCCACTGGCCAGCGGGCTGTAGGGCAGCACGGCGAGGTCCAGCTCGCGGGCGGCCTGGAACAACTCACCTTCGACGGTACGACGGACCAATGAGTATTCGACCTGCAACGCGACGATCGGAGCCCACCCACGCAGCTCCGCGATCGTCGCCATCCGGGACACCGCCCAAGCCGGAGTGTTGGACAGCCCGATGTAGCGGATTTTACCGTCGCGGACCAGGTCGTTGAGGGTGGCCAAAGATTCCTCGATCGGAGTGTGCTGGTCGAGACAGTGCTGCCAGTAGAGGTCGATGTAGTCCACCCCGAGCCGCCGGAGCGATGCATCGACCTGTTCGAGGATCGCCTTGCGGCTGCTGCCGCCGCCGTTCGGGTCACCGTTGTACATGTTCCGGGCGTACTTGGTCGAGATCACCACCCGGTCCCGCAGGCCGGGCCGGGAGGCGAGGTAGTCACCGACGATCTGCTCGGAGCGGCCTTCGGAGTAGCCGTTGGCGGTGTCGATCACGTTGCCGCCAGCGTCCAGGTACCGTGCGATGACTTCCTTGGACGTCTCGGGGTCGGAGCCCCAGCTGGCGTCGCCGAAGGTCATCGTGCCGAGGGTGAGCGGGCTGACCCGAAGACCGGAGCGACCGACGGTGCGGTATTCGAAGAGTTCCACGAGCTGAAAATCCAATCAGTGCTGAAGGGCGAGAAGGCTCTCGCCGGTCTCGGCGATGGTGTCCTCGATCTGGCGGGGCTTCCACCCCAACAGCTTCTCGGCCTTCGAGGAGGTGGCCGCCAGGTCCCGGCCAAGCGCCGCACGCAGCTGACGCAGCTGCGGGTTGACCAGAGCCAGTCCGCGAGCAACCCACAAGGGCATCTCCTTCGTCGGTACCTTGTCTGCCTGCTTGCCCAAGCGTTCGCGCAGGATTGCAGCGACGTCACGCAGCCAGAGACTGCGCCCGGCGGTGGCAATGAACCGCTCCCCTGCGGCGGCCGGCTCAACCAACGCAAGCAGCTGCAGAGAGGCCACGTCACGCACGTCTACGTAGCCGGTGGCAAACGGCAGCAGCGCCGGCATCGTCCCGTTGAGCATACGAGCGATTGCAGTAAGTGAGGGCGAGTAGTCCGGGCCGAGGACCGGGCCAAGCACGCCCGTCGGGTTGACGGTGGCCAGTTCGAGGCCCCCGTCCTTCACGAAGTCCCAGGCCGCGCGTTCGGCGAGGGTCTTGGACTTCTGATAAGGCTGAATGCCTGCGGCATCGACGTTGGTCCAGTCGTCCTCGGTGAACGGGGTGTCGCGCGGCTCATGACCGTATGCGATTGCTCCGATCGCGGAGGTCAGCACTACTCGCCGCACACCGCGGTCGCGGGCTGCGCGGAGCACGCGGAGCGTGCCGTCGATTGCCGGACGGACCATCTCGTCGTCGTTCTTGGGCGCCTGCGTCAGCGTGGGCGAGGCGATGTGCAGTACGCCGTCGCAGCCAGCGGCGGCTTTCGTCCAGCCGTCGTCGCTCGACAGGTCGGCGCGGACCACTCGGAGGTTGTCGCCCGGCTCGGCACCGCCGCGGCGCAGCATCTCGCGGACCTGTTCTTCGCGGGAGAGATCGCGCACGGTGGTGCGCACCGAGTAGCCGGCGTTGAGCAGTGCGAGCGTGCACCAGCTTCCGACGTACCCGGAGCCGCCAGTAACCAAAATCTCCGACATCCTGCTCTCCGCTTCTTTCAGGGCTCGTTGAAAGACAGTAGTGGAGAGGTCTCCGGATCGTCAACGGGAAGTGGAGAAGTTCTCCAGTTACAGCCTTTCCGCAGGCTCTTCCCTTAGGGTGGGCGCCATCAGCCCGTCCAGGATCAGCGTAAGCATCGGCTGGGTGCGGTCCTCGGAAGCCCGCCACAGCGCACCGGTCAGTTGCAGAAAGTCACCGGGCTCGGCATCCGTCCGAACGCTGCCGTCCGCCTTCCCCGCGTCGAACAGCAACGTGATCGCATCGAACACCGGCCCGTACGTCTGCTCCGTGACCGCCTTCCGCACATCCGGCGTGAGAGCGGCGCCCAAGGCGTGCTTCTTGCGCATCGCGTCGACCAGCTTCGTAGTCCAGTGCCGTAGCGCCTCGATCGGGGTCATCGCGCTCAGCGACTCGGACACCGATTCCGCCAGTTCCTCGACCTCCTCCCGGTAGATGTCCAGGATGAGCTCATCGCGCGACGCGTAGTTGCGGTAGAGCGTGCCCGGCCCCACCCCGGCCCGCTGTGCGATCTGGTTCATCGAGGCGGCCCCGTCCTCGGCGAACGCCGCACGAGCGGCGGCCAGGATGCGGTCGCGATTCCTGCGAGCATCCGAACGAACCATGCTCCCCCTCCTTGCGTAGCGGAGACCTCTCCACAACGATAAGGGGACCGTATCAGTGCGGCAACCAGCCAAAACTGCTTCGCCAGGCCTATGTGTTGCAGTGACGGCAAGCCATGCTGGATGACTGACGCGCGCCGCCTTGCAGCAGTTCGACAACCAGTTGCCCTGGCAGCGTGAGCGGGTGCGGCCGCACCAGGATGGCGAGGGGGCGTGGCGGTCAGCTGCCGCCGTCGGGGGGCTGGGCCTTCCAGGCGTAGTACCCGGGCCCGAGAACACTGTCCACCTGCGCGACGTCCACCTCGCCGCCGTCCTCGTCTACGAAGGCGAGGCGCACGGGCCGGTTGGTGCTCGTGTCGACCAACACCGAGGAGGGCCGTAGTCATTGGGGCGATGCTTGTTGCCCCAATCGAGGAGGGCGCCGAGCACGGGCCGCAACTGGCGGCCGTCCGGCGTCAGGTGGTAGGCGTGGCGTTCCCGGGAGCCGCGCCCGCCGGCCTCGGGGCGGTAGGGGCGGCGCTCCAGGATGCCCTCGTCGACGAGGGTGTTGAGCCTGGCGGTCAGTACGTCGGTGGAGATGCCGAGTGAGGCGCGGAACTCGTTGAAGGTGGCCCTGCCGTAGAAGGCGTCCCGGATGATCAGCAGCGACCAGCGCTCCCCGATGACGTCGAGGCTGCGGGCGATCGCGCAGATGGGGTCCGCGCTGGCGCGCGACCTCGCCGAGGCCGAGTTCCTGCGGGACGCGGGCCGCCCCGGACCTCGGTTCACCGGACTGCAGGGACACGTGTCGCCGCGACGAGGTGGGTCCGCGACCTGATCGCCGACGGCTATGTCGGCGAGGTCCTCTCCTCATCGATGATCTGCTCGTTCCCCGGCGGCGGGGCGACGTTCACGTCGGCGTCCGCCTATACCGCGGACGCCGCCAACGGGGCGACGATGATGACCATTCCCTTCGCCCACGCGCTCGACATGCAGGCGGTGGCACTGGGTGAACTGACCGGGACCACGGCGACGATCGCGACGCTGCGCACCCAGGCCGTCAACACCGATACAGGAGAGGCGATCGCGAAGACCGCACCCGACCAGATCGCCGTCACCGGCCGTCTGCCGGGCGGGGCCGTCGCCAGTATGCACTTCCGGGGCGGCGCGCCGCGGACGACGCCGTTCGCCTGGGAGATCGACGGGACGCGAGGATCTCTGCGGATCACCGGGGATGTCGGCCTGCCCATGAGTGCCGCGCTGGCCGTCGAAGGGGCGCACGACCAGGAGGCGTTGTCTCCGCTCGAACTACCCGCTGGGTACGACCGGTTCCCGGGGCTGTCCGGAACGCCGGCCCACAACGTCGCCCATCTGTACGCGGAGGTGGCCGAGGCGCTGTCGGGCCGGGGCTCCGGCGCTCCTGGGTTCGACCACGCGGTGGAGCTTCACCGTTCGCTCGAGGCGATCGCACACAGGGGAACCGAAGAATAAATAAGGGACAGGAGTGACGAGACGCGCTGCGGGCTCCTGGCGGCAAGGGCCCGGACATCCTTGTCGTCGACATCCCGGCGAGTGAGACGGCGCCGCACTTCCAGTACGGCTGGCAGGAGAAGGACAAGGACAGGTCAACCTTCAACGCGCCCTCCGGGTCAACGACGACACTTTTTACATGAGTGAGCACCAGGTCGCCAGTGCCTACCGGGAGCGATTCGCCCGTCAGGGAGCGGCCGAGAGCGAGCTCAAGGTGCGCCTCGCGGAGACTGCCGAGGTCGTCTTGAGTGAATCCGACGGGACACCGGCCTGGGGGACAGGCCTCGACTGGCGACTCGACGTGCCGTTCGCGCCGCGCGCGGACGGCTGCGAGCACGGCGGCGCGTACGCGGCGGTGTCGACCGCGCGCAAAGCCAAGGGCCGCGAGAGGTTGAGATCGCCGACGACTTCCATCCATCCGAGGACAGCGACGAAACCGACGAGCGCGGTAGCCCGCTGCCCGGTCCGATCGACGACGCCTGCCTCGCCTATGTCGCCGTCACCCGTGCCCGTACCCGCCTCGACCTCGGCGGGCTGACCTGGATCAACGACCACCCCGATGGCAATCCGCAGTGGTCGCAGGGTCCGGCTCGAACCGTCTGCCGAATTGACTCTGGCACGCGTACCGTGCATCTGGCGGCGACATCGCAAGGTCATTGCGAAACCGCCCTCCTGGCTGTGGATCTGGGGGCGGCCCAGCCTATGGCCCGCCCCCAAAGTGCCGTTTCGGCAGGGTGTGTGAGGCTATGCGGTGTAGCAGTGAGGCCGACCGTAGTAGTCGAGTTCGCAGATGACCCTGTCGTAGTCGTGGAAGCGTGTCCACATGAAGGCCGTGGGGGACTGAGCCCAACTGCCGTCCTGATAGATGTAGTTCGATTCCACCATGACGCCGTCCGCGTCGTACAACCAGCCGAATTCGCTGTCGCTGGACTTTCCGGACGGGAGCCATCGCGTGTTGCAGTTCCAGGTGGCCCGAACCACGTTGGCGCTGCCGTCGTTCCCGCCGCTGGGGTTCCAGATGTTGCACTTGCTGGCGCCGTCGCTGAGGAAGCGGGCGGTTTTGACGGTGTAGCTCGACGGCAGCCTGTTCTCTACCGTCCCGAACGCTCCCGCGTGAGCCGTTGATACCGGGCCTACGAGGGTGAGGGCGTTCGCCCCGAGCGTGAGGAGGGCGATGGCTGCGATGCGAAGCTTGTTCTTGATCAAATTCTCCCCCTGTGATGCCGTTTCGACGGGCTGATTCTGGTGGCGAAGAAATGGCATGTCAATGTCAAGAGATGTTGTCTCAAGTGCAACAACTGCATCCAGAGTTGTTCAGTGCTTCGGAAGGCACCCGGGTCGCAGTGTGTTCGATGTTCACGACAAGCGACAGCACCCGAGTATGCAGATGAGGATGTTGCCGCTCCATGCTCCAGCGGTGCGGATGGTCGGGATCGGTGGGGCAAGCCAAGACGTCGAGCTCGCCGGAGTGAGTCACGGTGACCTCGGTGGAGGTTGTGGATTGAAAAGCTGGCGCGTCTCGGTCCTATCGGCCGGCCGTCGGGTTGCTCGTCGGGTGCCACTCGCGGCGGAGGAGGCCGAAGACCCAGGAGTTGGAGACGTCGCCGTTGACGACGCAGTCCTCGCGGAGGGTGCCTTCGCGGACGAAGCCGAGCTTTTCCAGGACCCGGGCGGACGCCAAGTTGCGGGTGTCGGTCTCGGCCTGGACGCGGTTCAGGTCCAGGGTGTCGAACGCCCACTGCAGGACGGCGTGCGCGGTCTCCGTGGCGTAGCCGTGGCCCCACGCGGCGGCGCCGAAGACGTAGCCCAGGGACGCGCTGCGGAAGTCCGGGTTCCATCTGGTCAGGCCGCACCAGCCGATGAACGCGCCGTCGCAGACGCGGTCGACGGCCATCCGCGCTCCCGTGCCTTCCTCCTCGATCGTCCGGCAGTACGCGATGAAGCGCTGGGCGCGGGCCAGTTCGGTCCACGGCGGGGAGTCCCAGTAACGCAGCACGTGGGCGCTGCTGTGCAGCGCGTAGAGCGGCGCCGCGTCGGCGTCGGTGAACGGCCGCAGTCGCAGGCGAGCGGTGTGCAGATCGGGGGTGGGCAATGTCATGCGGGGCATCCTGTCGCGTCACGCTCGCCCTCGACCATCCGTTTACCCGGACGGTCGGGGGCGCGTACGTCCCGGTGACGCCGAACGCGCCGCATGGGCGGCGAGTGCGCAGTCCCTTGCCGGCATGGCGCGGCCGTGGCGCCCCCCGGGGACGTCGACCAGCCTCGTCAGTGGACCTCACGAAGTCCTTTTAAGGGGAACGATGTCGGGGGTGGCCGTGGGGACAGGCGGACCGGCGGCGTCACCATGGAGTGCTCGCCACGTGGCGGCCTGAGGGATCGGGCGTGCAGGGGAGCCAGTCGTGGCCGTGGTGGCCCGGTGCGCGCCGCAAGGTGACGGTTCGGCCTTGCATCGGACTGCCGTGAGCGGGGTGCCTGCCGCGACGCAGGCTTGACGGCTGCAAGCGGGCGTGATGGTTCGCGGGGGTGTCCGTCCACCCCTCCCTGATGGGAATTCCTGAAATCGGCTCTGGCCGCAGTTCCGTGAATCCCCAGGTCAGGGAGGTGAGCGAGGGATCGTTTCGGCAGAGTATGTCCCGGCATGGCAAGCAAGACGGTCGAGGCTGTGCTGTTTCCAGGGATCGCTGTGCGAGTGGAGCGCGTCAGCGACTCCTCCGACGTCCTCGTGGTGGAGGCCGTGTCCGCCGCTCGCCCGGGCCGGTGCCCGGACTGCCGGAAACAGGCGAGGCGCATACATAGCACGTATCAACAAGCCCTACATGAGGGGCCGTTGGGGTCGCGCCGGGTCATAGTCCGGCTGCGGGTCCGCCGGTACTTCTGTGATCGCAAGAACTGTTCCCGCACGACGTTCGTCGAGCAGGTGCCGGGCCTGTCCGAGCGGCACCGTCGCTCCAGTACCGGGCTGACGGGGTGGCTGCGGTCGATCGCAATCGAGCTTGGCGGCCGTCCGGCCGCACGGTTGTGCCGCCGCCTGCGGCTGGTCGCGGGCCGAACCCGACTGCTCAGGCTGTTGACGGCGCCGACAGTGCCGGACCGTGCGCCGCGGGTGCTGGGGGTGGACGAGTTCGCCTTCCGCAAGGGCTGCACCTACGGCACCGTGCTGGTCGACGTCGAGGCCGGCCGGATCGTGGACGTACTGCCAGACCGCACCTCGGAGACGTTCGCGGCCTGGCTCACCGAGCATCCCGGTGCGGAGATCATCTGCAGTGACCGGGCCACCTCTTACACCAAGGCGGTCAGGGAAGCTGCCCCGCACGCCGTGGAAGTAGCCGACCGCTGGCACCTGCTGCAGAACCTGTCCGCCGCAGTGGAGAAGACCCGCCACCAGCACCGCGGCTGCCTGCGCAAACGCGCCGAGGAGGAGACGGTGACCGAGGCGCCGGAGCCGCCCCCGATGCTGTTACCTGCCGCGGAACTGCCCCGCACCCAGATCATCGAACGCACCCGCCACCGCTACGAGGACATCCACCGCTTGCTGGAGAAACGCTGGACGATCAGCGCCATCGCCCGCCGTCTGAACCTCGACCGCAAGACCGTGCGCCGCTTCCGTGACACCGACCTCGGCGAGCTGCTGGCCTCCGCCCGCGAGCGCCGCCCCAACGGCGTCCTGGAGCCCTTCAAGGCATATCTCAACAGCCGCTTCACCGAATCCCAAGGCCAGGCCAGCGGCACCCAGCTCTTCCTGGAGATCCACGCTCGTGGCTATCGCGGCAGCCGCCAGGTCGTCCGCAAGCACCTCGCCGCCGTTCGCGCGGGCACCGCCGAACCGGTCCGGGCCGACATCCCGAGCCCTCGCAAGATCACCTCATGGATCATGCGGCCCCGGGAGACGCTGACCGAAAGCCAGGACGAGCGACTCCTTCAAGTCCGACTCGCCTGCCCCAACATCACCCGGGCCTGCGACCTCGCTCGAGCGTTCGCCGACCTGGTCCGTCACCAGCGCGGACACCTGCTGCTGGAGTGGATCCGGCAGGCCGAGCAGGACGCACCGAAGCCCATGAAGGGCTTCGCCGGCTTCCTCCGCCAGGACCTCGACGCGGTGACCGCCGGTCTGACCCTCCCCTGGAGCTCCGGGGTCGTTGAAGGACACGTAAACCGGGTGAAAACACTGAAGCGAGCTATGTACGGCCGAGCCTCGTTCCGACTCCTCCGGACACGCATTCTTACCCGGCCATGATCTTCGTTATTAGAGCACCGCTTTCAGCCAACGGCCGCGACACTATGACAGTGGACGCGAATGACGAGACCTGCGATCAACAGTTCCCCCTACCTCCAAGACCAGTTCTGCCAGACATAGCTGCAGCACGCAGTCGCGGGCTGGCTGACGTTGTCGAGGCTCATTGGCAGTCCCTACGACTCAGCTGGCAGTGGAGGCATGCAGTACATCAGATCCGCACGCCCGGGCGCCCATATCCGGGCATCGTTCCGCTGCTGGAAGCTGCCGCCGCTCAACCACGACTCCGGCGGCTGTATCCGTTCACCAGCCACTTCGCCCTGCTCTTCAGCAGCTCCACCAGCTACCCCTGGACTGTGCAGGCCGGATCGATCGAGCCCTTGCACACTGGCCGGTTCAAGGTTCGCCGACGCAGTCCTTTCGCCGTGATCGGCGAAGTCGAGACCGCCGAAGAGGCTGTGGCCCTCCTGCTTGAACTCCTGCCAGCCGACCCCGAGCCCGTCATCACCGCCTCCGCGGACGAGCACGTGTGACGGTGTGTGGCCACGCCCATCGGTATCAGCACCCCGCAGCCTCTACTCGAGATCATTCACGATAAAGCGGCCAGAGCCCTGAAGTCGGCCAGGGCCGCTCTTCGCCTCACTCGGTCCGGCGCTCAAACGGGGTGAGGAGCTTAAACGAGCACCGCTCGCATTCCCGGCCAGGGTCACCGGTTCGTGGAGTGTGCCAGTCGGTCGGACGGTCAAGGGCGCCATCGTCGAGGTCCCTGTCCCTGTCACCAGCCGTCTACGCTCTCGGCATGCAGCGCAGCGATGTCACGCGGGACGATGGTACGTGGGTGGGCCTGTCCCTGGACGTACAGGACCGTCACCAGCCGGGACTGTGCGTGTTCAGTGCCGGGCAGCGGCTGCTGGTCTCCCAGCTGTCGCGGCCTGTGTTGCTCGCCGTTGTCGACGAACAACTCTAGGGCGTGGACTTCTGGCGCACTGACGAGTACCGCTCTATTGTTCCGCCGCTGCGCGCCGATGTGGGGCGCGCCCTGGCGGGCAGCCCGGATCGGTGGGCTCACCGCTTTGCCCAGTACCTCATCGAATCAGGGGACAGCCCGTTGCACGAGGGCCGGTGGCTGCGGTCACGTCCGCTGGAGTGGTGTATCGACGGCCACTCGGTGATCTCTTCTTTGAGGCTATGCGGTGAGTTCGGTCGGCAGGACGGTGTCGCCGGTCTGTGACTCGATCGGGTGGAGGCGGGCTTTGGCCAGCAGGTCGCGGCCCATGTAGCGGCGGGCCTCGGTCCACTCGTCGTTCTGTTCGGCCAGGACGGCGCCGACCAGGCGGATCACGGCGGTGCGGTCGGGGAAGATACCGACCACGTCGGTGCGGCGGCGGATCTCTTTGTTCAGTCGTTCCTGCGGATTGATGCCCCTATGGTTCGTCAAGCTGCTAGGGGTTGATCTGCGTAGGTGGGTGCTTCCTGTAAGCACTTGTAGATCTCACGGGCGATGTAGCGCTTCAGGCAACGGATGATCTCGCGACGGCTCTTGCCTTCCCGGGTGCGTCGTTCCAGGTAGGCCTGGGTGCGGCTGTCCCACCGCAGGCGGCTTTGGGTGATGCGGTAGAGGCGGCGTTGGCTTGGCGGTCGCCCCCGCGGTTGAGTCGCCTGCGCTGGATTTTGCCCGATGATCTTTCGACGGGGCTGACTCCGCACAGGGCTGCGAACGAGGCTTCACTGGTCAGTCGCTCGGGGTTGTCGCCCGCGGTGACGAGGAGAACGGCTGCGCTGTCGGGTCCGACGCCTTGGATTTCCAGGAATGCCGGCGCATGCAGCGAGCAATGCTCGGAACCTGTGGATCGGGCCGGGGAGGACGTACCTTCCCTGGTGATCGATCGATAGGCCATCGAGCAAGGCCGACGTTGGCGCGTCGGTCGGGAAGGCACGTCCGTGCTCACCGTAGTCAACGCCGACGGCACCACCAGTGGCGGGTTATCGCTTCTGGACGAGATTGTCCGGGAGGGCGCGCGCCGGATGCTGGCCGCCGCGCTGGAGGCCGAGGTCAACTCCTACATAGCCGAGTTGGCCGACCAGCGGGACGAGAGCGGTCGCCGTCTGGTGGTGTGCAACGGCTGCCACCAGCCAAGGAAGGTCACCACCGCGGCCGGATCGGTCGAGGTGCGGGCGCCGCGGGTCAACGACAAGCGGGTGGACGCAACCAGTGGGGAGCGCAAGCGGTTCTCCTCGGGGATCCTGCCGCCCTGGTGCCGCAGGTCTCCGAAGATCGCGGAGGTGCTGCCGCTGCTCTATCTGCACGGCCTGTCCACCGGGGACTTCGTGCCCGCGCTGGAGCAGTTCCTCGGCTCCACGGCGGGCCTGTCGCCGGCGACCGTCACCCGGCTGACCGCCCAATGGCAAGCAGACCACGCCGCATTCCAGGACCGCGATCTGTCCGGCACCGTCTCGTGTACGTCTGGGTCGACGGCATCCACCTGCGGATCCGCCTGGAAGAGGCCAAGGCCGCCGTTCTGGCCGTGATCGGCGTCCGCGCCGACGGCACCAAAGAGCTGGTGGCCATGACTGACGGCTACCGCGAATCGTCCGAAGCCTGGGCCGCCCTCCTGCGTGACTGCGCGCGCCGCGGCATGCGGGCCCCGGTGCTCGCGGTCGGCGACGGCGCGCTTGGCTTCTGGAAGGCCCTGCGCGAGGTCTTCCCCACCACCCGCGAGCAAAGGTGCTGGGTTCACAAGACCGCCAACGTGCTGGACGCCATGCCCAAGTCCGCGCAATCGGCGGCGAAGAAGGCCCTGCAGGACATCTACAACGCCGAAGATCGCGAGCGTGCCGAGCAGGCCATCACGACGTTCGCGAAGCTCCACGGCGCGAAGTTCCCCGAGGCGGTCCGGAAGATCACCGATGACCAGGACGTGCTGCTGGAGTTCTACCACTTCCCGGCCGAGCACTGGATCCACCTGCGCACCACGAACCCCATCGAGTCGACCTTCGCCACCGTCCGCCTCCGTACCAAGGTCACCAAGGGCGCCGGCAGCCGCGCGGCAGGACTGGCGATGGTCTTCAAGCTGGTCGAATCCGCCCAGGCCCGCTGGCGGGTCATCAACGGCTCCCATCTCGTCCCGCTCGTCCGTGCCGGCGCCCGCTTCGAACGCGGCCAGCTGGTCGAGCGGCCCGCGCCTGCTGTTGCCTGACACTGAGTTCAACTGATTGACGAGCCACCCATTCAAACCGCAGGCGGCCAACTGACCAACCTGAGATTCGCCGAATCCGGATTTCTGTCCAGGCATCGCAAGGTGAGCTGCTTGCGACGTTGCCGAGGTGTCCAGCCGTGGTGAAGCAGCGCATCTCGTATGACTTCCGCAACCAACCCAGGTGCGATCACCACACCGTGCTCAACCCACGTCGCCATGCGCTGTCCATCATTTTCCTCGTGCAGGACAACGATTGCCAGACCGGGCTCATCATTGGGCGCGACTACCCAGCGATAGCGTTCCCCGTCGACAACAATTACCCGCGTGCCCCTTTTCGCAATGGCCATGCAACTCAACCTTCCGCACCACGCACGGCCGCACCAACTCGTGCGCGTAGACCGACAGTGTGCCTCTTGTCGGGGGCGTCGTGGAACTCTGCGGCGGCCTCAACCGATTCCGCGCCAGACGTCGACTGAGGGGGAAGTTGCCCCGCTCGCCGCAGGCCCCGACCTACCCACCACCGGCTTCGCGACCCTGACCGAGGTCAGCTGATCCACAGGTATTGACAATTGCTCGCATGCAGCTCGATGGTGGCAGTGATGCGGCTGGTGAGCTCGCGGACCTCATCGTTGAGTTGCCGGATTCGGCTGGCGAGCAGCCGTAATGTGTATGCCACGGCCTCGTGTGGGCAGGCCGGGTCAAGGTTTGAGCATGCCTGGATGAGTTTCGGGTTGCTCAGTGGTGTCAGCTGTTCCCGAAGATCGGCCGGAGCCGTGACGAGGACGGCCTTGAGCTGATTGATGGCCTGCGTGCGAGCCTTGACCGCTGAATCCTTGGCCAGCTTGTAGGCTCGCAGGTCCTCCACGGGGACGTCGCCGGACTTGGGGACGGCGGTCGCCCGGCCGCTGAGGACGGCGCGAGCGGCGGCCTCAGCATCGACCGGATCGCTCTTCCCATGCCGCCGGCGTGCAGACTTGTCCGCTCGTGGATCACCGATGCCTTCAGAAGGACTTCCGTCTTCAGCATCGAGTCGACCAGCGGCGCGAACTCATCAATCACCCTCGCTCGCGACCGCCCGCTCGGCGACCGCCGAGGCGGCGATGCAGGTCCGTCAACGGACAAATACTTGCTGACCGTCCGCCAGTTCAGTCCTGTCTCCCCGGCCACCTCTGACAGGTTCATAGCCCCAGACGCAACCAAGCTGCGAAACGCCGCAGTTCCAGCCAGCGCTGCGGATCCAAGACCACGGCCCGCCCCTCTCTGCACCCAGCCCTACAGCCAGCAGGATGCAAGAGTCGGCATCTCAGCACATCACGAACGCTGCACGCTCATCCGTACGCGGCTATGTACGTTCACGTGTACGCCGACAAGACGGTCCGCAGCAGCGTGGCCACCCACGGCTGGGCTGATTTCGGAACCTGACTGAGCAGGTTGCGGGCGCAGTGGGTGCGGCAGCGCTGCCACGAAGCGCCAGGCAGGGTCGCGCCGATCGCGTCGACGAGGCCGGCGTGGGCGTCGGAGACGACCAGCTGGACGCCGGCCAGGCCGCGGGCGATGAGCGAGCGCAGGAACGCCAGCCAGCCGGCTCCGTCTTCGGCGGTGGCGACGTCCAGGCCGAGGATCTCGCGGTGACCATCGGCGTTGACGCCGACCGCGACCAGCGCGTGGACGTTGATGATGCGGCCGTCTTCGCGGACCTTCTGGGTCAGTGCGTCGACCCAGACGAAGGCATACGGTCCGGCATCCAGGGGTCGGTTGCGGAACGAGGTAAGTTGTTCGTCCAGGTGCTTGGCCATCGCGCTGACCTGGGACTTGCTCAGCTGGGTGACGCCGAGGGACTCGGCGAGCTTCTCGACCCGGCGGGTGGAGACCCCGAGCAGGTAGGCGGTGGCCACCACCGAGATCAGGGCCTGTTCGGCCCTGCGGCGGCGTTCGAGGAGCCAGTGCGGGAAGTAACTGCCGCTGCGGAGCTTGGGGATGGCCAGCTCGACCGTGCCGGCCCTGGTGTCCCACTCGCGCGGGCGATATCCGTTGCGGTGATTGACGCGTTCGTCGCTGACCTGCCCGTATTCGGCATTGCAGAGCGCATCGGCCTCCGCGGACATCAGCGCGTCGGCGAACGTCTTGACCATCGCCCGCAGCAGATCGGGACTCGCCGCGGCAAGGTTCTCGTCGGCGAGGGCGTTCAGGGGCAGACTGTTGGGTGCGGTCATCGTGCTGATCTCCTTCGAGGCTTCGACACTTCGAAGATCAGCCGGTGGCCGTTTCTCTATGCGGGCATCAACCCGGACTCCGGAGCAAACCCCCGCATCAGGTCCAACCCGTTACACCACTTCCAAGGACGCAACCCGGCGGAGATCCGAGGGCCATATCGTGTGACGCCTGGGCCGTCCTTGCCGGGGACCGGGCTTCGTGTGGAGCGGCCGCCGTCGTCGGGCGAGGTTTCCCCCAGTTGCCACGGCCGCCTGTGCCGGCCGCCCTCGCGGTGGACCGCAGCAATGGGCCCTCCTCCTGGCGGGTCGCCAGGGAGCCGTGGCTGGATCACTCCCCTGGTTGCGGCGGGGCCCTGAGGCTGTCTTCGACCGGTGGCGTTGGGCCTCGTCCGATCCAGGGTCTCCGCAACCGGTGTCTGTCCGCGGGCTGATCGGCGATGCCGAGGCCCGGCTGCCGGGGGCCGGTGGGCGCTTTCGGCGTGGGCGGTGGTTGCCCGAGGCTCCGAATGATCGGATTTCAGGTTCGAAGCATACACAAAATGGTCATACGTGGTTTTCCTTTGGTTTACTCAGGACTGGATACAAGTTCACTCTGAGAGTGGCCAGTTGGGTGACCAATTTGATGCGTGTACAACAAAAGTAAAATTTGGTCCGCCCTGGTCTTGATCTTTCTTTGGCCTTTCGAGAGTCATGCACGCGGGGTCAGTTCATGGGGGAATCGGTCATATCGCCGCTGGTCAGGTGACTGAGCGAAGGGGGGACGGGGTCTTCCGGGGCCCCGGCGGAAAACCCGTGCCTGCGGCGGGATAGATCTCTCCTTCCTGATCCCATGGGGATCTCTTGAAGGAGATGTGATGGTTTTCTGGTTCAAGGACGGGCTGCCAGGCCCGTTCAGACCTGCCTCGCCTGGGGCGAGCAGGCGCCTGCGGCGCATAGCCGTGGCTGTGTCCCTGATGCTGGCCGTTGAGACGGCCCTGGTGGTGGAATCCACCGGGCAGGCGGTGGCGCTGGAGCAGCAGACGCCCACGGCTACCGCGACGGCCAAGGCCGAGGGCCCGGCGCAGGCGCAGGACGAGGCGTCAGCACTGCTGATGGCCCGGCTGCAGGACCGGAAGATCGAGGTGCTGGCGGCGCGGACGTCGGATTCCACGACGTGGGCGCTGCCGAGTGGTGAGCTGCAGACTGCGGCTTACGCCGGGCCGGTCCGGGTCAAGCAGGACGGTACGTGGCAGGACATCGACACGTCCCTGTCTGACACCGGTGCGTCCCTGACGCCGCAGGCGGCGGCCGCGGACATCGCGGTCTCCGATGGCGGTGACACGGCGCTTGCGTCGGTGGCCAAGGGCGACAAGTCCTTCGGCCTGGGTTGGCAGGACAAGCTCCCCACCCCGCAGGTGAAGGACGACACCGCTTCCTACGACCTGGGCGCCGGGCAGACGCTGACGGTCACGGCGCTGCCGCAGGGCTTCTCGCAGAATGTGGTCCTGGACCAGCAGCCGGACGGGCCGGTGTCCTACCGGATCCCGATGGACCTGGAAGGGTTGAAGCTGTCCGAAGCAGATTCGGGCCACCTGCTGCTTAAGGACTCCGACGGGAAGCTGGTGGCCGAGGCGCCGGCCCCGATGATGTGGGACTCCACCAAGAACGAGGTCTCCGGTGAGCCGGAGCACCAGGCCCGGGTCGCCACGAAGATCGAAACCGGCGATGACGGCAAGCAGACCCTGGTGCTGACACCCGCGGCGGACTTCCTAGCCACCGCGACGTACCCGGTGACGGTCGACCCCACCTCCACGCTGGCCGAGACCACCGACACCTGGATCCAGACCCCGGACTACGAAGACTCCCAGGTCTCCTCCACGGAGCTGAAGTCGGGCACCTACGACGCCGGCGGCCACATCGCCCGCTCGTACCTGATGTTCGATGTGGCGAAGTTCAAGGGCAAGCACATCACCGACACCAACCTCGCCCTGTACTCGTACTACGCCTCGACCTGCTCCACCACCGGAGCCGGTACCCAGGTTCGCCGGATCACCACCAGCTGGTCATCCTCGACCGTGACCTGGCACACCCAGCCGTCGACCACGGCGACTGGCGCGGTGACCAACAAGGCCGCCCTGGGCTGGAGCTCCTCCTGCCCGGCCGGCACGATGAACTTCGACATCGACGCTATCGTGCAGGCCTGGGCCGACGGCTCGGCCAACTACGGCCTCCAGGTCCGCGGCGCGGACGAGTCCGACACGTTGACCTGGCGGCGTTTCCGCTCGGCGAACTACAACTCAGGCGTCGACGGCGCCACCGAGCCGCACCTGACGGTCACCTACAACTCCTACGCCACCACAGCCTCGGCCGCGATCTCGCCGAGTGTGGTCAACGCCTACAACGGTTCGCGCTACGTCACCTCGCTGACGCCGAAGCTGTCGGCGAAGGTCACCGACGCGGACGGATCCACGGTCAAGGCCCAGTTCGAGATCACCAACGACCCGGCCTATCCGAGCGACCCGACGTACTCGTACACCGGGACCTCGCCCTCCGTCTCTTCGGGCGGCACGGCCACACTGGACATCCCCAGCGCCAACCCATTGCCCATCTCGCACCTTCGGATGCGTGTACGTGGCTATGACGGCACGGACTACGGCTCCTGGTCCTCGTACCTGTACTTCGCGCCGAACGCGGCCAAGCCGGCCGCGCCCACAATCTCCTGCTCCCCCTATTCCGCCGGCACGTGGACTGACAAGTCGAGCAGCGGCGCGACGTGCACCCTGAGCACCACCTCCACTGACGGCGCGGGCTATCAATGGGGGCTGGACGACACGACGGTTCCCAACCGAGCTCTGGACACCATCGACGGCACCGGCGGCAAGCCGCAGACCATCACCGTCAAGCCGGGCAACGGCTGGCACACCCTGTATGCCCGCACGATCGACTCGGGCGGCAACATTTCCACGGCCACGACTGCCTACGCCTTCGGTGTGGGCAAAGCCGGCCTCGCGTCCCCCGTCACGGGGGACACCACGGACGACGCTGTGACGCTGTCGGCCACGCAGGCCGGGGCGTTCACCGGCGTGACATACCAATACCGGATCGGTGACAGCGTCGCCTGGCAGCCGATCCCGGTCACCTACGTGACCGAGGACGGATCGGCCATCCCCTCCTGGCCGGTCACCTTCCCCTCCTCCGCGAACCCCGCCGACCTCATCTGGGCGGCGACCAGACAGCTTCCCGACGACGGTCCCGTCCAGGTGCGGGCGCTGTTCACGGACGGCACCAACACCTACGGCACCGATGCGGCCACGGTCACCGTCGACGGCAAGGCCAACAACGCGCCCGTCAACGCCATCGGGCCGGGCACCGTCAACATGCTCACCGGTGACTTCGGCCTGGACGCCACGGACGCCGGTGCGTTCGGCGTGTCGGTGACCCGCAGCTTCTCCTCCCGCGACCCCCACGCGGGGACAGGCCAGTCCGGCCAGGTCGCGATCTTCGGCCCCAACTGGACGTCCGGCATTTCCGCGGCCACGTCCGACTGGACGTACGTGAAGCAGACCTCACCCACTTCGGTCGCGGTCATGGACGCCACAGGCGGTCAGACCGGCTTCGCCCTCAACTCCACCGGAGGCTGGACCCCTGAGCCGGGTGCGGAAAACCTCACCCTCACCCTCAAGGACGGCGCGTACACGCTGAAGGACACCGACGGCAGCGTCACCACCTTCAAGAAGGTCTCCGGCACGCCAACCTGGCAGGCAGACACCACGTACGCGGTGAACAACTCCTCCGCGAACACCACGACCGTGGTTTCGCGCGCCGTCACCCTCTACGACGGCGAAATCCTCGCCGAGCCGCGGTACGTCATCGCCCCCACCAGCGCGGTATCTGCCACAGCCTGCGCGAACGACCCCTCGACGGCGGACTGCCGAGTCCTGGAATTCGTCTAGATGATCGATTCCAAGGGCTAATGGTCGTAGGCGGTCAGGGATCGTAGGACGCTCTGCCCGGTGTGGTGGTTGTGCCAGATGGCGGCGGTCA